>DATMND010000154.1:0-2556 GCA_035569235.1 Acetobacteraceae bacterium | reverse complement strand
CCTTGCAAAGCAGCTGGACAAATTGGCCCGCTATGAACGCAGAACTCTGTCGTTGCGCGAGCGAGCCTTGGGGGAACTGGCGGATGCAATCGCCAGCGTGCGCTTGGGAGGTCGACCGACAAGCCGGAACAGCAGCGGCCGCTGAAATACCTTTTGGCAGAACGAACCCAATGTCACGGCAACAGATCGGCGGTTTGGCAGAACGAACCCACCAAATGAAGGCAGCTTGACCTCGCGTGTTACCGCTCCGACTTGGGTATCTTTCCGTTCGGGTCCGCCAGCGCCTTCGCGCAATCCGTGCGTTAGCCGCCGAGCTTCGACGCCCCGACGATCCGCCCGTCGGGTGCTTCGAGAATGACGGCGACATCCTGGCCTTCAGGGAATTTCTCGTTGAGGCGGAGCGGAGTGCCCTGCCAGTCGCCGATGGCGCGGACCGAGCGCACCACATTGGATTCCGCAAGCGTGCGGCCGCCATTTTCGCCGCGGCGGATCGCGGTCTGGTGATCGTGGTCGTAGCCGATCAGCAGCACCTTGCCGCTTCCCTTGCCGGCGCCGACCTCGATCACGAGATTGCCGCCGTCCTTGCTGACGCTGACCGGGGCCGCGGTCTCACTGTTGCGCCTGGCCTGCTCGATCGCGGGGCCGATTTCCCCGCGGTCCGAACCGACATGGCTGGAGGCGCCGTCCACCACGATCTCCGGTGTGTAGGAGCCGTCGCCGAAGCGATGGCCGTAGCGGTCCTGGCGCGCGGTCGCGGCTTCCAGCGAGAACGGGTCCTTCCAGCCGAGCCGGTCCCAATAGGTGACATGGAACGCCAGCGGCAGCACATCTCGACGGTCCTTGGCCATTTCGTTCAGATAGGCGTTGGCCGGCGGGCAGGATGAGCATCCCTGCGAGGTGAACAGCTCGACCACGACGGGGCGTTCGGCCGCCCCGGCGCCGGCCGGGGCGAGAAGGGCGAGAAGGCCAAATGAAAGGCCGAGTGGAAGTCCGAGGGAGATGGGCAGGCGCATCGGCATAAAAAGCTCCTCTAAAGGTAGTTCCGTGCAGTTTCGCAACCAGCCCGTCATGTGTTACACCTTCGGGCGCACACGATTACTTGAACAGCTCTCAGTGGTGCGGCAGGTTTTGGAGGCGGGGTGAACGAGGCATCCAGCGGCGGGCGAGCCTGGGCCGTCGCCCTCCTGCTCACCGTATTCATGCTGATCAATTTTCTGGACAAGATCGTGCTCGGTCTTGTCGCCGTTCCCATGATGGACGAGTTGCACCTGTCGCCGAAACAATTCGGCGATATCGGCAGCGGCTTTTTCTGGCTGTTCGCGATCGGGGGCGTGTTCGGCGGATTCCTCGCCAACCGCTTCAAGGCCGGGGCACTGATCCTGGGCATGGTCCTGATCTGGTCGGCCTGCCAGTTGCCGATCGCCTACTCCGCGTCGATCTGGGTGATCATCATCTGCCGTGCGGTGCTCGGCGCGGCGCAGGGGCCGGCTTGGCCTGTTGCCATTCACGCGCTCACCAAATGGTTTCCCAACCACCAGCGCAGCCTGCCGATCTCGATCGTCGCGCAGGGCTCCAGCGTCGGGCTGATTGCCGCCGGCCTCCTCATCCCTCTGATTTCGGCCACCTGGGGATGGCGGGCGAACTTCCTGGTGCTCGCCGTGATCGGCTGCGTGTGGTCGCTGATCTGGCTCGCCGTCGCCGAGGAGGGAGAACAGGACAGCGCCGTCGATGCGGGGGCGGCATCCGATCCGGTTGCACTGCCTTATCTGCATTTGCTGTTCGATCGCAGCGTGCTTGGCTGCGCGATCACGCATTTTGTCGGCTATTGGAGTCTCGCGCTCACCCTGACCTGGTTGCCGGCCTATTTCGAGCGTGGGCTCGGCTTCGGCGGCATCGCATCGGGATGGCTGTATGCCTGCGTGGTGGCCCTGATGATTCCGTTCGGCATCGGGCTTGCCTGGGGATCGGAGCTGCTGATGAAAAAAGGAATCCCGTCAAGGACGGCGCGCGGCCGCTATTTGTCCGCGCTCCTGATTGTGGCGGGCCTGCTGCTGGCCGTTCTCTTTGAAGGCCCGCAGGTCGAGTGGCTCCGCGTCGGCCTGATCACGCTGGCGCTCGGCTGCACGCCGATCGTCTACTCGCTGGGGCCGGCGGTGCTGGCCGAAGTGGTACCTGCTTCGCAGCGCGGGGCGATGCTGGCGATCAACAATTCCGTCGCCTCGCTCGCTGGTATCGCAGCACCGATGGTGACAGGTCTGCTGATCCAGGACTTGCCCGGTGCACGCGGCTATGAACTCGGCTTTGCGCTTTGTGGCGTGCTGATGGTGACGGGCGGGCTGTTGGGGTACTGGTTGATCGATCCGCAGCGCTCGCTGCGCTACGCCGCAACGTGAGCTACGAAGAAAAAAGAACACTTACATCTTCACAATATTGCCGTCCCAGGCCAGTCCCTCGAACAGGTTGACCAGCGGCGGACCGTGATACTGGCTCGGCAGATCGCGCGGATGGATGAACTCGTCGCGGAACCAGGGGAAGACCTTGGGATCGAAATTTTCC
>DATMND010000153.1:0-4148 GCA_035569235.1 Acetobacteraceae bacterium | reverse complement strand
GATGCCGACCGCCGCCGGGATGATCATCGACCACCTTCGGCCGAGCACGTCGCCGGCCCAGCCCCAGAACCCCATCGCGAGGAACCCGATCAGGTTGGCCGCCACCAACGGCAGGCCGACCATCAGCGACCCCAGGCCCAGGTCCTTCTGCAGGTGCGTCGCGAACAGTGACCAGATCGAGTAGTAGGTCACGAAACAACTCGACATCCACCAGCATGCCAGCAGCGTGTTGCCGATGACCCGGCGGCGGAATATCGCGATCAGCGGTGCATGCACCTCACGCTGCTGCTCGCGTTGCTTCTTGCGGTTTTCCAGCCAGACCTCGGGTTCCTTTACGTATTTGCGCACCCACACGACCGACAATGCCGGCAGGATGCCGATCCACAACATGCCGCGCCAGCCGATGGAGTCGTTGAGCAGTGCGAAGATCAGCGCGGACATCGCGAACCCGATGCCCCAGGAGCCTTGCAGCACGCCGCTCATGAACCCGCGCGAGCGCACCGGCCAGGACTCCATGGCGAGCGACGCGCCAGCGGGCCACTCGGCGCCCATGCCGATGCCGAGCAGCGCGCGGAAGAAGAACAGGAATGCGAAATTCGGCGAGAACCCGGCGATGAAGTTGCAGATCGAGTACCAAAGGATGGAGATCATCAGCGGGAGCTTCCGCCCCACCCGATCAGCAAGCCAGCCGGACGCGGTGGCACCGACAAGACGCAGCCACAGGGTGATGGTGAAGACCGCCGTCACTGCGGTCAGCGGGACATCGAACTCCTTGGCGATCGGAACCATGATCAGCAGAAAGATGGTGAAATCGAACGCGTCGAGCGTCCATCCCAGCCAGGCGGCCCACCAGGCGATCCATTGATCCCTGGTCGGCTCCTTCCACCATGGAATGGACGCCGAAGTCCCAGTGGCTATTGCCATTTATTATGCCTCCCGCAGTACGGTACAGATGGAACGATACGGATTGAACGAACGGCGCGGCTCGTCACGTATTCGAACGACTGTCGCGGGACAGCACTTTCGCTGCCCCGGAGCGCGGCACGGAAGTGGACGCGGAGCCTAACGGAGCCGGCGGCGGCGGGTCAATGCGAACTTGGCAAGGATGCTCCGGGAGACCGCGATCGCTTGACATCGCGAAGTGCTCCCGGATATGCGCCTCGGCGTGATGCGAGCCCGAGATGACGAGGCGTTCGTGCCCGATGACCGCGCCTGATCGGTAACCCGCGTGCTCGCCTTCATGATCTCGCGCATCCTGCAAGCCATCCCCGTGATGCTGGTCGTCGGCTTCCTGGCCTACGCGCTGTTCGCCTTTGTCGGCGATCCGGTGTCCATCATGCTCGGCCAGGACCACACCGAGGCGCAGCGCCAGGCGCTGATCCATCAGCTCGGCCTCGATCAGCCGTTCTTCATCCAATACGCCAAATTCATGCTGGCCGCGCTGCACGGCAATTTCGGCATCAGCTTCCGTCTGGCTCAACCGGTCGCCAGCCTGATCGCCGAACGCCTGCCGGCGACATTGGAGCTTGCCTTCACCGCCTCGGTGCTCGCCACGCTGATGGGCATACCGCTTGGCGTCTATACCGGCATCTATCGAAACTCTCCGCTGGCGCGGCTGCTGATGGTGGTCAGCCTGATCGGCGTCTCTCTCCCGGTGTTCCTGCTGGGCATTCTGCTGATCCTGATCTTCTCCGTGGCACTGGGCTGGCTACCAAGCTTCGGCCGCGGGCCAGTGACTCACATCGGCACCTGGTGGACCACCGGCTTCACCTCATGGGCAGGCATCAAGGCGCTGATCCTGCCGGGGGTCACGCTCGGGCTGTTCCAGATGACGCTGATCATGCGCCTTGTGCGCGCCGAGATGCTCGAGGTTCTGCGCACCGACTACATCAAGTTCGCCCGCGCCCGCGGCCTGTCCAACCGCACGATCAATTTTGGCCACGCATTGAAGAATACCCTGGTACCGGTGATCACCATCATCGGCCTGCAACTCGGCGGCATCATCGCCTTCGCCCTCGTCACCGAGACCGTGTTCCAATGGCCGGGCATGGGGCTGCTGCTGGTCCAGTCGGTGGCGGTGGCGGATATTCCGGTGATGGGCGCCTATCTGATGCTGATCGCGCTGGTGTTCGTCGCGATCAACCTGATCGTCGATCTGTTATATTACGCCGTCGATCCGCGGCTGCGCATCGATCGCCGGACCGCGACGGGGGCACGATGAGCGAGCAGACGATCCAGTCGCCGCGCAGCGAGGGACGCCTGGCGCGCATCCGCGACAGCGACCTGCTGTACAGCTTTCGCCGCGCGCCGATCGCCATTGTATCGGCCGTGGTCGCCTTGGTGCTGATCATCGCCTCCGCCGGAGCACCGTGGCTTGCGCCGCACAATCCGATGGATCTGGCGAGCCTCAGCCTGCTGGACAGCATGAAGCCGCCGGTGCCCCTGCCCGACTCCGACTGGTCCAATCCGTTCGGCACCGACAATCAGGGGCGGGATGTGCTGTCGGCGATCATGTATGGCGCGCGGATCAGCCTGATCGTGGGTTTTCTGGCGGTGGGCTTCGCGGTGGTGGTCGGCGTGGCGGTCGGGCTCGCCGCCGGCTACGTGGGCGGCTTCGTCGACTCGCTGCTGATGCGCATCGCCGACATCCAGCTCACGTTCCCGGCGATACTCACCGCGCTGCTGGTCGACGGCGTGATTGGTGCCGCGCTGCCCGGCACGCTGCACACGTCGTTGCAGCTCTACGTGCTGATCTTCGCCATCGGCATCAGCCTGTGGCCGGGATTCGCGCGCACGATCCGCGGCTCTACCCTGGTGGAGCGCAACAAGGACTACGTGATGGCCGCGCGTGTCATCGGGCTGTCGCCCGCGCGGGTGATGCTGACCCATGTGCTGCCCAATGTGATCGGTCCGGTGCTGGTGATCGGCACGCTGGCGCTGGGCAACGCGATCCTCGCCGAGGCGACCCTGTCGTTCCTGGGCGTGGGTCTGCCGCCGACCGAGCCTTCGCTCGGCACGCTGATCCGCATTGGCAATGACTTCCTGTTCTCCGGCGAATGGTGGGTGACGATCTACCCCGGCGTCGTGCTTGTGCTGATGGTGCTGTCGATCAACCTGCTCGGCGACTGGCTGCGCGACGCGCTGAACCCGAGGCTGCGGTGACCGCTCTCCTGTCCGTTCGCGACCTGACGGTCGAATTCCCGACCCGCCGCGGGCTGCTGCGGGCGATCGATCGCGTGTCGTTCGACATCGAGGCCGGGGAGATTCTTGGCGTGGTCGGCGAGTCAGGCGCCGGCAAGTCGCTCACCGGCGCGGCCATCATCGGCCTGCTGGAACCGCCCGGCCGCATCGCCGGAGGAGAAATCCTGCTCGACGGCAGTCGCATCGACAACCTGCCGTATGAGGCGATGCGCCAAATTCGGGGGCGGCGCATTGGAACCATCTTCCAGGACCCGCTGACCACGCTCAATCCGCTGTATTCGATCGGCCACCAGCTGGTCGAAACGATGCAGACGCACTTGAAGATGTCAGACGCCGATGCGCGCCGACGCGCCATCGGGTGGCTTGAGGAGGTCGGTATTCCCGCGGCGGCACAGCGCATCGATGCGTATCCGCACGAATTCTCCGGCGGCATGCGTCAGCGCGTGGTGGTGGCGCTCGCACTCTGCGCCGAACCACGGCTGGTGATCGCGGATGAGCCGACCACTGCGCTGGATGTATCGGTGCAGGCGCAGATCATCACGCTGCTCAAGCGGCTTGCACGCGATCATGGAACGTCGGTGATGCTGGTGACGCACGATATGGGTGTGATCGCCGAGACCGCCGACCGCGTCGCCGTGATGTATGCCGGCCGCGTGGTGGAGATCGGACCGGTGGCAGAGGTGATCAAGCATCCGGCGCATCCTTACACCGAGGGTCTGATGGGCAGCATTCCCTCGCTCGAGCACCGGGTCGAACGTCTGCGTCAGATCGACGGCGCGATGCCTCGGCTGAATGCCATCCCGCCAGGCTGCGCCTTCAATCTGCGCTGTGCCTCTCGCGGCGAGCGCTGTCTGGTCGAGCGGCCAGGGCTGATGGCGGCGGGCACCAGCCGTGCCGCCTGCTGGCTGCATGACCGGGGCGGCGTCGGCGCCGCCATCGGCAAGGAG
>DATMND010000152.1:0-2521 GCA_035569235.1 Acetobacteraceae bacterium | reverse complement strand
GCGTGGGCAGGTGGGCGAGACCGGGGTCGGCGGGACAGGCGCCTCGGTCCACGGGTCGGGCGGCGCGCGGTTGGCGAGGGGATGGGGCGCTTGGGGCGGCTGGGGCGGCTGGGGCGGCCGGCTGGCGGGCGAGGCGGCTGGCCAGTCTGGTTTCGAGCGCGGCGGCGCGAAGCAGGCCGCGGGCGATGCGCGCGAGGATTTGCCCGATGTCGATGGTGCCGAAGTGCCGCGTGACGTCGGCGAGGTTCGTGGCGGAGGTGCGCTGTTGCAACGTGGTGGCGAGTTGCCTGCCGTAGTCGATCAGCGTGCGGACGAGGCCGAGGAGGCGGCCGGTGCGGGTGGCCTCGGCAAGGGGTGGTATGATGGCTGCGGCGGACATGACCTAAACGAGAGCATAGGACTTAAGTCCGCGTCAAGGAATATTTTCAGGACGCACAGCCTTCCGACACCATGCGCGGTCAGTCGGGGATGGCTGAGGGATACATGAGGGTTAGTGGGAGCCGGCCACGTCTCCGGTAAATTGTAAAGTCGGAATCCAAGGTAAGGACACGAGGGTCCTCATGGATCTCCGCCATGCGAATGATGCACGCATCTGCCAGCGACATCGGGGTATCGCGATATTTTCGCAGTACCCTGTGCAGCACACGGACATGCTCCTCCAGCCGAAACGCCACGGCGAGCGCGCCATTTTGGAGTAGGTCGAACAAGGCGTCCTGTGCTCTGGGAAACCGCGCGAACAGATAGGTTGTTTCGGTCAGTACCGGACGCAAACGAGAAGCGGTGCGTCAAGTTCCTCGATCTGATCGGCCGTCGAGCGGTGGTATCTTTCCGCGCCAAGGCTGATAGCCGCAGCCGAGCCATCGCTATCGCTGAGTGCCACGGTCCCGGCCTCGGGCCTGACGCCCGAGATCCCCGATCATCTCGACGATCGCGTCATCCTCCAGCTCAACAAAACGGCCGGCGTCGAAGTCTGCGAACCCGGCCAGAGCGGCCTCTAGCAGGATCCTGAGTTTGGCTGCGTCGCGTGAGTCGCGCGCCTCGATCAGCCGCAATCCCTCGCGCAAGACCTCGCTCGCGGTCTGATACCGGCCAGAGGCCACAAGTTCGGCAATGACCGTTTCATGGTGCTCGGTCAGAACGACGTTCCGCGTTGGCATTTGAGGCGCCTCCGCTTGGGTTGGCGGCGATCATACCTGGATTGGCATAATCTGCCAATGCGGCGGCGCTTGGCCATTCCCCGAATAATCCGAATCTTGAATAGCCCGCTCCCACAGCCCACTCTGGCCCGATGAAGATCGCGAGCATCGCCGAGGCCGAGAACAGCCTGAGCGCGCTGAGCGACGGACTCAAGGCCGGCTCGCCAGTACTCATCGTCGATCGTGGACGCCTCGTTGCACGGCTCGAGCCAGTAACCGGCAGCGCCCAGGACGAACCGGACAGGAGACTGTCGTGGCTGCTCCGAGAGGGCGTCGAACGGCCGCGTCGCAGCGATCCACCGCTGCCGCTGTTCAGTGGCCAGCCTCCGCGCGTTCGCTCCGGCGCCTCAGGCGTCGATACTCTGAGCCGGGAACACCGGGAAGGCCGGTGAAATTCTGGGACGCGTCGGCGATCATACCGCTGGAACTCGCCGCGGCGTTCGTTGCCGCGGAACGCCGTGCGCCATCGCTTCAGGTGGTCACGCTGGACGAACGCCTTGCCGATACGATGCGGGGGGAAGGGTCCGCGTTGGTCGACATTGCGGCAGAATGATCCAGCCGCACCACCGCCACGAGGCGCCAGCATGCTGACGGACCGATACGATCTTCCCCTGTCCACCACCTCGCTCGCCGCGCGGGACGCGTACGTACAGGGCTGCGAGGCGAAGCTCACGATGTACCCCGGCGCGATCGAGGCGTTCGATCGTGCCATCGCCGCCGACCCCGGCTTCGCCCTCCCCCACGCCGCCCGCGCGCATGCACTGCTGGAACGCGGCGACGCCGCGGCGGCGCGCGAGGCGATGGCGGCGGCCAATGCCCTCGCCGCCGGCCTGACCGCGCGCGAAGCCAGCCATATCGCGTATTTCGGCCTCCTCGTGGCGGGCGACGCCGAGGCCGCCCTCGCCGCGTTGCCCGCGCACCTCGACGCGTGGCCGCGCGACGCCTTGGTCCTCGGCACCACCGCCTTCACCAATGGCCTGATCGGCGGCTCCGGCCGGGCCGGGCAGAAGCGCACGCTGCTGGACCTGCTGGACCGGCTCGCCCCGAGCTACGGCGACGACTGGTGGTTCACGGCTCACCACGGCATGGCCTTCTCGGAGAATGGACAGCACGACGCCGCCCGCCCAAAAATCGAAAGATCCCTCGCGCAGAATCCGGCCAACCCGTGGGCGGCGCACGCCCGCGCGCATCTTTGCTATGAGGAGGGCGATCCGGATGCGGCCCGCGCCTTCCTGGCGTCGTGGCTGACCACCTATCCGCGCAACGCCCCGCTCTACAGCCATCTGAGCTGGCATCTCGCACTCGGCCACCTTGAGGCCGGCGAT
>DATMND010000151.1:0-16052 GCA_035569235.1 Acetobacteraceae bacterium | reverse complement strand
GCTTGCCATTCCCCAGCACCCAGCCATCGACCGATTGGCCGACATTATTCGTTGCCGGGGCCAGCCAGCGTAACCGCTGCCCCCGATTGTGCCCCTCTTACATGGTGCCCTGGCAAGTGGTTGAATTCGCGCCAAACATGACAGACGGCCGCACCCACACCAGCGGCCATCTGCTGGGCGGACGGGTGAACTACGCCCAGCCGAAGCAAGGCTTCCGGAGCGGCATCGAGCCGGTCTTGCTGGCCGCCTCGGTTCCCGCGAGGACGGGCGAATGCGTCCTGGAGGGCGGGTCCGGCGCCGGCGCGACGCTGCTCTGCCTCGCCGCACGCGTTCCCGGTCTGCACGCTACGGGTATCGAGCGCGACCCGGGGCTCGTGTCGCTGGCCCGGGGAAACGCGGCGGCGAATGCCTGGCCGGCCCTGAGCTTCATCGAAGCCGACATGGCGGCGCTGCCAGACACCGGCATGTTCGACCACGGATGCGCCAATCCGCCCTACCATACCGCCACCGGCACCCCCTCGGCGAATGCCGCGCGTGAGGCAGCGAAGCGCGGCGGGGCGGGCGCGTTTCGGCTCTGGGCCGCCACCCTGGCGTCGCGGCTGAGGCCGCGCGGGACGCTCACATTCATTCTACCGGCCGCGATGCTGACGGTCTGCGCCGAGGCGTTCGCCTCCGCCGGCTGTCCCGCGACCGCCATGCTGCCGCTATGGCCGAGAGCGGGGCGCCAGGCGAAGCTTGTGCTGCTGCGCGGCGTACAGGGCGGCAAGACGCCATTCCGCGTCCTGCCCGGCCTCGTGCTGCATGACGCCGACGGCGGCTTTACTCAGGAAGCCGAAGCAATCCTGCGCCACGGGAAGGCACTGGCCCTCTAGAGGGCGTCTTCCTCGGTATGCGGGTGTCGCAGATACCACAGACGCTCATGGGCGGCGACGAGGCTCTCCATGTTGCGCCGCCGCGTTCCGTCCGGTGTCAACGGCCGCCGCGTCAGCATCATTTCGAGCACATGCAGAAGCTGCTCGGCCACCTCGAAATCCGCCTGATCGCAGGCATGGTGAAAAGCAATCAGGATCTTGTCCGACAGCCGGCGCGTGTACCGCGGTGGCCCATTCGAACCGCCCTCACGACCGGCGCCTTCCCCGATCTGGCCTGTCCTATCTTCCGCCGTGGTCCCCATGTTCCGCCATCCCTGTCTCCCGGCCGGCTTGGTGTCCGGCGACGCTTCAGCTGCTGACGCGGTGGTGCCTAAGCAATTCAGCCACCAGCCACGCGACCCCCGCCAGCAATTGTCTTATGAGACGAGCGTGTGCACCACTTAATCCGCATGTAACGTCATTTTAGCGCTAAATGCGCGTTACTTACCCGATATTCTCCGAATCAGACGGCACCTTCGTCCCACAGACAGTGAATGATACCCGAATCCAGACCGCGAACCAAGCGCTGTCTTGGATTGAGTGGTTGGTCACCAAAATTGGATAGCAGCCACATAGGCAACGTTTCGAATCGGTTAGGGATCAGCCGACGGCCGCTGTCTCCGGGGTTTCGGTCGGCGGGTCATCAAACGCCTCCTCCCAGGTACCCGTCGTGGACGCCTTGCTGTACTCGGTGGCGCGGTTCTCGAAGAAGTTGGTGTGTTCCACCGCGTTCAGCATGTCGTCGAGCCAGGGCAGCGGATTCTTGGACACCTGATATAGCGGGTTCAGGCCGAGCTGCGTCAGGCGGCGATCGGCGATGAAGCGGATGTATTCCTTCACGTCGCGCGCGACCAACCCCTCGACCGCGCCCTGCTCGAACGCCAGATCGATGAAGGCGTCCTCGTGGTCCACGATGGTGGCGCAGGTGATGTAGATGTCGCGTTTCAGCTCCTCGGTCCAGATTTCCGGATTTTCCTGCACGAAGGTGCGGAACAGCCGGATGATGGACATGCAGTGCAGTGTCTCATCGCGCACCGACCAGGAAATGATCTGGCCCATACCCTTCATTTTTCCGAAACGGGGAAAATTCAGCAGGATGGCAAACGAGGCAAACAGCTGCAGCCCTTCGGTGAAGGCGCCGAACGCGGCGAGTGTCTTGGCGATCTCGAACTTCGAATCGACCGTGAAGGTCTGCATGTAATCGAATTTGTCCTTCATCTCCTTGTATTTCATGAAGGCCTGGTACTCGAGTTCCGGCATGCCGATCGTGTCCAGCAGGTGGCTGTAGGCAGCGATATGCACGGTCTCGATGTTGGAGAACGCCGACAGCATCATCAGCACCTCGGTCGGTTTGAAAACCTGCGAATAGTGCTTCATATAACAGTTGTTCACCTCGACATCGGCCTGGGTGAAGAAGCGGAAGATCTGCGTAAGCAGGTTGCGCTCCGCCGCGCTGAGGTTTCGGTGCCAGTCCTTTACGTCGTCGGCGAGCGGCACCTCCTCCGGCAGCCAGTGGACGCGTTGCTGGATCAGCCAAGCCTCGTATGCCCACGGGTAGCGGAACGGCTTGTAGACCGGGTTCTCGGTCAGCAGGTCAAATCTCACCGGATGTTCGTCAGCCGCCGGGGTGATGCCGTCCATGACCGTCTCGCTCCATGCTCATCCCGGCGCCCGATCGAGTCGAGCTGCCATTCTTCCAACATATTGTGGCGCCTGCCGCGGCCGCACGCAAGTTCTTGTGCACATGCCGCTATCGGCCCACCATACACCCGCCGGATATGGTGTCATCGTCGAGGTTTCGCCGGGGGTGCCAGCGGCTTGACGGTTATTCGCGGCGGCACGATGGATGACCCCCGGCCGACCCATGTCCGGTTCGCGGAGGAGCGCATGTTCGAGACCACGATCGCCGGCAGCCTGCCGAAGCCCGCTTGGCTCGCTGAACCGAACATACTGTGGCCGCCGTGGAAGCTCGCCGGCGAGGACCTGGCCGCGGCCAAGCGCGACGCCACCCTGCTGGCGATCAAGTTGCAGGAGGATGCCGGCATCGACATCGTCAGCGACGGTGAGCAGTCGCGGCAGCACTTCGTGCACGGGTTCCTCGAGAACGTCGAGGGCATCGACTTCGCTCGGCGCGTGGAAATGGGCATCCGCGACAACCGCTATAAGGCAATGGTGCCCACCGTGACCGGCGCGCTCCGCCTGCGCGGGCGCGTGCATGAAACCGAGGCCCGGGTGGCGCGCGACCACACCGGGCGGCGGCTGAAGTTCACGCTGCCGGGGCCGATGACGATCGTCGATACGATCGCCGATGTGCATTACGGCGACCGCGTGAGTCTGGCGATGGCGTTCGCGGCGCTGCTGAACGAGGAGGCGCGCGCGCTGGAGGCTGACGGCGTCGATGTGATCCAGTTCGATGAGCCTGCCTTCAATGTGTACATGGATGCGGTGACGGACTGGGGTGTGGCGGCGCTGGAACGCGCGGCCGAAGGGCTGTCGTGCACCACGGCAGTTCACATCTGCTACGGCTACGGCATCCAGGCGAACATTGACTGGAAAGGCACGCTGGGCGCCGAGTGGCGCCAGTATGAGGCGACGTTCCCGGCACTTGCGGCCAGCAGTATCGATCAGGTCTCGCTCGAGTGCCGCAACGCGCGCGTGCCGATCCGGCTGATGCAGCTGCTCGCGGGCAAGGATGTGCTGGTCGGCGTGGTCGATGTCGCCACCAATCGCGTGGAGACACCCGAGGAGGTCGCCGCCACGATCGAGGACGCGCTCGAATTCGTGCCAGCGGAGCGACTGTTCCCGTGCACGAACTGCGGCATGGCGCCGATGCGTCGCGACGTGGCGGAGGCGAAGCTGATTGCGCTGGGTGCCGGGGCGACGCTGGCGCGGCAGCGGCTAGGGCTGTAGCCTCGCGGGGAACGAGACGAGGTGAACCTATGGTCCTGACGGCGAACAGCGAAGTCGCGCGGCTGGCCGCACGACGCAAGACCGGAAACGGGTGGCTCACGACCTTCATCGGCCAGAACCGCAACACGCTGAAGCAAGGCGAGGCGCCTCCCGACCCTGGCACGCTGTATCCGATGGCCTTCCTGGTCGAGAAGGAGCCGCACGCGGTGGTGAGGCCGCATTTCCATCAGGCCGATCAGTACCAGGTGGTGGTGCAGGGCGGCGGCCGGGTTGGCCGGCACGACGTCGGCACCGTGGCGGTACACTACACCGATGCCTGGTCCGCGTACGGTCCGATCGTCGCCGCGGACGACGGCATCAGCTGGTTTACCCTGCGCAACGCCTGGGATTCCGGTGCGCGCTACATGCCGGCCGCGCGTGAGCAGCTTCGCGCGGCGCGGGCGCAGAACCTGCAGCATCGCGAGGCGACGTCGCCACCGATGCCGGTTGCCTCGGATGAGGCTCTGGCCCGGACGAGCAAGATCGGCTGCCAGGCGGTGATCGAACAGACGCCGGATGGGATGGCGACCTGGCGGTACCGTCTGCCGGCCGGCGCGAGCGTCAGAGGGCCCGATCCGCGCGACGGCGGCGGTCAGTTCTGGATTGTGCTGTCCGGTGCGGCATACGCCAGCGGATCGGCGCTGCTGCCGCCGAACTCCTGCGTGTTCGTGGGACCGGACGACGGGGACCTGCTGATGACGGCCGGGGCGGTGGGCGCCGAGGCGCTTTGCCTGCAATTCCCGCGGCTCGCACGCCACTGAAACGCCGAGGACGGGGGTGGAATGCACGATGGGATCACTGCGTACTGCGCGGTTTGGCGTGCCTGCATGGGCGGCCCTGGTGCTCATTGCCCTGACGGGCCCTTTGGCGGCGCAGCACCCGACCTCGGCGCAGCAGAACGCGGTTAAGCAGAACTGTCGGTCGGACTTCCAGGCACATTGCGCAGGTGTGCCGGCAGGAGGATCGGCGGCAATGAGTTGCCTGCAGCAGAATGCCGCGAGCCTCTCGCCGGGATGCCAGAATGCGCTGTTGGCGATCGGAGGCACCAACGGCCCAGCGCCGACGGGCGGCCCCGCTGCGTCGGCGCAGACGCCGCCTGCGCCGCCGCTTTCGCGGCGCCAAAGAGCCGCGATCCTTCGCCATGCGTGCGGCGTTGATTTCCAGAACAACTGCCATGGCGTGCAGCCCGGCGGCGGACGCGCGTTGGAGTGCCTCATGGCGCACAGGGACACGCTGTCGCCGGGTTGCCAGCAGGCCTTGGCGTCCGCGCACCACTGACTGCGGTCGGCCAGTTGGCGTGGCGTGCAAAACCTGGACCGATCTACTGGCTGTCAAATGGACGGGCCGCCATCCCGCGATCCCATCAAACCTGCCGCACCGAACCAGGGTACTGCGCCACCAGCGGGTCGGCGGTCAGCAGCGTAATCCCCTCGACTGTCGATTGCGCAATCAGGATGCGATCGAACGGATCCTTGTGGATTGGCGGCAGAAGATCGACGGCGATCGCGTGCTCACTGGTAATCGCCAGTTCATCATAGCCATTGTCGAGCAGGCCGCGTCGCAGAAGCCTGGGATCGACCTGAAAGTCGTCTCGACCGAGTCGGCGCTTGATCGTGATCTCCCACATGCTTGCTGCGCTGAACCGCAGCTCGTTGGTCGGATCTTCGAGCAACGCATGGGCTGCCGCTGGCAGTTGATCGGGCCGTCCCGCTGCCCACAGCAGCAAATGCGTGTCCAACAGCAGCTTCATGAGGTGTTATCGCCGAACAGACGCGCGATCTCTGCGCTGCCAATCCGGTCGAAGTCGTCAGGCACCGTGATCTGTCCGGTCATGAAGCCCAACCGCCTGATCTGCCCGGCGGCCGGCGCCTCGAGCGCGGTAACCTTCACCAGTGGCTTGCCAGCCTTGGCTATTACGAAGGGTTCGCCCCTGGCGGCCAGTTCGACGAGCCTGGAGAGATGCGTCTTGGCTTCGTGGATGTTGACGGTCCGCATAGCCTGCTCCGTTAGACTAAGTCATATAAGCTTAGTCCATCGAAATACGCACCGCAATCAGTGTCTGGAGGGTGCGATGCCTGGCGTCTTGCTGTGGGGCTACACTGAATCCGCGAAACTGCCCCGAAAGGTCCCCCCATGTCGTTGAGCAGACAATTCGCCAGCTTTGTAGCCAACCTCCAATACGATGACCTGCCGCCGGAAGTCTTGGATCGGGCCAAGGGCGTCACGTTACAGGCGTTGGCGTCAGCGCTAGTCGGCTACAACATGGCGCCAAGCAGGCAGGCGCTTGCGCTGATGCAGGAGGAAGAGGCCGGCGGCGGTGGGATTGCAACCGTGCTCTGCAACGGCAGCAAACTCACCAAGAGCGGCGCCGCTTTCGTCAATGCGGAAATGATCTTCGCCGGCGGCAAGTGGGACACCTTCCGCATGCTTACGCATCCCGGCATTGCGATCCTGCCGGCAGCCTTCGTAGCGGCGGAAATAACGCAGTGCTCTGGCAAGGAATTTCTCACGGCCGTGGCCGCCGCCTACGAGGTCATGGAGCGCATGGCCGCCGAATTCATCCCGACTGTAATGTCGCGCGGGTTCCACGCGGGACCGGTGTTCGGCATCTTCGGCGCGGCGGTCGCAGCCGCAAAAATCCAGGGCCTCATAGAAGATCAGATCAACGGTGCCATCGCACAGTGCGTCAATCTCGCTGCCGGCAATCTGGAAGGTGCGCGCAGCGGCGGTCGATCCCTACGCGAGGGCGGTGCCGTCCGCAACGCGCTGCTGGCCGTGGCGATGGCGAAGCATGGCACGCCCGGCGGCGAAACAACGCTTGAAGGCGATGCGGGCTTCTACCACGCCTACGCCGGCAACAACCTTGGCCTGTTGCGCTACAGCTTCACCGGCGACAACCGCACCGATATGAACCGGATCACCGAAGGCCTCGGCAAGGACTGGATCTTTGTTGAAACTCTCTACCGCATCTATTCTACCGCGGGCTACAATATCGCCCATATCGATGTTACCGCGCGGCTGTGCGAGGAACACAATCTCACATACAATGACATAGACCGCATCGAGGCTGTTGTGAACTGGCTCGAGACCGAGTACCCGAGCCCGGCCTTCCCAGCTCCGGGCAGCGATGGCCAACCGAGGGTCGGCAGCACCCAATATTTCTCGGCCTATGGTGCGGTCACGCGCGGTTATCCCCTATTGCGTGGCGGGCAGCCGGGGCCGGGCGAGACGGACCCGCCGGAGGTGCTCGACCTCATGCATCGCGTGACGCTGATCCCGACAGTACGGCGAACCCTGTTCGGACCGCGTGTTACAATCTTCACCAAGGACGGCAGGAGTTTCACCCGGGAGGGCACCGGTCGCGAGTTCATCTGGGACTTCGAGGAGCATGTCAGACGCATCCATCCCATTGCGTCAGGCCTTGCCATCCCGGAGACGCAATTCGCCGAGCTGATCGATACCTGCCGGAACCTCGACCGCATCGACGCCGCAGCGAGCAGGCTTATCTCCCTGACGATTCCCGCGTGACGGGATGCGCTGCCGCGCTGCTACTGCCGCTCGAATTTCACCACGCGCCGCACGCGTCCCCACTCGCCGGGCTGCACGACGTAGATATCGCCGCGCGAGTCGCACCAGATTCCGTGGCAGGACCGATGGATCGGGTCACCCCAACGCGCCAGCCGCTCGCCGTCGAGCGTCAGTATGCTGATCATGCCGCCGTTGTGCTCTGCGATGTAGACGATGTCGTCCGCATCGACATAGAAGAATGCCGGGCCGATCAGCTCGGTCGGCCACACCTCCAGCAGTTTCCCCTCCTGATCGAACACCTGCACGCGATCGTTCTCGCGGTCGGCGACCAGCAGCCGCCCGCGCCGATCGACCCACACGCCATGCGGCAGATTGAACTGTCCCGGCGCCTTGCCCGGTTCGCCCCACGAAAACAGATGCCTCGCGTCCGCCGAGAACTTGTGCACGCGCGCATTGCCGTAGCCGTCGCTCATGAACATCGAGCCATCGGGCGCAAAGGCGATATCCGTCGGCAGATTGAACGGGCCGCCGCCGTGCGTGACCTTCTTCCACGCTACGGAACTGAAGTCCTCGTCCGGCACGCCGGTGTCGGAGCGCGCTCCCTTGACACCGATAGTCTGCAGCAATTGCCCATCGGGCGTGAACTTCATGAATTGCTGGTGATGCTCGTCGGTGAGCCAGACAAATCCCTTGTCATCGAACCGGATCGCGTGGGGAAACTTGAACATCCCCGCGCCCCAGGACGTAACAAAATCGCCGTTGCGGTCGAACACGACGACCGGATGCTCGGCTACCCGGTTGAAGCAGTACACCCGGTCCTGCGGGCCAACCGCAACCGCTGCCGGTTTCATGTCCACGTCCGTCGGAGGGTGCGCCCAGTCCTCGTGCACCTTGTAAGTGTACTTCCCGCTGCCAACGATCGCTTCCATCGCAATTCCCCTTATGCCAGCCCGACAATCTCCGCCAACGCCGCCATCTGCTCGACATGCCGTGAGACCGGGTTGAGCAACAAATGGTTGGCGCCCATCGCGATGACCTCCTCCAGCCGCTCGCGCACCTGTTCGCGCGTGCCGTGGATCCCCGACGCATCGGTTCCAGCCGGATTATGGTACATCTCGGTGAACCATCGGTTCAGCTCGGCACGTGCAACCTCCGGGCGATCATCTACCGCCATGAAGATCCGCTTCGAAACCGGGAAACCGGCCGAATCGCGCCCAGCCTGCGCCAGCGCATCCCGCAGCAACGGCACGGAGCGCGCGAATTCGGCGATACTTGAGCCGCCCGATCCCATCCACCCATCGGCAATCGACGCCGCGCGGCGAATTGCGTTGGGATGGCCGACGCCCATCCAGATCGGCAACGGCTGTTGCACCGGCTTGGGCAACATCGTGCCGTTCTCCAACTGATAGAAGCGGCCGTGGTAATTCACATTCTTTTGCGTCCACAGCGCCCTTATCAGCTCGACTTCCTCACGGAAGCGGCGCACGCGGCCTGCCTCGGGCACGGCGAACTGCCGGTAGTGATGCTTGCGCCCCAACCCGACCCCGAGGATCGCGCGTCCGTTGCTGACATAATCGAGCGTTGCCCATTGGTGCGCCACCATCAGCGGGCTGTGGATTGCCAGCACCACCACCGATGCACCAACGCGAATGCGGCTGGTGACCGCGGCCGCATAGGTCAGCACCACGACGGGATCGAAGCAGGTAACGTGGTCGAGAGTGTTCTCGGTCACCCACAGATCGCGAAACCCCAGCGCCTCGGCGCGCTGGGCAACCGTACGCACGTCCTTCATGTCGATCGTGTCGGGCGAGCGATGCGGCAGCGACATGCCGAACGCGATCCGGTCCTTCAACGCCATGCGGTGCGCCCTCCCCAGGGCAGTGCTCCGGCGCCGCCCCCTTCGGCTGTGATGGCAGGAGTAGCGCGCCTGTGACCGATTGGTAAAGCGCCGCTCCTCATGGCTGTCATTCCCGCGTTTGTTGTCATTCCCGCGTTTGTTGTCATTCCCGCGACAGCGGGAACCCAGCGCCCGTCCCGAGCGAAGGCCGGCGACTGCGATCCCGTATTGCTCGCCCTGGGTGCCCGCTTTCGCGGGCATGACGATGTCGAGTGCAATCGCCCTGAATGCCCACCTGCCGCTCGGTTGACCGACATACGGCCACCTCCGTATTAAGCCTGCCGCTTGTGCCACTGGGCGTCATCCCCCATCTGCGCACTCGGCGCTGCGGCATGTATCCGGAAGGACGGTTGATGACCCTGAACCGCCTCGCCGCGCTGCTCGCGGTCCATGTACTGCTCGGCACGGCCATCGCCGCGGCGCAGATGCCGAGCGGGCCACCCGCGGTCGGCGTGGTGCGCGCTACGAAGCAGGCCATCACGGAGACCGCCGAATTCATCGGCCGCGTGCAGGCGGTGGATCGCGTCGTGATCACGGCCCGCGTTACCGCGTTCCTCGAACAGCGGCTGTTCGCCGAGGGAACAGAGGTGCACGAGGGCGATCTGCTGTACAGGCTGGAGCGCCCGCCATTCGAGGCAGCGGTCTCGCAGCAGGAGGCAGCGGTCGCCGACGCCAGCGCGCGGCTGGCGAATGCCAACATCCAGCTCTCGCGCGCGCAGTCGCTGCTCAATACGCCGGCCGGCCAGCGCTCGTCCGTGGACGACGCGACCGCCGCGCAACGCTCGCAGGCCGCGCAGCTGATGGCCGCCCAGGCGCAGCTTCACATGGCGCAGATCAACCTCGGCTACACCGAGATCCATGCCCCGCTCAGCGGCAAGATCAGCCGCACCGCGGTCAGCGTCGGCAACGTGGTGTCGCCGGCATCCGGGCCGCTCGCCACCATCGTCAGCCAGGACCCGATGTATGTGCAGTTCCCGATCGCGATGAATGCGGAGATCGATCTCGAAAAGCGCTACGCCGAGCACGGCGGCGCGAAGGGCGTGGCGATCCGGCTGCGGCTGCCTGGCGGAACGATGTACGATCAGTCCGGCTACATCGATTATGTGGAGCCCAGTGTCCAGGCGACGACCGACACGCTGCTTGTCCGCGCCAAGATCCCCAATCCTCCGCTCAAGCCGATAGAGGAGGGCAAGCCGGTCGATCGCCGGCTGATCGACGGCGAGTACGTCACCGTCGTGGCCGAGGGCATTGAGCCGATCGAGGCGTTGGCGGTACCGCGCGCGGCCGTGCTGTCCGACCAGCAGGGCGATTACGTCTATGTGGTGGACGGCCAGAACCATGTGGAACAGCGCCGTCTGCAACTGGGCCAGTCCACGCCAACGACCGCGGTGATCCAGTCGGGCCTCAAAGAAGGCGATATGGTTGTGGTGGACGGCATTCAACGCGTCCGGCCGGGAATCCAGGTCGCGCCTGGCCCCGCCTCGTCACCGCCGTCGCCTCCCAAGGCGCCGGGACAGTAGCCGTATGATCTCGGCTGTCTTCGTCGATCGCCCGCGCCTGGCGATCGTCATCGCGATCCTGATGACGCTGGCCGGGGTCCTGTCGCTGCTGCGCATCCCGGTCGCGCAGTTTCCCGACATCGTGCCGCCGCAGGTGACGATCTCGACCACCTACGCCGGCGCGTCGGCTGCCGTGGTCGAGCAGACCGTGGCGCAGCCGCTCGAAGCGCAGATCGTCGGCGTCGACAAGATGATCTACATGAAGTCGACCAGCGGCAACGACGGCAGCTATTCGCTGACCGTCAGTTTCGAACTCGGCACCGATCCCGATATCGACACGGTCAACGTCAACAACCGCGTGCAGCAGGCACTGTCCAAATTGCCGACGGATGTGCAGCGTTTCGGCCTGACGGTGCGGAAGCGCTCGGCCGCGATTCTGGAGTTCCTGCAGTTCTACAGCGAAGGCGGCAAGCAGACCCCGCTGTTCATCAGCAACTACGTGACGATCAATGTGCTGGATCGGCTGGCGCGCACGCCGGGCGTGGGCGACGTGTCGCTGTTCGGCCGGCTCGACTATTCGATGCGGATATGGTTCGAAATGAGCCGGCTGATCAGCCTGAACATCGCGCCGTCGGACATCATCGCCGCGATCCAGGCGCAGAACGTGCAGGCGCCGGTGGGACGCATCGGCGCGCGTCCGACTCCCAACGCCACGCAGTTCCAGCTCAACGTGCAGACGCAGGGACGTCTGACCACGCCGGAGCAGTTCGGCAACATCGTGATCCGCGCCAATCCGGACGGCTCGGTGCTGCGCCTGTCGGACATCGCGCATGTCGAGCTTGGCGCCGCCAACATGGACACCGAGAGCAGGCTGAATGGCGATCCCGCGGTGTCCATCGGCCTGTTTCTCGCGCCCGGCGCCAATGCCGTCGCGACCTCGGCGCGCGTGCAGGCGGCGCTCGACGATCTGGGCAAGCGCTTCCCGGACGGCCTGAAGGCGCGCGTGTTCTACGACAGCTCGTCGTTCGTCGCCGCCACGATCACCGAAGTGCAGAAGACGCTCGGCATTGCCTTCGTCCTGGTGATTCTCGTTGTGTTTCTGTTCCTTGGCAATGTCCGCGCCACGATCATTCCGATGGTCGCCATACCAGTCAGCCTGATCGGCACGTTCGCCGTCCTGCTGGCCTTCGGGTTCTCCGCCAACACGGTCTCCCTGCTCGCGATGGTGCTCGGCATTGGCGTGGTGGTGGATGACGCGATCGTCGTGGTGGAGAACGTGGAACGGGTGATGGCCGAGGAGCCAGACATGCCGCCGCGCGAGGCGACCAAGAAGGCGATGCGGCAGATCACCGGGCCGGTGATCGCCATCTCGCTGGTGCTGCTCTCGGTGTTCGTGCCGGTGGCTTTCATTCCCGGCGTGTCCGGCACGCTGTTCCGCCAATTCGCGGTCACCATCAGCGTGGCGATGCTGATCTCCGCGATCAACGCGCTGACGTTGTCGCCCGCGCTGTGCGGCGTGTTCCTGCGCCATCACGGGCGGCCGCGCGGGCCGTTCGGCATGGTGCTTGGCGGCATCAACCGCGTGCGCAACGGCTACGCGGCGGTGGTGCACCGGCTGCTGCGGGTTGCGATCCTGTCGGTGCCGCTGCTGATCGCGGCGGGCATCGGCATCTGGCTGCTTGCCGCGCGCACACCCACCGGCTTCCTGCCGGAGGAGGACCAGGGCGCCTTCTTCGTAGCCGTTCAGTTGCCGGATGGCGCGTCGGTTTCCCGGACGCGTGCGGTCGTGGAGCAGATCGAGAATTTGATCCGTCCGATGCCGCAGGTCGAAGGCATCCTGTCGATCGTCGGCTTCTCGCTGCTCGATGGCGGCAACGAGCCGAACGCCGCCTTCGTCGTGCTGCGCCTGAAGCCGTTCGCCGATCGCACGGCTGTGGCCGATCGTGCACAGGCGGTGATCGGCCGCGTCTTCGGCGCGATGCAGCAGGTGCGCGCCGCGAATGCCTTCCCGTTCAACCTGCCGCCGATCATCGGGCTGTCCACCAGCGGCGGGTTCGAATATCAGCTTGAGAATCTTGAAGGGCGTGAACCGACGGAAATGGCGAGCGTCATGCAGGGCCTCGTAGCCGCTGCGAACCAGGATCCGCGGATGACGCGCGTCTTCTCCACCTTCACCGCCACCAACCCTTCGATCTGGCTGGATATCGATCGCGAGAAGGCGCAGGCGCTCGGGCTCAACATTGCCGACGTGTTCAACGCGCTGCAAACCACGCTGGGCGGTTTCTACGTCAACGACTTCAATCTCTACGGCCGCACCTGGCAGGTGAACATACAGGGCGACTCACCCGATCGCAGCGATACCGCCGACGTCAACAAGATCTATGTGCGCAACCGGCAGGGCGAGATGGTGCCGCTGCGTTCGGTCGCCGATCTACGCATCGTGGTCGGCCCGCAGGTCATCACCCGGTTCAACAACTACCGTGCGGTCACGATCAATGGTGGCCCGCGGCCGGGCGTGTCGTCCGGCGACGCGCTGCTCGCCATGGAGCAGGTCTCGGCGAAGACGCTGCCGCCAGGCTATGCGTTCGAGTGGTCCGGCACCGCCTATCAGGAAAAGGCCGCCTCCGGTCAAACCGGTGCGATCCTGTCGTTGTCCGTGCTGTTCGCCTATCTGTTCCTGGTGGCGCTGTACGAGAGCTGGGTCATCCCGATTCCCGTGCTGCTGTCCGTGACCGTGGGCGTGATGGGCGCGTTCGCCGGCATCCTGATCGCCGGCCTGTCGCTCGATCTCTACGCGCAGATCGGCCTGGTGGTCCTGATCTCGTTGGCTGCAAAGAACGGCATACTGATCGTCGAATTCGCCAAGGAGCAGCGCGAAGCAGGACTGCCGATTTTGGAAGCGGCGGCGCTCGGTGCGCGCATCCGGTTCCGCGCGGTGATGATGACCTCGATCGCCTTCATCTTCGGTCTTATACCATTGGTGTGGGCGCTGGGCGCGGCGATGCTGAGCCGGCGCGCCGTAGGCACCGCCGTGTTCGCCGGCATGATCGTCGCCAGCTCGATCGGCGTGTTTTTGATCCCGATGCTGTACGCGACGTTCCAGGGCATGCGCGAGCGGGTGAAGGCGAGGTTTGGCAGTCGAGTGGCCGCTCGCAGCCGGCAAAAGCAGAAGCACCCGGTGGGAGACGACTGACGGGTGTTATGCCAGGGACGGCAGGCTCAAATGGTCCTCGATCCGCCGAACACGCCAGCCAATCTGCCCGCTATCACTTTTTTGAAGCCTTCATGCCCCGCCGATCAGCGCCAGCGTGTGCCGGGCGATGACCACCTCCTCGTCCGTCAGGATCACGTACGCCGGCCGTTCGGAATCAACCCGCGTGAGCAGAGTGCCACCGGCCTGATTGGCGGCCTCGTCCAGTGAAAAGCCGAGCCAGTGAAGCCGCCGTAGCACGCGGGCCCTGATCTCCGCGCTGCGTTCACCAATGCCGGCGGTGAACACCAGCCCGTCGATGCCGCCCATGCCGGCAGCCAACGCTGCAACCGTGCACGCCACGTGATATACAAAGTACTCGACCGCCAGTCGCGCAAGCGGCGCCTCGCTCGCCAGCAGCGTGCGCATGTCGTTCGACACGCCAGACAAGCCCTTCAGACCGCAATCGGCATAGAGGAAATGTTCGACCTGATCGACAGTCCAGCCCTTCTGCTTCTGCAACCAAAGGATCACGCCTGTGTCCAGCGACCCTGGCCGCGTGCCCATCGGCAATCCGTGCAATGCCGTGAACCCCATGGAGGAATCCACGCTGCGCCCGCCGGCCAGGGCGCACATCGAAGCACCGGATCCCAGATGCGCCACCACGACACGTCCCAGCGCGATCGCGGGCGCGTGCTCGGCCAGTGCACCGGCGATGTATTCATACGACAATCCGTGAAAGCCGTAGCGCCGCACGCCCTCACGGTACAGTTCATCGGGGATCGCGAACCGATCGGCCACCGCCGGATGTCTGCGGTGGAATGCAGTGTCGAAACAGGCGACCTGTGGCAGATTGGGGAACTGCCCAGCCAATGCCTTCAGCACGGCGACCGCCGGGGGATTGTGCAACGGCGCCAGTGGCTCAAGTGCCTGAATGCGCGCAAGCGTTGGCGCATCCACCACCACAGGTGCGTCCAGGTCTGGACCGCCATGTACCACACGGTGACCGAACCCCACGAGGCCACGTACCTCAAGTGGCCCGTCCGTCAATTCAGCCACGGCAGCAAGCGCAGCCGCGTGATCGTCGGTGCGCACGACGCTGTCGTGCAGGGGCTTGCCGTCGGCGGCGGTCACCAGCAGTCGGCCCTCCCCGCCAACCCGTTCCACCTCGCCGCTCTGACTGCGGCGCAATGCGCCGTCGCTTAGCGCATAGACGGCGAATTTGAGACTGGACGAGCCGGCATTCAGAACACACAGGCGACGATTTTCCATGCCTCTTGGCCTTTCGCATCCGAAGCGCGCATGCTTCCCTGATCAAACCACAGACGAGCCCTGGAGAGCAGCTTCCATGACAAAGTTTGGCCTCGCCCAGTCTGTCCGTCGTGTGGAGGACTCGCGCCTGCTGAAGGGCAGCGGCCGCTACACCGACGATATCGTGCTTCCTGGCATGCTGCACGGCGTCGTGCTGCGCAGCCCGCATGCCGCGGCGAAGCTCGGCGCCATCGACACGGCGGCGGCAGGATCGGTCCCAGGGGTTAAGGCAATCTATACCGCGGCCGACCTTGGCGCAGACGGCATCGCAACGATGCCCTGCGCCGCACCGGTGCAGAATCGCGACGGGTCCGACATGGCGAGTCCGCCACATCCCACACTCGCGGATGGAGCGGTGCGCCATGTCGGCGATCCGGTGGCGTTCATCGTCGCCGAAACGGCAGCGGCCGCGCGCGATGCCGCTGATCTGATCGCCGTGGATTATACCATTGAGCCCGCCATCACGGATGTTGCCACGGCAACCGATCCCGGCGTGCCGCTGGTGTGGCCTGAAGTATCGAACAATGTCACGTTCGACTGGGAGATCGGCGACAAGACGGCGACCGACGCGTTGTTTGCCTCGGCGGCGCATGTCACGCGGCTGACCGTCGTGAACAACCGCGTCATCGTCGCGTCGATGGAGGCGCGCGCCGCGATCGCCGATTATGACTCCGCCTCGGGGCGCTGGACGCTGTACGCCAACACGCAGGGCGGTTGGCTGATCAAGGGGCTGCTCGGAACGGTCTTCAAAACCGAGCCCGCACTGT
>DATMND010000150.1:0-12541 GCA_035569235.1 Acetobacteraceae bacterium | reverse complement strand
TCGCGCGGTGTGCCCTTCTCGGTGAAGTAGGCGCTACCGATCATCGGTTTCTGTTCCTGCTTGCGGGAATTTGCGAACCGTTGCGCGGTCACCCACAGGCGGTACGCCGCTACTATCGATCCGCCGACAATTGTCCTGCCGGCCAGGAAGACATCCAGTGTCACCACCGTGTTGGCAAACTCGAATTTATAGATCTCCTCACCACGCAGAAAATCGATCTCGGTGATCCCATTATCGAGCGCCCACCTGATGTAATTAGTCATGAGCATGATGCCTGGCGATGCCCGCGCCACAACCGGGTCATATGTCGCAAAGAACGCCAAGAGCCGATTGCCCTGGACCGCATTGATTGACCCCGCGATCACCTGGTCTCCGCATTCGAGTACAACGATCCTCAAAGCGCCGAGTTTTCCCAGACCCGCGACCAGCGCGGTCAGCATTGCTGTGTCGCACGTTGACACAAGGCCATTTGCCTGACGCCACTGCTCCTTCAGGTCGCTCAGCTTTGCAATCAGCGCCGGCGACGGATCGGTCAGGATATGCCGGACCGTCACCTTGCCCATCTCCGAGAGCATCCGTTCTCCGCGGGAGTGGTTGCTGCGCTTCTTTTTGTTTAGGCTCCGGAACCATCGTTCGCCATTGGGCCATTGCGACAGTACCTGCAAGCAGGCATCACTCGCTTCCCCCCGTGCGACGGCTTCCTGGAGCATCGGCCGAATGGCTGCATCGAGGCGGACATTTTTCAGCCTGACGATGTCGTAGCCGCCACGCTTGCTGACCATCGTCCAGAGTTGCCGCAGCGTGGCCGGAGAGTCTCCCAGAGCGTCGCAGTAATCGCTAACCGATTGCGCTGCCCACTGCAGAATTCGAACACCATGCAAGCGAAGTATGGCCAGCGGCAGGACTGCCGTCAGTTCGCCGTCTTCCCAGGCGACGGCGATGTGCAAACGATCTGTCTGACTCGACAGCCACCAGGCCTTGATCCAGTAATAGCTTTGAAATATTCCACCCCCGGTACGCAGCCATAGAGCATGCCATTCGGACTCAAGCTCGTCGAGGCGGTGTTCATTGTCGATGACTTCACAGCGGATCATTCGTGACGGGCCATCACCCGCGGTACAAGATGCAGCCAGGTCATCGGCTCGCCGCGGTCCTCCCGGTTGAGCTCCTGCCAGAACGAGCGGATAAACAAATTGGCATCGTCGGGATGCGTTTGAATGGCGGCTTGCGGGATTACAGACGACATGTGAGTCCGGGCGAAACGTTCGCGCAGCCGGTTGGTCACCCCGGGCGCAAACATCTCGTGCAATTCAATGAGCATTTCCGACTGCTCGATATTTTCGATTTCAGGTAGAAGCAGGACGTCTTCGGCACCTTCCGCATCCATGAACAGGAACGCTCCCGGCGATCGTCTCAGGTCCTGTCCAAGCGATGCCACGGTGCATTCGCTGCGCATTTCGACCCGATCATCCACGCCGTTCAGACGGCAATACTTCCGTATCAGGTCCAGACGCGTAAAGTCGAGTTCGTAAGCGATGACGTGAGAGCCGGGACAACGCCATGCAAATCCAAGCGCATAGTATCCATAGGCGGCACCCACGTCGATGATCACGCGGGGTCGTTGCTCGATCACGCGCTCTACAACGGGAATCAGGGAACGTTCGTAGGTTCCCAGCATTTGTGCGAACTTGGCCATACCGCTGCGGACATACCGCATGCCCATGAATGGACCATCAAGCACTGTACCGTGCCAGTCCAGCATCGTCGCCGCGACGGGATATCTGACCTGATTCGCCATCAAGCGGCCAAAGCGCACCAGATGCACCAGTTGGGGCATCAGGCGCTTGATCGTCTCCTTCCAATTCCGGTACTCGCCTACGGCAAATGCCACTTTGCCTGCCGACATCAGGCAACCTCGACGATCGTGCCGGGGACCTTGGGATCAAGATGGAAGGTGATCGGACGGCGATGACGACGCTTCGCCTCGAGCAGTCCACTTACCTTCGCTGCTCCATAAAGAGCGGTCTTGGCCCAATAGCTGGGTCCCGCAATGCTGGTTCCTGGCTCGATCCCGAGCCTTTCCCGCAACATGCAGTTGGCGCCGTTGACATAAAATTTGCGTTGTATATCGCGCATGCCGTATTCGACCGTCATCGAGACGCTGAATTCGAGGTTCTCCACCCGGTGCGGTGCGTTCAGCGGCCAGGTGAGCATTTGCCCCGGACCAATCTCGAACACCGTGGCATACTCATCATACCAGGGTTCGTATCTGACATTGACCTCGTTGTGGTAAAGACATACCGATTCGAGTTCCTCGGCGGTCAGGAAGGGCGACGACGCGGGATATACGTAAACCCGCTTTCTGCCCGCGATCTGCCATAGGCTCTGCCCCGATGTATCGAAATGGTAGTAAACCTGTGCCGCCGGGGACGAAATGAGAATACCATTGATTCGATTGAATGTGCGGTAGCCTGGTACGTGACCTTGGATCTCATCGAATATGCTGTCGAGCAGGTCACCGTAGCGCCTGTCGATTTCATGAACGCGCAGAAGGTTGAGCCACATCCTGCCGTGTGCAATCGACTCTATTACCTCGCGACCCGAAAGCCCACCGAAATCTCCCTCGCGCCACTCCTTCTCCTCACCACGTCCACCCACATGCACGAGCATGTACTTTCCGGTTGGATAGCGCTCGATCAATGCAGCCAGGTTATCTGGCGAAAATAACGGATGTTCATGCAACCGATGCGCCATGCAAATCGGCTGCCTTCCCCACAGAAGGTTATGTTTGGATTCCCATGAGGGAAATATTGGGCCGAATTGTGACGACGATGAGTCACGCAGTTCAGCGGCGCGGGCAGTAGTCCCACTCACCACGGTAGACACCTCCTGGAAAGACGAAGACGATCATAGGACGAAATGAAGTCGGTGCAAACGGACCAGTTCACGGTTCCGCGCACCAGACGCGGTCGCAGCAAACCAGACGCGGCTGCAGCAATGGTGCCACCGGCCGGCCGTCGGTATGCGCACATATCACGTATGCTCCCCGGTCACGTCGGGTTGAAGATCAAAACCCCAGTTGATGGGGTCAGACGCCTCAGCCCCGAGCAGCCGCATTTCGGAGCCGCCGGGCAACCGGAATGACGGGACTCGTCCTGCTCGGCCCGGCACCTCCGTGCCATGCGTTGGAATTGGGCAAGGACCAATTCATCTGTCAAGGAAATTGGCAGTGTGATTCTCCACGCTATCCCTTTGAGGGGGCCCGACCCGAGTCGAACGGGTGTTTCACGCCGGGCGGCCTTCTCGTGTGAATGAATTCATAGGGGCCGCGGTTTCTCCTGGTGGATGGTCACGCTTGATGACGCCATTCGTCGAGGACATCCGGTCACTGGAGAGCCTCCAATGTTTCCTATCAAAGTCGACCCTCGGTGGTATGACACCTACTGGAATAGTGATCGACCACAGCTCAAGCGAAGGCCCCTGGCCGGTAGCGTGGTTCGATTCGCGGTGCTGGTCGGCCTGCTGGCCGGCGGCGGTGCGGCGCTGAGCTACCTCCAGTACCACCGCGCCGCAGGCAGCGCGCAGGACTGGGAGCAGGAATGAACAGGTGAACGATCCCGTTCGGGCCGGTCCGGTGTGTGCCGAGGTTCTGCTCCGCAATGGCGTTTGTAGTATCCAAGGCAATCGCCTCACGCGCCCGTGCAAACGCCACCGGTTCCAACGCGCGTTGCCCTCGCGCGGATTCGGGCTCACCGCTCCCCAAGTTGACGCCGCCCCGGCGCTGTCGCAGGACTTGCCCCCGCGCGCCTGACGCGGGAGTCCGGCGCAAAACAGGGAGAGCCCAGCATGCGGATCTGCGTCTATGGCGCCGGCGCGATCGGCGGCCATCTGGCGGTGCGCTTTTCACGCGGCGGGGCGGAGGTATCGGTTCTGGCCCGCGGTCCGCATCTTGCGGCGATCCAGCGCGACGGGCTGCGCGTGCACACCAATGCGGGCGAACTGAGCGCGCGCGTCCAGGCGAGCGACGATCCTGCTGCACTTGGGCCGCAGGACGCCGTGGTGGTCACGGTGAAGGCGCCCGCGCTGCCGTCGGTCGCTGCGGGGATCAGGCCGTTGCTGGGTCGCGACACGCCGGTAGCCTTCGTGATGAACGGCATCCCCTGGTGGTATTTCCATGCGCTGCGCGGTCCGCTGGAGGGGCAGCGCCTGCCGCGAATCGATCCTGGCGATGCGCTGTGGCGTGAGGTCGGACCGGAACGGGCCATCGGTGGCGTAGTCTATGCAGCGAGCGCGGTGATCGCGCCGGGCGTGATCGAACTGGAGAACCCCAACGCGCGGGTGGTGTTCGGCGAACCTGACGGGCGAATGACAGAGCGTGTCGAGTCGATTGCCGCGCCACTCCGCGCCGGTGGCATCGGCGCCGAGGTCACGCCGGCGATCCGCGATGCGATCTGGAACAAGCTGCTGGGTAATCTGGGCAACGCTCCGATGGCTGTGCTGACGCAGGTGAGCATCCGCGAGCTGTTCCAGGAGGCGGTCTGTGTGGATGCGGCACGGCGGAGCATGCGGGAAGCTGCCGCGGTCGCGATGGCGCTCGGGGCGCGGCCCGATCTGGACCACGACAAGCGCATCGCGCACGGCCGGAGCCTGGATCACAAGCCGAGCATATTGCAGGATTTGGAACTCGGGCGGCCGATGGAGATCGACGGCATCTTCGATGCGCCGCTGGAACTTGCGCGCATAGCGGGCGTGGCGACGCCGACTCTCGATCTGCTGGTGGCAATGGCCAAGGTCAGGGCCCGTGCCGCCGGGCTATATCCGCGATAGACCGAGACGAGGAGGGCAGGGCAGATGGAGATGCGGACATTCGGTCGGACCGGCTTGCGGGTCTCGATCCTTGGCTTTGGCTGCGGCGCAGTAGGTGGGCTGATGGTGCGCGGCGCGCCCGAGGATCAGGAACGCGCGGTGGCGCGTGCGCTGGAGGCCGGGGTGAACTACTTCGACACCGCGGCGATGTACGGGAACGGCGAGTCCGAGAAGAACCTGGGCCGCGTGCTTGCCAAGCTGAAGCCCGAGGTGGTCGTGGGCACCAAGGTGCGCATTCCATCCGCCGATTTCGGGCGCATCGGCGCCGCGGTGGCCGGGTCGCTCGAGGCAAGCCTGAAGCGCATGGGCCGCGAGCAGGTCGATATCTTCCATCTGCACAATGCCATCACGATCAGTGGCGGCGGCGAGTCGTTGTCGGCGAAGACGGTGCTGGAGGAGGTGGTGCCGGCGTTCGAGAAGCTGCGCCAACAGGGCAAGACGCGCTTCCTCGGCATTACAGCCGTTGGCGACACACCGGCGCTGCATCAGGTGATCGATGCGCGTGCCTTTGACAGCGCGCAGGTCAGCTACAACATGCTGAACCCGAGTGCGGGGTCCGCTCTGCCGGTTGGCTACCCAGCGCAGGATTATGGCCGGATGTTCGATCACACGCAGGCTGCCGGTGTCGGCGTCGTCGGCATCCGCGTGCTCGCCGGCGGGGCACTGAGCGGTGCGGCGGAACGCCATCCGATCGCTAGTCCTCCGCCCGATCCGATCGGTTCGGCGAAGAGCTACGACGCCGATCTGCAGCGCGCGCAGCGGCTGTTGCCGCTGGTGCAGCAGGGTCACGCCGGCAGCCTGCCGGAGGCCGCGGTGCGCTTCGCCATCACGCATTCGGCGATGGGCACGATCCTGGTCGGCATGGCCACGCTCGCCGAGTTCGAACAGGCGCTCGCCGCGGTGAGCAAGGGCCCGCTGTCGCAGGCTGCGCTGGACGGCCTGGCAGCGATACAGGGCGGCTTCGTCGGCGAGGCGCGCTGATGGTCTGACGCAGCGCCATGCGTCTTCTCGCCATGGTGGCGCGGCGAATCATGTGGATGCCGCCGACCTTGTTCGGGCTGGTGCTGATCGTCTTCGCGATCTCGCACGTGATTCGGTCCGACCCGGCGCGGGTGATGGCAGGCGAGAATGCGCCGGCGGAACAAGTGCAGGCGTTGCGCCACAAATATGGGCTGGATCTGCCGTTGCCGCAGCAGTTCCTGCGCTATGTCGGCGACAGCGCAACCGGCAACATGGGGACCAGCTTGTTCACCCAGCGACCCGTGGCCGAGGACCTGTGGTCGCGTCTGCCGGCGACGCTGGAGCTGGCGCTGTATGCCATCGTGATCGCTGTTGTGGCCGGCGTGCCGCTGGGCGTCGTGGCGGCGCTGCGGCGCAATTCATTGCTCGATCATGTGGTGCGCCTGGCGACCGTCACCGGCCTCGCCATGGCGGCGTTTTGGTTGGCGATCCTGCTGCAACTGACGTTCTCGATGTGGCTTGGGGTGACACCCGTCCAGGGTCGGATCGACGGCTGGGGGCCAGACCCGATTACCGGCTTCTACACGATCGACGCCGTGCTGCGTGGCGACTGGGATACGCTGGGGCAGTCGCTGCGTTACCTCGCGTTGCCGATGCTGACGCTTGCACTGCCGGCGATGGCGACGATCGTGCGGTTCACCCGTGCCGGCGTGCTGAACGTGATGTCATCCAACTTCGTGTTCTATCAGACGGCGATGGGTATCCCGCGCCGGCGTGTCGTGTGGAAATACATCCTGCGCAGTGCGTTGATAGGAACGCTGACGCAGATCGGCCTGATCTTCGGCAATCTGATCGCCGGTGCGGTAGTCGTCGAAACAGTGTTCGACTGGCCCGGGCTCGGCAGTTTCGCGGTGAATTCGATCCTGCAGTCGGACTACAACGCGATCATGAGCTTCACTTTGTTCGTCGGCGTGGTGTTCATTCTGGTGAACCTGCTGGTGGATGTCGCCCAGGCGGTGCTGGACCCGCGCGGCCGATGATTTTTTCCGCGTTGTCATGGCCAAACCGGCGACGCGTAGATGGCCGGGTCAGGCCCGGCCATGACGGTGGCATGGCGCGATGAGGACGCTGCGGCGGCTGATCCGCGACCGTTCCGCGCTGCTTGGCCTTATCATTGTCGCACTCCTGGTATTGGCTGCGGTGTTCGCTTGGCCACTCGCCACGTTCCCGCAGGACGTGACCAACTACGATCCGCCGCACCGGCTGCTGCCGCCCGGCAGCATCTACTGGCTCGGCACCGACCGTATGGGCGCTGATATATACAGCCGTCTGCTGTTCGGCGCACGGATCACCATCCTGATCGCCGTGACAGCGACGACAGTCGCCGTGCTGATCGGTGTGCCGATGGGCCTCGTCGCCGGCTATTACAATAATCGGCTCAGCGACCTGCTGATGCGGATTTCCGATGTGTTCCTGGCGGTGCCGCAGATCGTGCTTGCGATCGCCATCGCGCAGACGCTGGGCCCGGCGATCCAGAATGTGATCCTGGCGCTGTCCATCACGTACTGGCCGTTCTGGGCGCGGTTGGTCTATGCCGAGACGCGCAGCCTGCGCAATGAGGTGTTCATCGAGGCGGCCATCGCGCTCGGCGCATCCCCGCTGCGCGTGATGGCGCTGCACGTGCTGCCGTCCATCGCATCGTCGGTGATCGTACGCACCACGATCGGCATGGGGGGTACCATCCTGGTCGCCGCTGCATTGGGTTTCCTCGGCCTCGGCCCGCCGCCGCCCACGCCAGAATGGGGGCGCATGATCGCCGAAAGCCGCGGGTTCCTTCCACAGGCCTGGTGGTACGCCGCGGCACCCGGCATTGCGATACTGCTCGTGGTGATGGGCTTCAACCTGCTGGGCGACGGGCTGCGCGACGTGCTCGATCCGCGCCTGCGACGCGGCGGTGCCGATGCAAGCTGAGTTGCTGTCGGTGCGCGATCTGTCGGTGTCGTTCGTCACCGAAGGCGGCGTGGCGCGCGTGCTGGATGCGGTCAACCTGTCACTGGCGCCCGGCGAGATCATGGGCCTTGTAGGCGAGTCCGGGTGCGGCAAGACGACGCTCGCGCGCGCCATCCTGGGTGCGCTGCCGGCGAACGCGAACGTGCATGGTGGGGCCTTGATGTTCGACGGACAGGACCTGCTGGCGCTCGATCCGTCTGTGGTGGCGGATCAGGTGCGCGGACGGGCGATCACGTTCGTGCCGCAGGATCCCTACAGTTCGTTCAGTCCGCTGTTCACCGTCGGCGACCAGATCATGGAGTTGCTGCGCTGGAAGTCGCCGGACCGGCGCGCCGGCGAGCGCTTCCGGTCGGGCAGCCGCCGTCGCGCCGATCGTGAACGGGCGCTTGCGTTGTTGCGGACCGTGCAACTTTCCAATCCCGAGCGTTTGCTGCGGAAATATCCGCACGAATTGTCCGGTGGGCAGCGGCAGCGCGTGATGATCGCCATGGCATTGTTGCCGGAACCCAAGCTGTTGATCGCCGACGAGCCGACGACCGCGCTGGACGTGACGATCCAGGCGCAGATTTTGAAACTGCTGCGGCGACTGGCGACCGAGCGTGGCGTCTCGGTGCTGTTCGCGACGCACGACCTCGGCACCGCGTGGGAGATCTGCGACCGTGTGACGGTCATGTATGCCGGTCAGGAGTTGGAGACCGCGCCGATCGCCGACTTCTTTCGCGCGCCGATGGTGCCCTATACGCGCCTGCTCCTGGACAGCTTGCCGACAAGCGGTTCCGCACTGCGTGGCATTCCGGGCAACGTGCCGAGCCTGATCTTGCCGCCGACCGGCTGTCGCTTCCATCCGCGCTGCCCGCTTGCGAGCGATGTCTGTCGGGCGGAGCATGCGGCGAAGTACGAGCCGGAGCCGAGGCACCAAGTGCGCTGCCATCATCCGCATTTGCAACCAGTGGGTATCGTGGTGGCATGAATGCTCCGGTGCTGGCGCTGCGCGATCTGCACAAGCATTTCCCGATCCGCGACGCGTTGGGAAGGCGGACCGATTGGCTCCGTGCGGTGGATGGCGTGTCGCTGTCGGTCGAGCGTGGCGAGATACTCGGCGTGGTAGGCGAGTCCGGCTGCGGCAAGACCACGTTGGGCAAGACGATCGTCGGCATCCATCGCGCGAGCAGCGGGAAAATTCGATTCGAGGGAAATGATATCGGCGCCGTGTCGCCGAGTGCGGGGAGGGCGCTGCGCCGGAGCTTGCAGTATTGTTACCAGGATCCTGGAGCGTCGCTCGATCCGCACTGGAAGATCGGCCGCGCGCTCGAGGAACCGCTGGTGATCCACACGGAGCTGTCGGCAGACGAGCGGCGCGCGCGCGTGCGTGAGGTGCTGGCCGCGGTGGGTCTCCCCGAGGAGCATTTGGATCTCTATCCACACGAGATCAGCGGTGGGCAACAGCGACGTGTCGGACTGGCCCGCATCCTGATGCTGCGGCCAACTCTGATGATCCTGGACGAGCCCACGTCAGGCCTGGATGTGTCGGTGCAGGCGACGGTGCTGCGGCTGCTCCTGGACCTGCGCGAACGGTTCGATCTGACCTATCTGTTCATCAGTCACGATCTGGCGGTGGTGCGTCTGGTGTCGCATCGAATAGCGGTGATGTATTTGGGTAAGGTCGTGGAGACCGGCGAGACGGAGGCTGTCATTGCCGCGCCGTGCCATCCATACACGCAGTCATTGCTTGCCGCTGTGCCGATCGTCGGTGGCCGGCGCGCGACGGAGGATTTCTGGCTGGAGGGCGAGCCACCGAACCCCGGAAATCTGCCGACCGGCTGCCGCTTTCGCACCCGCTGCCCGCGAGCCGACCCGCGTTGCGCGGCGGAGGAGCCGCAATTGCGAGCGCTGCCGGACGGCAGACAGGCAGCGTGTCATTTCGCGTAGGAACCGCCTTGGCCGTATGGCCGGGCGTGTTCCGGCCATCGTGCGTCTTGACCACCCCCGGCCACGACAGGCATCGCCTAGCTCATCGACATCCACCGTATATCCTGTGCATCGCCGATCGGACAGAACCGAACATCGTGCACATTCTTCGTGAACGGGCCGAACCACTTCGTATTGTAGATGAACAGCCCGGCCGCATCCTCCACCAGAATTCGCGAGGCCTCCTCATACAGCGGTCGCCGCTCCTCCTGCTCGGTGAAGATCAGCGCCTTGTCGGTCAGCTCATCGAAGCGTGCATTCCGGTAGAAGCTCGAATTGCCGGCACCGATGTTGCGGCTGTTGTACATGTATCCGGTCCAGTTGTGCGGATCGGCGAAATACGCGCTGCGCCATAGCGGCACGAGATCGTGCGTCTTGTCCGGATCGCCGAACTTGCCGGAGATAACGGGCCATGGCTCGGTGTTCAGTTTGATGTCGATGCCGATCTTGGCGCATCCAGCCTGCAACAGCTGCGCCGCCGCCTCGCTTTGGTCGAAGCCCGCCAACACGCCGATCTCGAGCGGACGCATCGGCGCCTTCACCAACGCCAGATGCTCCTTCGCCTTCGTCAGATCGTAGCTGTAGCCTTGCAAATCCTTCGGCGCACCCCAAAGCGTGCTGGGAATGATCCCCGCGTTGCGCGCGACCGAGCCGCTCAGGATATTGTTGATGAACCCATCGTAGTCGAACGCGTAGCAGAGCGCCTTACGCAGATTGACGTCGTTCAACGGCGGACGCCCATTGTGGATGATGAAATACATCGTCCGCAGCGATTCCGCCTCGAGGATCTGCACGCTGTCGACCTGCCGCAGCCGCTTGATCTGGTCCTGCGGCAAATAGCCATCGGTGGTGTTGAACTCGCCCTTCTGTAGGCCGAGGGCGCGGCTGGCAGTCTCCAGCACCACTCGGAATTCCATTGTAGTGATGTTGGACTTGCCGAAGCCGGCGAAGTGTTCGGGGAACCTATCTGCCTGAAAGCCGATCGCGGGATCGTAACGCCGCAATTTGAATCCACCCGATCCAGCCTCGTTGCGTACCAGCCAGGCAGCACCCATGTCGCCCGACTTGTCGTGCTCGCGCAGCAGCTTGCTGTTGACCACCCAGAGCTCGGACAGGATGGACGTGAACACGGCGAATGGCTGGTTCAGCGTGAACTGTACGGTGTGCGCGTCAAGCGCCTTCGTCTTGCCCGGCTCGATCACGCCCTTGAACAACCCGTAGGCACCCTGTTTCATCGCCAGGATGCGTTCGATCGAAAACACGACGTCATCGGCGGTGATCGCGCTCCCATCATGGAACTTGGCACCCGGCTTGATGGCGACCGTGTAGGTCACACCGTCTGGTGCGATGTCGATCCTCTCGGCGAGCCAAAGTTGCAGTTGCGCCGGATTGTCCACCCAGCGGACGAGGCAATCGTACATGTTCAGCCGGGTCGCGATTCGGCCTATGTCGAACACCGTGTGCGGATCCAGCGTATCGTATGCGCTGTTGTTCGCGGTGACGAAGCGAACGCCGCCCTCGGCCCGGGCTACGCCGGAAAAGCCGGACGCGAACGCCGCTGAACCGCCGAGTGCCAGGAGACTTCGCCGACCAATGCCGCGCTGGTTCATTGTTCAGGCTCCCGCGATGCCGAGTTCATGTCGGAAATCCTGTAACACCTTGTCACGCGTGCGCGTCTGCCAGCGGGAGCGCCGGCCGATCGGCGAGTTCTCAACCTCGGGCAGTACCTTCAGCGCCACGAAGACCGGTCCCGGTTCACCCAAAATGCCAGGCAGTCCGCGTTCGAACGCGTCCAATTCGGTGAAGGCGAAGGCGCGCGGATACCCCGCACCGCGCGCCAGTGTCTCGTAGGCGACGTTCTTCGCATTTGGTACAGGCTGGCCGCCGGTGGTCGCATAGCACTCGTTGTCCAGCAGGAAGTGATAGAAATTCGCCGGCGCCTGTTCGGCGATCGTCGCGAGCATGCCGAGGCTCATCAGGATGTCGCCTTCGGAATCGAACAGCACGACCTTGCGGTCCGGCTGCGCCAGCGCAAGGCCAAGCGCGAAGCCGGCGTGTCCGCCCATCGACGGATCGCCCAGCGGCACGTCGAGCGTCTCCTGCGTGGTGAGCATTACCCAGTGCCGCCCGCCGCGTCCGGGAACGACGATCGCGCCGGCACGGTGCGCGGCGAACACGTTCAGCAATTCGGCTGTGTGCATCATGACGCGCGTCCCTTATCGGTTGAAGCCGTGATACTCGTCGCCGACCAGCACCACCACGGGTCGCTGGGTGCGCTCAGCCTCGTCAAAAGCGACGGAGATGCGCGGCGCGTCCGCATCGCTCTCCACAAGGTAATAGTTGAGATCGAACGCGTGCAGGAACCGTTCGGTGTAGGTCGCCGCGGTATCGCTGTTGATGCCGTGACGGGTCCAGCCGCGATACCCGACCATCAGCACGACGGGGATATGGAGCCCGTGCAGCCAGCCGCGGATCGAATCGCCGGACTCCATCATGCCGGTGTTCTGGATCAGTATCAGCGGCTTGCGCCCGCCGATATGCAGCCCGGCGGCGATCGAGCAGGCATGGCCCTCGCGCGTCACGCCGACCAGGCGCAGCGACGGTTCGGCCTTCATCAGCAAATAGAGCCAGTTGGTCTCGCTGTCCGGCAGCCATACCACGTCGGTGACACCGTTCTGCTTCATGTGCTGCAGCACTGTCTCCGGGCTCAGCGCCACGGTCGTTGCGTCGTTCATCG
>DATMND010000149.1:0-18950 GCA_035569235.1 Acetobacteraceae bacterium | reverse complement strand
GATCGACTTACTTTTCTATTCTCGGTGGCCCTCAGTGGCTTTGATTCTCGGTGTCCTCTGTGAGGAACCTTGCTTGCTTTTTTGCTTGCTGATCAGAACTGCTTCAGCAGCCGGTCGATGTAGTCCAGCTCCTGCTGCGGGCGGGCGCGTTCTCCGCCACGCCGGCGCAGCTCCTCCTGGATTTCCTGCATACGCTGGCGCTCCCGCTCCGCCGGCACGGTGACATCGGCACTCTCGTCAGCGCCTGAGCTCCCCTGGCCATAGCGCCGGCCAAGCGGATCGCGGCCCGGCTGAGCCCGATCGGGCGGCCCCTGACGCCAGCCGCGGCCCGGGCTGTCGTTCTGCCCGTCCTGCAAGGTCATGCCCATCTGGCCGTCGCCGTCGCCCTCCTGGTCGCTGCCGTCCTGACCTTGCTGGGGACCGAACTGTTTGGCCATCGCCTGGCCCATCTCGCGGCCGCCCTTCTGCAACGCCTCTACGGCCTTCTGCTCCGATGCACCCGCCCCCTGGTCGTTGCCCTCGCCCAACTGCTTCCCGGCATCGCGCATCGCCTGGTCGGCTTCGCTCAGGCTTGGAGGCACATCGCCCGTCAGGTCGCCGAACTGCTGCATCAATTCGCCGAGCGCGCGCCGCAGCGCCTGCTGGACCCGCCGGTCCGCGTCGCGTTCAGCATTCTCGTCCGTTGGCGTGGTGCTGGGCCGGTTGCCGCGGAACCTCGTCGTCTCATCGACGCGGCCCTGTGAGTGGTCGAGCAACCCGCCCTGCCGGCCGATCATGTCCTGCACCGCACCCATCTGCTGCCGACCTTTCTGGCGCTGGGCCTGGGTGCGCTCGCCATCCCGTCCGTGTTCGGCGCGAGCATTGCGCAGTCGGTCGAGCATGCGCTCCAGTTCCGCCATGCGCTGCTGCGCCTCGTCCATGCGTCCCTCGCGCGCCGCCTCGCGCGCCTGCTCCGCCGCCCGGTCCATGTCCCGATTGGAGAGGTGCTGGGCATTCGGATCGAACGGCATCTCGTCGTTGTTTCGGCGCGCCTCTTCCGCCAGCGCCTGCAGATGCTGTTCGATGGCCTGTTCCAGCTCCTTCAGCCGTTGGTCGAGCGCCTCGCGGTTGGCATCGTTCGGCTCGCGGATCGCCTTGTCGAGCGCGTCCCGCGCCGCCTGACGTGCCTCCTCCAGCGCGCGAGCGGTGCGCTCGGACTGGCCCTCCTCCAGATGCAGCGCGAGATCCCACATCCGCTGCTGCGCCTGGCCGACGGCCTCGGGCGCCTTGTTCAGCTCAAGCTCGTAATAGATGGCGCCGAGGTTGACGTAGGCGCCGTAGTCGCCCCCGAAGGCATCGGGCGCTGTCAGAAGGGCATCCAGACCGTTCGCCGCCGCCGCGCGATCTTCCGGATGCAGGCTGAGTTCCCGTCGGATCGCCATCAGCGCCCGCGACACCGGGTTCTGGAACGGTCGCTCCGGCAGCACGAATTCCTCCGGCCGGCTCTCCCCGGTCTGCCCAAGCGCGTCTCGCGCGATCAGCTTCGCCGTAACCGCAAGTCCCGCCCAAGGATGCGCCGTCAGGTCCTGCTGGCTGACACCGTGCGCCGACTTCGGTGTGCCGCCCGGCAACGGCAGGCTGACCACCAAGGGCGGCGCGTCGGGGCGGTCACGAAGCCGCAATTCCGCCTGCAGCGATACCACGCCGTAGTCATCGCTGGTCTGCCATGGCAGCCGGCTCTGCTGGCTTCCCGTCGCGCGGCCGGGCGGCTCGCTCCATTCGGCCGTGGGCGGCTGGTCGGCGATCACCGTCAGTTCCCATGCTGCCAGATCGCGCCCGTTGCGGCGCACCGTGAGGTGGCCGCCCTCGGTCAGGTCCCGATCGGCCTGGAAGCTCGTCCCGTCGAGCGCGCGCAACGGCTCCCAGCGTCCGTCCAGTGACAGGTTTGGAGTGCCGGAGCCGCCAGTGACGCTCACCGTGAGGCGTGCGCCGGCCGGTGCGGAGACCGCGCCTCCTTCGGCCTTCAGGAACATCGGCGCCAGCCGCGTATAGGCCGGCGGCGTGATCCAGGCCTGCAACTCGGTATTCGGGGGCGGCACGTCGCGCGGCAGCGTCGGCTCCATCGCCTGCGCCAGTCGCGCGGGCGCATCGTCGCCGGCAATGGCGATGGCTGCGACCAATGCGACGACCAGGGCTGCCCGCAGGGCGCGGGGATCGCGCCGTGCCAGCCCGGGCCGCGGCAGACCGACGCGCAGCCGGCGCACCTGCCGCACCGCGCGCATCACGTGCACCTGCCACAGAGCAACCGCCGCAGCATCGGGCCCCAGGCTGCCGCGCGAGGGCCGGTCCGTGAGGACGGCAAGTGGGCGGTGGGACAGGCCGGACGCGACCTCCAGCCTGCGGTCGGCAGCCTTGTCGTCCGGCGCGGCGATGCCGTAGATGCCGCGAGCCAGAAGCCCCACGATCAGGAACCCGGTGATTGCCAGCAGGCCGATATGCGCCCAAGCCGGCAGCAGGCGCGGCAGATCGAGCAAGGCGACGCAGACGAACAGCCCGGCAATTCCAACCGCAGGCCACAGCGCCGGCCAGATGCGTTCGAACAGGATGGCGGCGCGAGCCAGGGCGCGACGGCTGGTCAACCGGCGCAACAGACGATCGGTCTCTCCGCCTGGGGTGTTCATCCGCTGTCCTGCATCCCCGTATCGCTCATTTCAGCCAATCTGGCACGTGTTCGGTCCGCCACAAGTCGGCATGTGTCTGGCGGTCGCGTATTACCGACCACATCACGCCATCGACCATCACTTCCGCGGCAATCGGCCTTGCGTTGTATGCCGAACTCATCACCGAACCATACGCGCCGGCGTCCAGGATTGCCACGCGGGCATCGGGCGCGAATGGCGGCAACAGACGGTTGCGCGCGAAGGTATCGCCTGACTCGCAGACCGGCCCGACAACATCGGCCGGCGCGACGGAAGCGACGGCATCGATGGCGGAGACTGGGACGATGCCGTGCCAGGCCTCGTACATCGCCGGGCGCACCAGATCGTTCATGGCGGCATCCAGGATCACGAAGCGGCTGCCTTCTGTCTGCTTCACCAGCAGCACGGACGCGAGCAACAGGCCCGCCGGCCCGACCAGCCAACGGCCTGGCTCGACTGCCACGCGAACATCCAGCTCGTGCAGTGCGCCACGTATCGCACCCGCAAGAGCGACGGGGCTCGGCGCAGGCTCGTTGCAATACGGAATGCCGAGGCCGCCGCCGCAATCGACGATGGTTACTGGGTGACCGGCAGTGCGAAGTGCCCGCACCAATTCGGTCAGGCGCTCGAATGCGGCGCGATACGGCGCAAGCGACAGGATCTGGCTGCCGATATGAACCGCGAGCCCGATTGGCTCGATGCCCGGCAACGACGCTGCGCACTGATAGAGCCCGATTGCGTCGGCGTAGGGAATGCCAAACTTGTCCCGTGCCCGGCCGGTGGTGATCTTGGCGTGTGTGCCGGCGTCCACGTCCGGGTTGACGCGCAACGCAATGCGTGCGGTGCGTCCCATGGCGGCGGCCAGTCCGGAGAGCATGTCGAGTTCCTCGGCGCTCTCGACGTTGATCTGGGAGATGTCCTCATCCAGCGCCAGACGCAGCTCGCGCGGGCTCTTGCCGACTCCGGAGAACACGATCCGGTCGGCCGGGATGCCGGCCTTACGCGCGCGGCGCAGTTCGCCTTCGCTCACCACATCGGCGCCTGCACCCTCGCCGGCGAACAGGCGCAGGACCGCGAGCCGATCATTCGCCTTCACCGCGTAGTGGATATGCGCAGTCAATCCGGCATCGGATAACGCCGCGGCAAGGGCTCGGTAGCGCCTGCGCATGGACGACGCCGAATAGACCCACGTCGGCGTCCCGACTTCGTCGGCGATGCGATTCAGCGGCACTTCGTCGATCACCAGCCCATCCATCGCATGCATGGTCAAATGCGGCCGGGCGGAGATCAGCTCGGCAATGCTCGGCTCGGATGTATCAGCAACGGTGGTGGACAAGGCGGACATTTCCAAATGTAGCAACCGAATCAGTGCGTCGGATAGATCCGTGGCCAGGTGATCTGATCCGGCGGCCCAGGCGGCGAAGGCGGCCCCTTCTTGCCGCATGCCGCCAGCATGACCGTGCCGACCAACGCAGCAATGATAAGGGCTAGCCTCATGCCAGAACTGCCTGCCATCGCTCCGCCTCGCGCTTCACGTTGGCCGGCGCCGTGCCGCCGTAGCTGGTGCGCGAGGCGACCGACGCCTCGACTGTCAGCACCGAGAACACATCCGCGGTGATGCGTGGCTCCGCCGACTGCATGTCGGCAAGCGCCAATCCGGAGAGTTCCACGCCCTTCGCTTCGGCCATCGCGACCAGCCGCCCGGTGACGTGATGCGCGTCACGGAACGGCAACTTCAGCGCGCGCACCAGCCAGTCGGCCAGATCGGTCGCGGTGGCGAACCCGGAGCCTGCGAGTTCCCGCATCCGCGCCACATCGGGAGTCATGTCGCGCACCATCCCCGCAATGGCGGCGAGCGACAGCGCCCACGCCTCGGCCGCGTCGAACACCGGCTCCTTGTCCTCCTGCATATCCTTGGCGTACGCGAGTGGCAGGCCCTTCATGACAGTGAGCAGCGCGACCAGCGCGCCAGTGATCCGACCGGTCTTGGCCCGCACCAGTTCGGCCGCATCGGGATTGCGCTTTTGGGGCATGATCGAACTGCCGGTGGTGAATGCGTCCGAGAGCCGGATGAACCGCCACGGCGCCGAGCACCAGATGACGATCTCCTCGGCGAACCGCGACAGGTGCATCGCCGAGATCGCCGCCGCGCCAAGGAACTCCAGCGCGAAGTCGCGATCCGACACGGCGTCGAGCGAATTGGCGGTCGGCCGGTCGAACCCCAGCGCCTGCGCGGTCATCGCGCGGTCGATGGGAAACGAGGTCCCGGCCAGTGCGGCGCTGCCCAGCGGGCATTCGTTCAGGCGGCGGCGGCAATCAGCGAGCCGGCCGCGGTCGCGGTCCAGCATCTCGACATAGGCCAGCAGGTGGTGGCCGAACGTCACCGGCTGCGCGGTCTGCAAATGGGTGAAGCCCGGCATCGGGTTGCCGGCATGGTCCGCCGCGCGATCCGCCAGGGCGCGCATCGCGTCGGTTAGCTGCTCAGACAGGCCGTCGATCGCATCGCGCACCCACAGCCGAAAATCCACCGCCACCTGGTCGTTGCGGCTGCGCGCGGTGTGCAGACGCCGGCCGGGCTCGCCGATCCGCTCGGTCAGCCGCGCCTCGATGTTCATGTGGATGTCCTCGAGCGCCGCATCGAACGGGAAGTGTCCGGCCTCGATTTCTTCCGCGATCGCTGCTAGACCTTCGCGGATCGACTGCTCATGTTCCGCTGAAATGACCCCGACCTTTGCCAGCATCGCGGCGTGTGCGAGTCCACCTTGGATGTCCTGCCGCCATAACTTGCGATCGAAGCCGATGGAGGCATTGATCTCCTGCATCACTACCGACGGACCGGCCGCGAAGCGCCCACCCCATTGCGGGTTCGCTGCGGCGTTCCTGCTGTCCGGCGCCTTACTCAAGGAAGGGTTTCCATCGTGCCATTGATCACGCGCCGGAGCCTGCTCGCGGCGGGCGGGACCCTAGCCGCCGGCCTGATCGCGCGCAAACCGCGTGCGGCGATCGTATTGGGTGACATCTCGAGCCATCTGGTGCTGACCGACCCGCCGGTGGCGCCACCGGACGTCGTCTTCGTCTCAGCCGATGGCAAAGAGCATCGTCTGACGGAATTCGTCGGCCATGGCATGGTGATCAACCTGTGGGCGACATGGTGCGTGCCGTGCGTCGCGGAGATGCCGGCTCTCGCGGCGCTGTCGAAAACCCTGGCGCCGGACGACATCGCCGTGCTGCCGTTGTCATCCGATCGCGGAGGGACGAGCGTCGTCGAGGCATTCTACGAGGAGCACGGAATCATGGGGCTACCGGTGCTGCTCGATCCCAAGGGGGCGGCAGGGCGCGCATGGCGGGTGCGTGGCCTGCCGACCAGCCTGATAATTGACAGGAAGGGCCAGGAGCGTGCGCGGCTGGAGGGTTCGGCGGATTGGTCGACGCCAACGGCAGCAGAGACGGTGCGAAAGCTGGTGGCGGCCTGAGGCCTACTTCAGCACCGCAAGCGCCGCCAGTCCGCAGGCATACGCCGTCAACAGCGCCGCCAGGATGCCCCACATGTATGCCTTGCCCGGCTTGTCGGCGAGATCGGCCTTGGTGGCGAGGTACGGGATTTGCGCATCGATCCGCGCGACCATTGTCCTGAGGTCGTCAAGGGTAGTCTTCATGTCGTGCAAGTCGACCTCCAGGCGTGAAACTCTTGGTTCCAGACCAGGATCGTAATAGCCTCCGCCCGTTCGTTCAACAGGTATGTCCAAGTGCGGTACTCCACTGCGTTTGGAGTCCCTTACGCCGCAGATGCCAAGCCGCGGTTAACCGCCCTTCAACGCGCCGAGCAGCGTGTTCTCGGTCAGGATCTGCGGCAGCACGTCAGGCTGCCCGCGCGGAGGGTAGTACACGTAGAGCGGCACGCCATCGCGGCCGTTCTCGCGCAGATAGTTGGTGATCGCCGGGTCCTGACGGGTCCAGTCGCCCTTCAGATAGGCAACATGATGATCCGCGAAGGCGCGTTGCACGGCGTCGGTGCTGATCGCCACCCGCTCGTTCACCAGACAGGTCACGCACCACGCGGCCGTCATGTTGACGAACACCGGTTGTCCTTCTGCCCGCAGTGCCGCCAGCCGGACGGCGCTGAATGGTTCCGCACCAGCCGTCCCCACCACGCCTGTGGAAGGGGCCGGCGCGGTCGCGATGCCGCTCAGGACAGCAAGCGCCGCCAGCAAGGCCGCAGCGGCAGCCGTCTGACCGAGACGGCGGCTGCGGTCGGTGGTCCCCTGCGTGATTCCAAGCACCCAGGCGGCAAAGCCCAGCAGCACAAGGCCGGCAGTGGTGCCGAGCACGCCGGCAGGGCCAGCCTGCTGACTGATCACCCAGATCAGCCAGGCGCTCGCGGCATACATCGGGAAGGCCAGCGCCTGCCGGAGAACCTCCATCCAACGCCCGGGCTTCGGCGCTGTTCGTCCAATCCCAGGCACCAGGGCCAGCACGACATAGGGCATCGCCATGCCGAGACCCATCGCCAGGAACACCATCATCGTCACTGCCGGCGGGGCTGCGAGGCCGGCCGCAATGGCGACCCCCATGAACGGCGCGGTGCAGGGCGTTGCCACCACCACCGCCAGCAGCCCGGTGAAGAAACTGCCAAGCTCACCGCTATGGCGAGTCAGGCCTTGACCGGTGCCGACCAGGCCCGTGCCGATCTGGAACACGCCCGACAGGTTCAATCCGACCGCAAACAGCAGCCAGGCCATGCCAGCGACAAACGCCGGCGACTGGAACTGGAACCCCCACCCGGCCGCCGCGCCGGCGGCGCGCGCCGCAAGCAAGGCCGCACCCACGACGGAGAAGGCCACCAGGACGCCCACGGCATATGCCGCGGCGTGCAGATGTGCCCGGCTGCGTGGCGTACCCGCGAGCCCGACCACCTTCATCGCCAATATCGGAAACACGCAGGGCATCAGGTTCAGGATCAGACCGCCCAGGAACGCCAGGCCGAGCATGCGCTCGATCCGTACCACCGGAGCCGGAGGCGGCGGCACCACGCCGGGAGCGGCGTGCACCTTCACGTCGGTCTCGAGTCCGCTGCGATCACGTACCGTCAGGATACCGGCCAGACCGTCCGCCGGCCGGAATGCCTTTCCAGTCTTCAATGCCAGGGTGAACCCGCCTTGCCAGACGGTCAGCGGCTGCGCCGCGCTGTCGCGTATGACCCCCGGCGCGTCGGGGATGAACCAGGCGTCAACCACCGTTGCGGCCGACAGTTCCGGACCCTGCACCGACAGTGTTCCGTCGCCGGCCACCACCGCCTGCCAGGGCGAAGGATGCGGCACCCGCCTGTCGTGCGCCGCGAACAATAGCGTCTGGGCCGATGGGGCGACGATGCCTGCGGGCAGGTCCAGGCGGAAGTCGCCCTCCTCCGGCACGCAGATGTCCTTGCACACCAGCCATTGGGCATGTGCCTGCACGGCAACGCCATCGGCATCCTGCCCCGGCGTCACGGTCAGCGGCAGCAGCAGATCGCCCGTGTAGGCGTAGGTCATAAGCTGGCCTTCCGCCATGCGTTCCGGCGTCGGCCAGACGATTGGACCGGCTTTGCTGCCGGGCGGCAGGGTCAGCTCCACTTCGGCGGGGATCCCGGCGTCTCCGGGGTTCTGCCAGTAGGTGTGCCAGCCAGGTGCGAGCCGGAAATGCAGACCGACGCGGAACGGCGTGCCTGGCGCGACGGCGTCGGTGTCGGACACCAGGGACACGGTGGCGCGCGGGCTACTGACCGGCGTGCTTTCCAGAGCGCCAGCAGGGATGGCAGGGCTCGCGAACAGCACGAGCAACAAAAGAGTCTTGAGGGTCCGCAGCATGGGTTCCCTATAACACGATCTCGTGAGCATATGCGGTCAAATTCGTTATATGATCGGCATCGCACAGGGATGAAGCTCCCCGAACTCCCGGTCACCGAAGCCATCCCGTCCATGCTCGCGGCACTCGCGGCCGGACGCAATGCCGTGCTTGTAGCACCGCCTGGCGCCGGCAAGACCACGATCATTCCGCTGACCCTGCTCGACGCACCCTGGCGCGGCGACGGGCGCATCCTGATGCTGGAGCCGCGCAGGCTGGCGACCCGGGCCGCGGCCGCGCGGATGGCAAGTCTGCTCGGCGAGGCGCCCGGCGGCACGGTGGGCTTCCGCACCCGGCTGGATGCGGCGGTCTCGGCCGCGACCCGGATCGAGGTCATCACCGAGGGTCTGCTGGTCCGCCGGCTTCAGTCCGATCCGGGTCTGGATGGCGTCGCCGTGGTGATCCTCGACGAGGTGCATGAGCGGTCGCTCGAGTCGGATCTGGCTCTCGCTTTGTGCCTCGACTTGCAGCGCGTCCTGCGGCCGGAGCTGCGATTGCTTGCGATGTCGGCCACCGCCGATGGGGCGCGTCTCGCCGGCCTGATGAACGCCGAGGTGATCGAGAGCGCGGGCCGGATGTTTCCGGTGACCGTCGGGCATGCCGGGCGCGACATCCCGGGACCACACGAGCTGCCGGAGGCGATGGCCCGCGCCGTGCGTGCCGCCCTGGCAGCACATGACGGCGACATACTGGGCTTTCTTCCGGGCATGGCAGAGATACGCCGGACCCAGGCGGCGCTTGAAGGCTGCGGTGCGCTCGTGCTGCCGCTGCATGGCGACCTGCCGCCGGCCGAGCAGGACCGCGCATTGCGGCCTGCCGAGACGCGTCGCGTCGTGCTGGCCACCTCGATTGCGGAGACCTCGCTGACGGTCCCCGGGGTGCGCGTTGTGATCGACGGTGGGTGGCGTCGCGCGCCGCGGCTGGATCCCGCCACGGGCCTGACACGGCTGATGACATTGCGGATCTCGCGCGCTGCCGCCGAGCAGCGGGCCGGCCGAGCAGGTCGCGAGGCGCCGGGTGTGGCGATCCGACTTTGGTCGGCGGCGCTGCATCGCGGCCTCGCTGCCTTCGACCGGCCCGAGATCCTCGAGGCCGAACTGTCGTCGCTGGCCCTCGATTGCGCTGCGTGGGGCGCAGCATCCGGCGATCTGGCGTTCCTCGACCGCCCGCCGACCGGCGCGCTTGCTGCCGCAACGACGCTGCTGGCCGAACTTGGCGCATTCGATCGGGAGGGACGCATCACGGAGGCCGGCAGGCGCATGGCCTCGCTGGGCGCGCATCCGCGGCTCGCGGCGATGATGCTGGCCGCAGAAACGCCTGGAGAGGCAGCGCTTGCATCCGACCTCGCAGCACTGCTCGAGGAGCGCGACCCGTTGCGCAGCCCCGACGCCCCGGCGGATATCGGCCTCCGCCTGGCTGCGATCGCAGACGGCGATCCGGCCGCTGATCGTGGAGCGCTGTCCCGCATCCGCCGTGTTGCCGGCCAATACCGCCGACGGCTGCGCCTGCCTGGCGACGCGCGCGCCGATGGCGACCCCGGCCGGCTGCTTGCCGCCGCGTTCCCGGACCGGATCGCCCAGCGGCGGGGTGAGCCCGGGACATTCCGTCTCGCCGGTGGCGGCGGAGCTCGGCTGCCACGTGCGGACCCGCTCGCCACCGCGCCGCTGCTCGCGGTCGCCGCGCTGGAGATGAAGGCCTCGGCGCGCATCCGGCTGGCGGCGCCGCTCGATCCCAATGCCTTGCCGGCCATTCTGGCGTCACGGGTGACCGAGCAGGTGGAGACCGGCTTCGATCCGGTCTCCGGCGCGGTGCTGGCGCGGCGCCGGCGCCGATTGGGGGCGCTGATACTGGCGGACCGCACCGAACCTGCCGATCCAGCGGAGATCGCGGCAGCGCTCGCCCGCGCGGTAGCCGCCGACAGACTGCGCACGCTATCCTGGACCGATCAGACGCGCCAGTTCCAGGCGCGGGTTGCGCTCATGCGCAGGATCGAGCCCGCCGAACCATGGCCGGACCTGTCAGACAATGCGCTGACCGCGGGCGTCGGGGAGTGGCTTGCACCGAGGCTCGCCGGCCTGTCGCGCCTCGGCGAGCTATCGCGCCTGGACCTGCACGGCATCCTGCGCGGCCAGTTGGCGGGGAGCCTGGCCCGACGCCTGGACACTGAACTTCCGGTGCATCTCGCGCTTTCCGGTGGACGCGCCGCGATCGACTATACACAGCCGATTCCCGTCGCTTCGGCCAAGGCCCAGGCGTTCTATGGCCTGGGCGTCACGCCGAAGCTCGCCGGCGGCCGGGTGCCGCTGCAACTGGCCCTGCTTTCGCCGGCTGGGCGGCCGGTGGCTATCACCGCCGATCTGGCGGGGTTTTGGCGAACCGGCTGGTCCGATGTCCGCCGCGACATGCGCGGACGCTACCCAAGGCATCTCTGGCCGGAAGACCCGTCGCGCGGCAGCGTCGATTCACAGTCCGGGGCAAACTGAACCGATCATCGGCGCGCCCGATTCTTGTTGCTGAGCCGTCAACATGCCATCTGCTGCACACGCATGATGCATCCCTTCGGGAGAGAACCCGCCCAAATGACCCTGTCCTGGCGTCCAAGGGGCCTGATCCTGGCCCTTGCGCTGCTTGTCACCGCCTGTGCGGCCGCGGCGCCCGGCGATGCCGTCGCCCGCTCCGCCCCCGATAGCTTCTCGCCGCTGGTCAAGCGGGTGCTCCCGGCCGTTGTGAACATCGCGGTGACGGAAACCGTCTCCGGTGGCGACGTGCTCGGCGAGTTGCCCCCGGAACTGCGCGACACGCCGCTGGGGCGGGAATTCCGCCGCCGCTTCGGCAATCGCCGCGAGGAGACGATGGGCGCCGGCTCGGGGTTCATTATCGATGCGTCGGGCCTGATCGTGACCAACAACCATGTCGTCGGCCATGCCGACAAGATCGTGGTCTCACTCACCGACGGCACACGGCTGCCGGCCCGTCTGATCGGCACCGACGAGCTGACCGACGTCGCGTTGATCAAAGTCGCTGCGTCCGGTCCGCTGCCCTACGTGGCCTGGGGCGATTCCCGGCAGATGGAGGTCGGGGACTGGATCATTGCCGCCGGCAATCCGTTCGGCCTGGGCGGCTCGGTCACCGCGGGCATCATCTCGGCGCGTGGCCGGGACCTGGGCGCTGGACCATTCGACAACTTCCTGCAGATCGACGCGCCGATCAATCCGGGCAATTCCGGCGGGCCGATCTTCAATATGGATGGGCAGGTGATCGCGATCAGCACAGCCATCGTGTCACCCTCGGGCGGCTCGGTGGGCATCGGCTTCGCCACCCCGAGCGAACTCATCAGCCCCATCGTCGAGCAATTGCGCGGCGGCGGCCGCATCGAACGCGGCTGGCTCGGCGTGTCGGTGGAGGATACGAAGAATGGGGTGTCAGTCGCCGGCGTGGACCGCACCAGCCCGGCGGGGCGTGCGGGGATTCGCCAGGGCGATACGATCCTCGCGGTGAACGGCGAGCATATCGAGACATCGCGCGGTCTGATCCGCACGATCGCCGCCGTGGTCCCGGGCAGGGATGTAAGTCTGTCGATCCGTCGGCAGGGCCGTGAGATGGATATATCGGTCACGATCGGCCGGCGCCCCGCGGAAGGTGCGGGCTGAAGGAGCAAGGGCATGCGAATCCTGGTGGTGGAAGACGACAAGGACGTGGGCGCCTTCGTCGTGCGCGGGCTGAAGGAGGCGGGCCATGTGGTGGAACACGCCGACAATGGCCGCGATGGGCTGTTCCTGGCGGCCAGCGAGACATTTGACGCGGTCGTCCTCGATCGCATGCTGCCGGGCGGCATCGACGGGCTGCATCTGGTGGAGACGCTGCGGGCACAGAAGAACGCCGTGCCGGTGCTGATCCTGTCGGCCCTGGCCGATGTCGACGAGCGCGTGCGCGGCCTGAAGGCCGGCGGCGACGACTACCTGTCCAAGCCGTTCGCGTTCGCCGAACTGCTGGCGCGAGTCGAGGCCCTGGCGCGCCGCTCCAAGGGCGAAGGGCCGGTAACCAAGCTGGTCGTGGAGGATCTCGAACTCGACCTCCTGTCGCGCCAGGTGAAGCGCGCCGGGCAGAAGATCGACCTGCAGCCGCGCGAGTTCCGCCTGCTGGAATACCTGATGCGCCACGCGGGCCAGGTCGTGACGCGAACGATGCTGCTCGAGGGCGTGTGGGACTACCACTTCGACCCGCAGACCAACGTGATCGACGTGCATGTCTCGCGGCTGCGCCAGAAAGTGGACAAGCCGTTCCCGACGCCACTCATCCACACCGTCCGCAACGCGGGCTACATGCTGCGCGCCGAGAGCGCGTGACGCCGTCGTTGGCGCTTCCGGGTTCCTTGACCGCGCCAGCCATCGACGCGCCCGGCGGCCGCCGCACGGGATTGCGCCTGCTGCGTTCCGCCGGCGTCCGCTTCGCCGTGGTCTATGCCCTGCTGCTCGCCCTCAGCGCGGCGGCGCTTGCACTGTTCCTCTGGTGGGCGACCGCCGGCCTGCTTGACCGGCAGACCGAAGCGGCGATCCAGGCCGATGCCCAAAGCCTGTCTGAGCATTTCGCCGCGGGCCGGCTGCCGGGGCTGGTGCTGACGATCGAGGATCGGCTGACGCAGGACGTCGAGGACGATTCCGTCTATCTGCTGGTCGATCCGGCGGGACGGCGGATTGCCGGCAACCTGTCGCACTGGCCGCAGGAAGTCACCCAGACCGCCGCGTGGTACGAGCTGCCGATCGAGCGCGCCGGCGTTCGCTCGTTGGCCCTCGTGCAGCGATATGAACTGCCAGGCGGATTTCGCCTGCTGATCGGACGTGACGTCCATCTGCGTGCTCAACTGCGCTCGCTGCTGACCGACGCACTGCTTTGGGCGCTGCTGGTCGTGGTAGGCATGGCGTCGATCGGCGCGCTGGTCGTGCGCAGCCTGTTCCGGCGCACGCTGGCCAATGTCTCGGCCACTGCATCGGCGATCGCTGCCGGCGACTTCAGCCAGCGGGTGCGGCTCTCCGGTCGGGGCGATGAATTCGACCAGTTGGCCGAGACGATCAACGACATGCTGGATCGCCTGGGCCGGTTGATGGAGGGCGTGCGCGAAGTGTCCAATGCCATCGCGCATGACCTGAGGACACCGATCACGCGGGCTCGGGCACGGCTGGAAGACGCGGCGGTGCACGCGGGGTCCGTAGTAGAGCTGCGCGCCGCGATCGAACGGGCGACGGCGGATCTGGACGACATCGTGGCGGTGTTCCAGGCGCTTTTGCGGATTGCCGAAATCGAGGCCGGATCGCGCCGCGCGGCCTTCGTCCGGTTCGACCTGGCACCGCTGCTTGCCAACGTGGCGGAGCTCTACGGCGCGGTGGCCGAGGAGCAGGGGATCGCGCTGTCGGTCGACGTGCCTGAACGCCTGCCGGTCCATGGCGACCGGGAGCTGGTGCAGCAGGCGGTCGCCAACCTTGTCGACAACGCCGTGAAGTTCTCGCGGGCCGGCGACGCCGTGAGGGTTTCCGGCGCGGTCGTGCCTGCTGGGGTTGAGATCGCGGTCGCGGACCAGGGTCCTGGCATCCCCGCGGCCGACCGTCTCCGTGCGACCGAGCGGTTCTTTCGCGGTGAGACCGCACGCAACACGCCGGGCTCTGGGCTCGGCCTTGCGCTGGTCCAGGCGGTGGCGCAGCTGCACGGCGGCAGCCTGCGTCTGAGCGACGCGGCGCCGGGTCTGCTCGCCGTCATTACGTTGCCGGTGCATGACGAGCCGGCCGCTGCCGGCTAACGCGCTTGTCATGCCCCCATCACCAGCCGGTGAGCCTAGCCGTGCCAGTATGCCTGCCATGCTGCTGAATGCCCGCGCTACCAGCCTCGCCGGCGTCGTTGTCTGTCTCGGACTGGGCGCGGTGCTGGTGGGCGCCATGCCGGTGGCCGGTCAGCCACCGCCGCAGCAGGTGACCAGCGACACGCCGGAATACTGCTCGCGGCTGCTGGATCGGATCAGCGAGCTGGCCCGCAGCACGTCCGCCCCGCCTTCATACGAGGTCACCTCGCTGACGATCGAGGGCCAACGGATGTGCAACCAGGGCCAGACCCGCGGCGGCCTGCTCCGCCTGCGCCGCGCCCTGGCGCTGGTGTTGCTGAACAACGAGGGATATGAGTCTCGGTAGGGGTGCGACGGGAGCGTCTCCCGGGGGTTTGCAAACCGGGCCGCCCTTGCTATAGCGCGCGCCTTGCCGTTGGGGGTCCTGCCGTGGCCCGCTGGGCGGGCGCATAGCTCAGTTGGTAGAGCAGCTGACTCTTAATCAGCGGGCCGTAGGTTCGAGTCCTACTGCGCCCACCAGATTTCAATCATGATCGCAATGCCTCACGGTCAGGCGCCGCACAAAGCGCCAATTCTGCCCGTGCACTGACTTCTTCGCCGTTTTGATCCAGGTCAATGCGGCGAATACTTTTCCGTGCAATCGGAAAAACTTGAACGCCTCGATGGAACGGGCCCGGGAACCTAGCCCTGGTCGGCTCTGTCAGATCAAGCCGACGCATGGGAGCGAAGCGATGACGATCCAGGCAAAGCTGTTGTGGGCGGGAGTGGCCGTGCTCGGCGCGATTTCGCTCGCCGTCGTGGCACTGACGCGCGGGGAGCCGGTCAACGCCGCCTGGCTGGTCGCCGCCTCGGTGTGCATCTACTTCATCGCATATCGCTTCTACGCCCTGTTCATCACCAACAAGGTGCTCGGCGTGGACGTGAACCGGCCGACGCCGGCGTATCGGCATAACGACGGCCTCGACTACGTACCGACCAACCGTTACGTGCTGTTTGGTCACCATTTCGCGGCCATCGCCGGCGCCGGCCCGCTGGTCGGACCCGTGCTCGCCGCGCAGATGGGCTACCTGCCTGGCACACTCTGGATCCTGGCGGGCGTCGTGTTCGCCGGCGCGGTGCAGGACATGACGGTTCTGTTTCTGTCCACACGGCGCGACGGGCGCTCGCTGGGCGACATGATCAGCTCCGAGCTTGGCCCGGTCCCCGGCGCAATTGCCGGCGTCGGCGTGCTGTTGATCTGCATCATCGTCCTCGCGGTGCTGGCGCTGGTCGTGGTGAACGCCCTGAAAGGCAGCCCGTGGGGCGCGTTCACCGTGTTCTGCACCCTCCCGATCGCGCTGCTCATGGGCGTCTACAGCCGCTTCATCCGCCCCGGCCGCATCGGCGAGATGTCGCTGATCGGCGCCGTTCTGCTGATGGCGGCGCTCGTCTATGGCAAGACCGTCTCCGAGACCCCCGAACTGGCCGTGTGGTTCAACCTGCCTGGCGGCACACTGGCGCTGATCATCATCGGCTATGGCTTCGTGGCCTCGGTACTGCCGGTCTGGCTGCTGCTGGCGCCGCGCGACTATCTGTCCACCTTCATGAAGGTCGGCACCGTTCTGCTGCTGGCGATCGCCATCATCGTGGTGCGTCCGGACCTGCAGATGGCGGCGGTGACGCAGTTCGTGGACGGCAGCGGTCCGGTCTGGTCCGGCAGCCTGTTTCCGTTCCTGTTCATCACCATCGCCTGCGGCGCGGTGTCCGGCTGGCATGCGCTGATCGCCTCCGGCACCACGCCCAAGATGCTCGAGAACGAGTCGCAGATCCGCATGATCGGCTACGGCGCCATGCTCATGGAGTCATTCGTCGCCATCATGGCGATGATCGCCGCCACGGTGATCCATCCGGGCGTCTATTTCGCCATGAACAGCGGGGCCGGGATCATCGGCACGGACCCAGTGCAGGCGGCGCAGGTGATCACCTCCTGGGGCTTCACGGTCACACCCGACATGCTGACACAGGTGGCGCGCGACGTGGGCGAGGCCACCATCATGTCGCGCACCGGCGGTGCACCGACATTGGCCGTGGGCATGGCCAGCATCCTGTCGGGCCTGCTCGGCGGCAAGGCGCTGGCCGGGATATGGTACCACTTCGCCATTCTGTTCGAGGCGCTGTTCATCCTCACCACGGTGGATGCCGGCACGCGCGTCTGCCGCTTCATGATCCAGGACCTGGTCGGCAGCGTCGTGCCCGCGTTCAAGGCGACCGATTCGTGGACCAACAACATTGTTGGCTCCGCGCTGGCGTGCCTGTTCTGGGGCTACTTCCTCTACCAGGGCGTGATCGATCCGCTCGGTGGCATCTGGACTCTGTGGCCGCTGTTCGGCACCGCCAACCAGATGCTGGCCGCGATCGCGCTGACGATGTGCACCGTGGTGCTGTTCAAGATGAAGCGCCAGCGCTACGCCTGGGTCACCATCGTGCCCACGGTCTGGCTGGTGGCCTGCACGGTGACTGCCGGGTTGGAGAAGGTGTTCAGCCCGAATGCGGCGGTGGGCTTCCTCGCCCATGCGCGCAAGTTCGGCGACGCGATGGCCGACGGCAAGGTGCTCGCCCCGGCCAAGACGCTGGCCGAGATGGGCCGGATTGTGTTCAACGATTACGTCGATGCGACGCTCGCCGGTGTGTTCGCGGCCGTGGTGGTCACCATGGTGGTCTACGGCGTGATCCACTGCCTCAAGGCACTCGGCACTCCGACGAGCACGACGCATGAGATCGGTGTCGGCGGGATGCTCGCGGGAGCCGGCGATGACTGAGGCGACAACAGGGCGGGTGCGGTTCGTGTGCGAGATGGTGGTGCAGACCGCGCGGCTGATGGTCGGAGTGCCCGACTACCAGACCTATGTCGCGCACCGGCAGAGCGTGCATCCGGACAAGCCGGTGATGAGCTACGAGGAGTTCTTCCGCGAACGCCAGGACGCGCGCTACGCGATCGGCAAGGGTCGGTTTCGCGGGTGCTGCTAACGAGTTCTGCCCACCCCGGGGGCTTTGCCCCCGGGACCCCCACCAAAGGCGGAGCCTTTGGAATCCCATACTGAAGTGAAGGGTTCCAAGGGCTGGCCCTTGGCGGAGTCCAGAGGCGGAGCCTCTGGTCGGGGTTCGGGGTGAAACCCCGATTGTCATCACACCCTGTCGGGCCTTAGCTGCGCTGCGCGCAGCAAGGAGGACTCACGATGGCCGCGATCGAACCAATTGCCTACACCGACGCCAAGATACGCCGCATCCTGGCGTCGGTGCGCACGATCGCCATGGTCGGCGCCTCGACCAACTGGAACCGGCCCAGCTACTTCGTGATGAAGTACCTGCAGGGCAAAGGCTACCGCGTCATCCCGGTCAATCCGTCCGCCGCCGGTCAGGAACTGCAGGGCGAGCACGTGTATGCATCGCTGCGCGACATCCCCGAGCCGATCGACATGGTCGATATCTTCCGCCCGTCCGAGGCGGTGCCGCCGATCATCGAGGACGCCATCGGCATCGGCGCCAAGGTCGCGTGGATGCAGCTTGGCATCCGCAATGACGAGGCGGCCGCGCGCGCCGAGGCGGCGGGGATTGAAGTAATCATGAACCGGTGCCCGAAGATCGAATTCGGCCGGCTGGGGGGCGAACTGTCATGGAGCGGCGTGAATTCCGGCATCATCCGCAATCGCGCGCCCGAGCCGCCGATCGAGCGCAGGGCGAAGCCGCGCACGGAACCGTCGGCGAATGTCAGCTACGGATTTGAAACCCGTGCGATCCATGCCGGCGCGTCACCCGATCCCGCCACGGGCGCACGCATCACGCCGATCTTCCAGACCACGGCTTATGTTTTCGACGATGTCGACCACGCGGCGTCGCTCTTCAACCTGCACAATTTCGGCTACATCTATGCGCGTCTGACCAACCCCACGGTCGCGGTGCTGGAAGAGCGCGTTGCCAGCCTGGAGGGTGGCCGGGCCGCGGTTGCCGCAGCGTCCGGCCACGCCGCGCAGTTCCTGATCTTCGCCACCATGATGGAGCAGGGCGATGAGTTCGTCGCCTCGCGCAATCTGTATGGCGGATCGCTGACGCAGTTCGGCCTGTCGTTCAAGAAGCTCGGCTGGACCTGCCATTTCGTCGATCCGAACGATCCGGAGAACTTTCGTCGGGCGCTGACGCCGCGCTGCAAGGCGATCTTCCTGGAGTGCCTGGCCAATCCCGGCGGCACCATCGTCGACCTGGAGGCGGTGGCGAATATCGCGCACGACGCCGGCATTCCGCTCATCGTCGACAACACGTTGGCGACGCCGTATCTGTGCCGGCCGTTCGAGTGGGGTGCCGATCTGATCGTGCACTCGACGACGAAGTTCCTCGACGGTCACGGCAATTCGCTGGGCGGTGTGGTCGTGGAGTCGGGAAAATTCGACTGGTCGAACGGGGGAAAATTCCCGGCGCTGACGGAGCCGGAACCCGCCTATCACGGGCTGCGCTTCTACGAGAACTTTGGCGATTTTGCTTTCACCACCAAGGCACGCGCTGTGGCTTTGCGCGACTACGGACCGACC
>DATMND010000148.1:0-8369 GCA_035569235.1 Acetobacteraceae bacterium | reverse complement strand
CTGGGATGCCGGCTGCTCTACACATCGCGTCATCCCGTGGCCGATGCGCTGGGCGAGTGGCGCACGCTCGATGCGCTGCTGGGCGAGGCCGACATCGTCAGCCTGCATCTGCCGCTGACCGAGGCGACAGCGGCGCGGATCGACGCCAAGGCCATCGCGCGCATCAAGCCTGGTGCGATCCTGATCAACACGGCGCGTGGCGGCCTGGTCGATCAGGTCGCACTGGTGGATGCATTGCGCAGCGGGCGTTTCGCGGCGGCGGGACTGGACGTGTTCGCGCATGAACCGCCCGACCCCGCGGATGCGCTGTTCGCCCTGCCCAACGTCGTGCTGACGCCGCACATCGCCTGGCTGACCACCGGCACGTTCGACCGCAGCTTCGTGCTGGCGGCCGAGAATTGCCGCCGGCTTGCCGCCGGTGGGCCCCTGCTCCATAGGGTGGCGTGATGCGGGCTCGTATCATCGTTCTGATCATTGCCGCTGCTTCGGCCCTCGCAGTCACTGCATGCGGCGGCAGCTCTTACAACGCCCCCTACGAGTTATACGGCGGTCGAGAGGTCCAGCAATTTGGCGGCGCCCCCACATGCCCGTCCTGTTGAGGCGCCGACATGACCCGCCTGCGCCTCATCGCGGACGACCTGACCGGGGCGCTGGACAGCGCCGCGCGGTTTGTGCCGGTCTGCGGTGCAGTGCCAACGTATTGGCGGCTTCCCGCTGATCTTCCGCAGTCGATCGCCTTTGACAGTGGAACACGCGAGCTCGACCCCGCCGATGTGCCCGTCGCGATCGCATCCGTCGCGCCATTGCTGGATGGGGGCGATCCGGCGTTCAAGAAGATCGACAGTCTGCTGCGCGGCCACGTCGCGCTCGAACTAGCCGCGTGCGCCCGGCGGTTCGACCACTGCATCGTGGCACCCGCATTCCCGTTCCAGGGCCGCATTACCCGCAACGGTAGACAACTGGTGCGCACGGGAGCTGGCTGGCGCGATACCGGGGTCGATCTGTCATCGGCTGCTGTCCGGGTGTGCGATGCGGAGACCGACGCCGATCTGGGCGCCATCGTCGCTGCCGGCAGATCGCTGAAGGGACGCGTGCTGTGGTGCGGTACCGGCGGTCTGGCCGCCGCGCTCGCCGGACGGGCTGCCGTGCCGCGTCCGCGACTGCCGCGCCCGATCCTGGCGCTGGTCGGGTTGGACCATCCGGTGTCGGCCGCCCAGCTTGCGGTTGTGGCGGAACGGCACCATCGCCTGCCCGCCGCCGATGTGCCGGCGATTGCCCGCTCGCTTGCCGCGGGTGGTGTGGCAGTTAGCGTGGTCCTGCCGCCCGGCACACCGCGCGAGGTGGCCTGCCGTGACATCGGCCGCCGATTTGGCGGGTTGCTGGCAGCGATCGAACGCCCCGGCACACTGTTCGTGACCGGTGGGGAGACGCTTCGCAATCTGTGCGATGTGCTTGGGCTGCAGCGGCTCGACGTGGATGGCGAGATCGAACCTGGCGTGCCGACCTCGATCATGCGCGGCGGTGCCTGGGACGGCCAGCGGCTGGTGTCCAAGTCGGGTGCGTTCGGCGATGCCCGCTTCTTCGCGCGGCTGCTTGGTGATTGTTGCGATCAGGTAGTAGCCTGATCGGTACCGCGACATCGACACGAGGGCGACATGGGCAGGACGCCTGCAATCACGGAAGCCGCGTCAGTCTCGCAAGCGCGCGCCTGGGTTCCCGCTTTCGCGGGAATGACGATGTTTTTCGCGGGAATGACGGTTTTGGTCGTGCTGCTGACGCTTGCCATGCCGGCGCGTGCCGAGGAGCCTGTGCTGAACATCTACAACTGGACCGAGTACATCGATCCCGCCGTGCTGGAGCGGTTCCAGAAGGAGACCGGCATCACCGTCCACTACGACGTGTTCGACAGCCTGGAGACGCTGGAGGCCAAGCTGCTCGCGGGACACTCCGGCTACGACATCGTGGTGCCGTCAAACGAGCCGACCTTTTCCCGGCTGATCAAGGTCGGCGCGCTTGCCGAGATCGACCGCGCGCGCGTGCCGAACTGGAAGAACCTCGACCCGACCCTGATGTGGCAGGTCGAAAGCTCAGATCCGGGCAACCGACACGGCGCGATCTACCTTTGGGGCACCACCGGCATCGGCGTGAACCTCGACCGCGTGAAGCAGCTCGCTCCCAAGGCGCCGCTCGACAGCTGGGAGCTGTTGCTCAATCCGGAGAACGCCAGGCGTATCGCGCCCTGCGGCATCATCATGATGGACTCCGCGATCGATGTGATCCCCGGCGTGCTGAGATTCCTCGGCCGAAGTCCCGACAGCGTGGATCCCGCCGACCTCGTCGCCGTCGAGAACACGCTGATGGGAATCCGCCCCTACATCCGAAGCTTCGCCTCGGGTGGCGCCTTGGAGGCGCTGGCGACCGGCCAGAGCTGCCTCGCGCTCGACTATTCCGGGGACGTGATCCAGGCGGGCGCGCGCGCGGACGAGGCGAAGCGTGGCGTGACGGTGCGCTATGTGGCGCCGAAGGAGGGTGCTCAGCTTGGCTTCGACATGCTGGCGATCCCGGCGGACGCCGAGCACAAGGACGCGGCTCTGGCGTTCATCAACTTCGTGCTGCAGCCGGACGTGATGGCGGCGATCACCAACAAGGTGCGCTATGCGAATGCGGTGCCCGCGAGCCGGCCGATCATCCGCCCCGAGTTGCTGGCCGATGCCAACATCTTTCCCACGCCGGAGCAGATGGCGATGTTCTTCACCATCGGCCCGGTGCCGCAGGCCGTGGAGCGCCAGCGCACTCGTATGTGGGCCCGCTTCAAGGCCGGTCACTGACGCCACTGCTCGCGATCACCGGCCTGACCGTGCGCTTTGGCACGACCGTGGCACTGGACGGGCTGGATCTTTCCGTGAACCAGGGCGAGCTGTTCGTGCTGCTCGGTGGCTCGGGCTCCGGCAAGACGACGCTGCTGCGCGCCATCGGCGGGTTCGTGCGGCCCGAGGCGGGGCGGATCGTGCTGAACGGTGTCGAGCTTGGCGCATTGCCGCCCCACCGCCGGCCGGTCAACACGATGTTTCAGTCCTACGCGCTGTTTCCACACCTGAGCGTCGCGGCGAATATCGGCTTTGGCCTGCGCATGCAGGGGCTCAATCGTGCCGAGACGGAGGCCCGCGTTGTGGAGATGCTGGAACTGGTGAGCCTGGCCGGTTTCGGTACACGTCGGCCGGCGCAGCTCTCCGGCGGTCAGCAGCAGCGCGTTGCACTGGCGCGTGCGTTGGCGCCACGGCCGGCGCTCCTGCTGCTCGATGAGCCGCTGTCCGCGTTGGACCGCAACCTCCGGCGCGAGACGCGCGACGAGCTGGTGCGGCTGCAGCGCAGGCTGGGGATCGCGTTCATCCTGGTGACGCACGACCAGGAGGAGGCGCTGACCATGGCGACGCGGATCGGCGTGATGCGCGACGGGCGGCTGGCGCAGGTGGGGACGCCCGCCGATGTGTACGAACGGCCGAACAGCCGCTTCGTCGCCGAATTTCTTGGCGCGGCGAACATCCTGCCGGCGGTCGTACGCACAGACGGGATACGACTGGAGCTGCCAGGGCTGGGCGCGACGGTGTGCACCGCGACGCGGACGACAGTAGTGGGCCCGGCACTGTTGGCGATCCGGCCGGAACGAGTGCGAATAGGTGCAACGGACGCGCCAAACGCACTGCGCGGCGTGGTGGTCGATCGCGCCTATGCCGGTGAGTCCCTGACGCATACCGTGCGCCTCGCCGATGGCAGCGTGATGCGCGCGACACGGTCGCTGCGTGACGGGCTCGGCGAGGCGGAGGCAGCCATCGGTGACGATGTGATGCTGTCCTGGCAGCCAGACGCCTGCATCCTGCTGCCGCCATGAGAGCCGGCCGTGCGCTGGTGCTGGCCGTGCCCTGGGCGTGGCTGGCGCTGTTCCTGCTTGCACCCTGCGCGATCGTGCTGCTGATTGCGCTGTCCGAGTCGGTGGACGCCGTGCCGCCGTTCAGCCTGGCGCGCCCCGGGTTCGACAGCCTGGCACTGGTTGTGACGGACCCGCTGTATCGTGCGGCACTGCTGCTGAGCCTGAAGGTGGCGGGGTTGTCGACGTTTGCCTGCCTGCTGGCGGGCTACCCGATGGCGCTCGCCATCGCGCAAAGCGCCGAACGCCGTCGCGCGCTGTTGCTGCTGCTGGTGATGCTGCCGTTCTGGACCGGCTTCCTGATGCGCATCAACGCCTGGATCGGCCTGTTGCAGGACGACGGCTGGATCAACACGGTTTTGACTGCGTTCGGGGTCGCGCCACTGCGCCTGCTCTACACCGATGCGGCGATGTATGTCGGCATCGTTTACACGTATCTGCCGTTCATGGTGCTGCCGCTCTATGCGCGGCTGTCGCAGCTCGATCCGGCCCTGTTGGAAGCGGCGGCCGACCTCGGCGCCCCGCCATGGCGCGCCTTCCTGCGGATCACGCTGCCGCTGTCGCTGCCGGGGGTGTGGGCTGGCGCGGTGCTGGTGTTCATTCCCGCGGTGGGGGAATACGTGATCCCGGAGCTGCTTGGCGGCCCTCAGGCGCAACTGATCGGCCGCGTGCTGTGGGGCGAGTTCTTCCAGAACCGCGACTGGCCGACCGCGGCGGCGGTCGCGGTCGTGCTGCTGGTGGTGTTGCTTGTGGTGCCGGCAGGTGTGCTGGCCGCATCCGGCGCCGTCAGACGCAAAGGCTGACACGCGAGACATCTCGACGGCCGCGTTGTGCTGCACCATCGCCTGCGCAGTGGCCGCCACGGGGCGGCCAAGTAGCAGGCCGAAACCGGCGGAAACCATGGCGCGACTCGTGCCTCTGTACAGTGGTTTTGACCGGCTGAGCATGCTCCCACCGTGGCTCGAACGGGGGGCGATCGTCACCGGTCTCGGCCCACGTAGCCAGCTTAGTGGACACCGCAAATCAAACAAGAATTTCAGCGCAGATGCAGGAAGGCGATGCACGCGGAACACGCAGATAACAGGGAGCTGAATGAACTATCAGGGCGCGTGATCGGCTGCGTATTTACTGTACTCAATACGCTTGGAGCAGGGTTCCTGGAAAAGGCCAATGGGAATGGGTTGGTATATGAAGTCCGTGCCGCCGGCCTATCGGCTGTACAACAATGCGGTGCCAAGGTACACTACAGAGACACCTTTGTAGGCAAGTATTTCGTGGACCTGCTGATCAACGACGTGCTTTTGGTCGAGTTGAAGACCCCATGCCTGCTGCTCAATTTTGGCAAGCCACGCCTGGAGATCAAACGCTTGACCAATGGCCTATGGTCATCCGCGTGTTCTGCGTGCATCGCCTTCCTGCATCTGCGCTAAAATTCCTTCTTAACCTGCAGCGCTGCAAAGCTGGCAATGCGAACCAAGACTGTACGTGAACGCAGCGCGTCCGAGCCTCGATCGTGGGACGCTCAATCGCTCAAAATCACTGTGACGAGGCACTACGATACTGCCAGTTGATCCAAGTCAAGGACCAACGTTGCGCCTTCGGTGTAAGGGTCGGCACATTATGGGCACTCCCACACAAGCTGATACGCAGACCAAGAAGAAGCGGCAGTCCGGCATCCCAGCGGGAAATGCTGGCGAATACTTTGTTATGGGCGAGTTGTTGAGGCGTGGCTTCGATGCGCAACTCGCGGGTCGGAATACCAAAGGATACGACTTGCTTGTTGGTCGCCCGGGGGGAACGGCGCCGTTGAGGCAGGTACAGGTGAAAACCGTTCGGGAAGGGTCGGGAAATTGGTTTGTAAACGTTGTTGATTTTGAGAGCGAGCTTCTCAATGGAGCGACCGTGTACGTGCATCTTGGCAAGCTCGATGGCAAAAGCCCTGTCCGACTTTTCATCGCCAAGAACCGCGACGTAAAAATCCACATCCAGAGCCCGAACTGGAAGAAGCCGGGGGTGAAACAGGGGTTCATGCCCAGGACAGCAGTCATGGTCGAGCAATATGAAAATAAATGGTGCAGTCTGCTGACAGCCTGAGCCGCACCAAACGCGGCAGGAGCGGCGCTCCGCCCGGTGCCCGATCCCTTAATCTCCGCGCCCCGCCGCCCTGAGCCGCGCCGCGCCGCCAAGCCCCTTCCCCGCCGTTCGGCATCCGCGTGCGCCAGAGCGGCCTTCTGGCCGTCCTCTGCATCGACCGCCAGTAGAGTCCACACCCAAGAGGGCGCGCGTACGGACCACCAGCGTGCACGATCGTGGGATGGCGCTTTCCCGTCTGGGGAATCGCCGGACGCCACCGCCAGTGCGTCCTCTCGCCATCGTGATGGCCCGCCGGCCGCCAGCTCCGTCGCCGTATTGCGCTAGATCAATGCGACCGGACGTTTGCACCCCTATGGACCGCGCGTTCATCAAAGGAGCCACGTGATGCCGAAAATGAAAGCAGCGGTGTTCGTCGAGCGGGGGCGGATCGTGCTGGACGAGAAACCGATCCCGGACATCGGGCCGCTTGACGCGCTGATGCGGGTCACCACCACGACAATCTGCGGCACCGACGTGCACATCCTGAAGGGCGAGTATCCGGTTCGCCCAGGCCTCATCATTGGCCACGAGCCTGTCGGCGTCATTCAGAAGCTTGGCTCTGCTGTCACCGGCTTCAAGGAAGGCCAGCGGGTGATCGCCGGCGCCATCACGCCGTCCGGCCACTCCGCGGCCTGCCTGTGCGGCTGCCTCAGCCAGGATGGCGTGGGGACGAAGCACGGATTCAAGGCGATCGGCGGCTGGAAATTCGGCAACACGATCGACGGTTGCCAGGCCGAATACGTGCTGGTGCCGGATGCGATGGCCAATCTCGCCCTGGTGCCCGACGGGCTGACGGACGAGCAGGTGCTGATGTGCCCGGACATCATGTCCACTGGCTTCTCGGGCGCCGAGAGCGGGCATGTGCGCATCGGCGATACGGTTGCGGTGTTCGCGCAAGGACCGATCGGCCTCTGCGCCACCGCCGGCGCCCGGCTGTCCGGCGCCACCACGATCATTACGGTGGACAGCGTGCCGGCGCGCATGGAGGTGTCCCGCCGCATGGGCGCCGACCACGTGGTGGACTTCAAGACCTCGGATCCGGTCGCGGAGATCATGCGCCTCACCGATGGGCGCGGCGTTGACGTGGCGATCGAGGCGCTGGGCACGCAGACCACGTTCGAGAGCGCGCTGCGCGTGCTGCGGCCGGGCGGCACGCTGTCGAGCCTCGGCGTCTACTCGACCGATCTGAAGATCCCGCTCGATGCGTTCGCCGCCGGGCTGGCGGACCTGAAGATCGTCACGACACTGTGCCCCGGCGGCAAGGAGCGGATGCGCCGGCTGCTGGCGGTGGTCGCCAGCGGACGTGTCGACCTGAAGCCGCTGGTGACGCACCGCTTCAAGCTGGACCAGATCGAGGCAGCCTACGATCTTTTCAGCCACCAGCGCGACGGTGTGCTGAAGGTTGCGATCACGCCGTAGCGGTGTCGGTCTTCCGGACGGGACTGCTGGATTGAATTGCGGCAGGCGCGCGCAGTACTGCGCGCGCCTGCACAGAACCGTACGCACGTCTCTGACCAGCGCGCCGAGAGCCTTGCAGGCGGACCCGATTATCACCGCCGGTACGCTTCGCCTGCGGCGGCGCATAATACCAGGCACTCTTCCTGTTGACCCCTCCCGCTACTCATTCACCGTCATGGCCGGGCTTGACCCGGCCATCAGAAGCGGCACCCTGCCACGATGGATGGCCGGGTCGAGCCCGGCCATGACGAAAGGAACGAGTGGCGATGGAAGGTCATTGGTTCGGCCCGCTGGATAAGCCGGTTGGCGTGCGACGATATTGACGCCGTTGCCCGTGCGGTGCGGGTCCAGCTTGGCCTGTGATTGGTCTGCGTGACCCGATCCCGACCACTGCTGGCGTGGCTTATTGCCTGCTATGCCTTCCTCTACACGCCGATCGTGTTCCTGGTGGTGCTCAGCTTCAATGATTCCCGGTTGGTCACCGCCTGGGCCGGATTCTCGCTCCGCTGGTATGCGACGCTCTGGCACGACCAGGCCCTGATCACCGCGACCCTCCTGTCACTCCGCATTGCCGCCACCTCGGCCACGCTTGCGCTCATCGTCGGCACGCTGGCCGGCTACGCTCTGGCACGGTTCGGACGGTTCCCCGCCCGCAGGACGTTCACCGCCGCGCTCGCAGCACCGCTCGTGCTGCCGGAGGTGATTACCGGCCTGTCCCTGCTGCTGCTGTTCGTTGCCCTGCAACAGACGATCGGCTGGCCCGCTGGCCGCGGCGCCGGCACCGTGACCCTGGCGCATGCGTCGGTCTCGGTCGCCTATGTCGCGGTCGTGGTGCGCGCCCGGCTGGCCGACA
>DATMND010000147.1:0-3750 GCA_035569235.1 Acetobacteraceae bacterium | reverse complement strand
AACATGGTCTTCATGGTCTCACTCCTCATTAACGGGTCCCTCGGTTGAGCGGGCCCTGTTCTGTTGCTCCGCATGCTATGCGGTGGCGCGGAGATAGACCTCCTATCCACCCGTTATAATCCAGCTGGCAGACAAGTTATTTATGCGCGGCTCACGCTGGAATAAACCGCGCGGGGCAGCTCCGCCCGAGACAGTGCCGGTGAGCCGCGCCGCCGAACTCCCGGCGCCGCTCAGCGGAGCATAATCACGAAGAATTACGCGTGACAGAAATCGGGGGCTTTCTGGCGTGTCCCGGTCCGACTTGTCCGCCGAAACCTTCGGCGAGGGCGGGCGGCCCCCTCTGTGTCGCTCCGTCAGGCTCTCGTTTAGCACTTCCGGCGTATCCAACGCGCCAACCGATCATGGCGATCAGCTCACCTCTCCAGCAGGCAGCTTCCTGCAGGCAGGTAGTATCGTCGTCCGGCGCCCCGCTGCCCACCGTGAAAGAAATCGCCCCGGCCGGGGGGCCGGGGCGTTGAGTTTGTTTAGTGAGGATGTAAACGCGTAAGCTACTGTCTGCCAAACTTGACAGACGTTGCCTATACCGACTTGGCGGAGCAGAAATTCCCACCGCAAGTAACATAGCGTCTTTTACGTCATATATATTTTGTCAGGGTAGGCCGGTTCTCCCGATTGTCTCTCGGCGTGGTGGAAGCGGTCGCGACCGTTGTGTCTTCGGCGCATGCAACACAATTCACTGCTCGTCTCAAGCTCTGAAAAGCCGCCCGCATAACGCTGCATCGCCACGAGCGAGGCAGCTGCCGATGCGTTCTCCCGCGGAGACGCGGACAATCGACGAAGCTTCCCCGCGGCCGTAGCGGCCTCTGCCGTATCCCCGTTTTTTGACAGGCGAACTATCGGGTAAATCAAATCGCCATTGCGGACGATATCGAGCAGGAATTTTCAGTGCGATGGGCAGGTAACACGATCGTCGATCCCCACTGGCGAACGTGAACCCGAGGAGTGACGTCATGATGATAAGACTGATCGCAATTGCTGCGGCGACGATGACCATTTCCACCGGCGCCGCGATGGCCGAGACCGATGGCTACGTCTCCCCCGATCCGCCCCCCGGTCGGACGCTGGCAACCAATTCCGCCGGGTTGTCCAGCACGCCCACACGCCATGAGTTACCGATGCGCGCCATTGTCAACGGTCATAATGTACAACCCCGCGGCGACCGCCTGAAAGCACTCGGCTATGCTGATCTTACTGCGAGCGAGGCCGAGGAGGTCGATCGTCTCTATCGGGAACTCATGCCGAACAACCTCGCTGCAAACCGAATGCCCTCTTGAGACGGTATAGCGAACCGCTGGTCAATACTTTTTCGCTGGGTTTTTGCCAGCCAACGTGGAATGGATGTCGGGTGCCGCGTGGAAGCTGTGCTCCGACGGGCGAGCATCTCACTGGCTCTGGCCGTCGCGGGCGGGTTCTGTCAGAACACGCGCCACACTGTGGGGTCTTCCGGCTGTCGGAGGCCGCTGCCGGTAAGGTCCCACTTATGCTGGTGGCGCGGGGAATGCGGTGCTTGGGCTGCGGGTCTGCGGCTGTCGCGCAGCGGTCGGAGCGCACAGCACGGCGTTATTGCCGGTTCCGCTGATGTGGCTGCGGCACACAATTCAATGAGCGCAGCGCCGACGTGCTGCGACATCATCGCGCTCAGCTGCCGTCGTTATAAGCACTGGCAAGGCTCGTCCAAGAGGTTGCTCGTCCGTGGTCTCGTGTTCTGTTACGAGGCGGTCCGCGATTGGGAGGCGAAGCTCACTCAGATCCTATCTGACGAACTCCGGCAGCGGCGTCATCGGAACCGGTCCACTGCCGTATCGGACATACTCTCTGCGACGCAGGAGACGGTACGCGCGGCACCATCAAGCGGGTGAATCGATGTCGCCTCAGGATTGATCTGCGGGAAATTTGAGCGCCACCTGACGGTGGCCATTTGCTTAGCGCGCTCGCGTGGACCCTCTGTCAGTTCCCCAGCGGGCATCAGTCTCCCTGTGCCACCAGGTGGGCGAAGTCCGACAACTGGTCGGCCTCCACGTCCGACACCGTGTAATAGGTGATGCCGCCGCGTCGCCAGGTCACCACGTTGAACCCCTGCCGCGACTCGGCGTGTAACGGTTCGTCAGCACTGCCCGGCGATGACCAGGCGAACAGGTTGATCACATGCTTCGCGTGCCGATAAACCACCGCCGCCGCCTGGCGCCCATCGACATAGTCCAGCCGGCCGCCGACCAGCGGGAAACCCGCATCCTTCAGGTCGCGCACCGGTGGAGACACATCGAGCCGCGCCGACAGCCACGGCTTGACCGTGTGCTGATCGCTGGTCGGCACGTCGGTCAGATGATCGGCCTGCATCGAGCGGATATGGCTGCCGATCACCCCTTGCATCGCTTCGCTCTGATCGTCCGGTCGCCCACCCAACACCAGAACAGTCAGCGCCACACCGGCCAATGCTCCGGCCAGTCCGGTGCCGGCCATACCGACAGTCGGCCAGCGGAACCATGGCCGCGACGCCACCGCCGCGGACGCAGGCGGCGCCTCACGTTCTAGCGCCGCGCCAATACGCGCCGCCAACCCCGGCGGAGCGCGATGATACGGTAGATTGGTACGGATCGCCGCCTGCATGGCGCGCAACTCCTCCAGCTTGGCGGCGCAGGCGTCGCAGCCCGCGACGTGGTGGCTCACGCGCAACCGCTGGAACGGTCCCAGCGCGGCGTCGAGCAGCCCTGACAGCAAACCGGCGGCGCGATTACACTCCATGCGCGTTCTCCGTCTCGGCCTGCCGCAGCCATAGGTTCCGCAGGCTGAGCCGCGCGCGTGCGAGACGCGACATCACCGTCCCGATCGGCGCGCCCGTCACGGTGGCAATCTCCTTGTAGGCAAGGTCCTCAACCTCCCGCAGCAGCAGCACCTCGCGATACTCCGCCGGCAGTTGCTCCATCAGCCGGCTCAGGGTCTGGCTGTCGATGCTTTCCAGTAGCAGCGCCTCGGGGTCGCGCGGACGACTGCTCCACATCGTTTCCTCGGCGTCGGCCGTGTCCGCCACGGGCGTATCGGGCAGGAACACCATGAGGCCCGAGCGGTTTTCCTTCACCCAGGTGACGAAGGTATTGCGAACGATGGTCAGCAGCCACACGCGAAAATTCCCTCCCTGGAAGGTATCGAAGTACCGAAAAGCCCGCAGATATGCCTCCTGCACCACGTCCTCGGCATCCGACGGATTGCGCGCCAGCCAGCAGGCTAGGTTGTAGGCGGCATCGAGATGCGGCAACGCGAGCAACTCGAAGCGTCTGCGCCGATCGTCGTGGGGCAAGGCAACGGTCCTGAATGCGGGCTCCCGAGTTCCCATACCCGGCGGGGCGTCATCTTATTCCTGGAAGCGGCGGGAATAACCCCGACGCGGACTCGGTTGAGCCAGCAACCGGGGCCGGAGCGCGGACCCGGATCAGCAGGAGTTCATCTATGAGCAACGATTCGATCATCGAGCCAGGCGACATGCAGCGCCGCGGTTTTCTGAAGTGCATGACCTGGGCAGGCACCGCCATGGTCTGGACCGTGGCGGGCGGTGTGCCGCGCTCGCGTCTGATCGGCAACGCCAAGGCCGCGACGAACGACGGCTTCAGCTTTGTGCAGATCAGCGACAGCCATCTCGGCTTCGACAAGCCCGCCAATCCCAACGTTACCGCGACGCTGCAGGACGCGCTGAAC
>DATMND010000146.1:0-3979 GCA_035569235.1 Acetobacteraceae bacterium | reverse complement strand
CGCCCTCGGGCTCGATCCGCTCGAGCTTCGCCTGCGATGCTATTCGGATCGCGACCAGCACAGCGATCGGCCGTACAGCAGCAAGAGCCTGCGTGTATGCTATCACCAGGGTGCCGAGGCCTTCGGGTGGAACAGGCGCAGCCCTGAGCCGAGCTCGATGCGCGATGGCACCGAGTTGGTGGGCTGGGGCATGGCGACCGGCGTCTGGGAAGCGCTGCAGGTACCGATCGCGGTGCGCATCGTCCTGACAGCCAACGGCCACGCCGAGGTTTCCTGCGCAACGTCCGACATCGGCACCGGCACCTACACGATCATGACGCAGGTCGCGGCGGACATGCTCGGGCTGCCGCTCGACAACGTCACCGTCAAGCTTGGCGACTCGACGCTGCCGCAATCGCCGGTCGAAGGCGGATCATGGATCGCAGCCTCGGTGTCGAATGGGATCGCAACGACATCGAACGCAATCCGTACGGAGCTGTTGCTCCTGGCAAGGCAGATACCGAATTCGCCGCTGGCGGACGCGACGGCTGACGAGGTGACGCTTGTCGATGGTAAGCTGATGCACAAGCGGGACGCTTCGTGCGCGGTGTCGATTGCTGATGCGATGCGGCAGGGCGGCGTCGATCGCATAGAGCAGGAGAAAACCACCACCTTCAACGATGACGGCTCTCGTGCGCGCAACACGCACTCCGCGGTCTTCGCCGAAGTGAAGGTGGATGAGCAGCTCGGCGTCATCCGTGTGACCCGCGTGGTCAGCGCGGTCGCAGCAGGCCGCATCCTGAACACAAAGACCGCGACCAGCCAGATCATAGGCGGCGTGGTGTGGGGTATCGGCATGGCGCTGCACGAGGAAACGTTGCTCGACCACACATTCGGCCGGATCATGAATGCGAACATCGTCGAATATCATGTCCCGGTGAACGCCGACGTGCACGACATCGACGTCATCTTCGTCGACGAGCCGGACGACATCGTCAATCCGCTCGGCATCAAGGGGCTGGGCGAAATCGGCATCGTCGGCGTCGCAGCGGCGATCGCCAACGCGATCTATCACGCGACCGGCAAGCGCGTGCGCGACCTGCCGATCACGCTCGATAAACTGCAGCCGTAAGGGTCCAATGTCTCTGACCGAGATCAGGCTTGTCAGTGACCCGCGCTCTGGCCGCCGTCGACATGCAGGATCTCGCCGGTCACGAACGGCGCCGACTCGAGGTACAGGACAGCGTCGACGATATCCGAGATTTCGCCCATGTGCCCCATCGGATGAAGCGCACCCAGGAACTCAGGGCACCCGGCCGCCTGCATCGGCGAGTTGATGACGCCCGGCGAAACCGCGTTCACGCGGATACCACGTGCGGCATATTCGATGGCGAGTGACTTGGTGGCCGCACTGAGACCTCCCTTCGTCAAGGACGCCAGCACCGACGGGACGCTGGAATTCGCATGGTCGACAAGACTTGTGGTGATCTGCACGACATGCCCTTTGCGCTGCTTCTCCATCTCGGCGACGGCGAGCTGCGTGAAATGAAAGAAGCCCGTGAGATTGACCGCGAGCATCGCCGCATAATCGGCCTCGGTATACTCGGTGAACGGCTCAGCGAATCGATCAGCTTCACCGCGCCAATTGTGGACGGCGCGGTATAGAACACCTCGCCGCCGTTCGACATGGCCAAGGCACTGGTGATCCAGCCAAGGTAGTCGTAGGTACCGGGCCACATCACGCCTCAACAGGTCGTGCTGTCACCGTCGCGCTTCGTGAGCTTGCGCAGTGCATCGACCCATTCCTGCCAGGTGGACGGCGGTCGGTCGGGATCAAGTCCCGCCTGCTTGAACGCATCGACGCTGTAGTACAGCAAGGGCGTAGAGTTCTGGAACGGGACGCCAAAGACATGGCCCTGCTCCATCGCGTTCAGCCTCAGCGCGGGCCAGAACCGGTCCATATACTGCGCCGGCGTCTGGCCCCGCGTCTCGGTACCCTGGGCGATGATATCGTCCAGTGGAATCGGATCGTCGTTGATCGCGTATTCCCGCGCAAAGTTGGCGCTCATGATCACCGCGCCCGGCGGCTTGCCGGCCTCGATCGCCGCACGCGTCTTCAGGTTTGTGTCATCGTAGCTGCCGGTATAGGCGGCGGTGACGTGGATGGCTGAATGGCTGGCGTCGAACTCGCCGATCAGCCGCTGCATCTCGTTTGCCAGCTTGCCTTGCACGGGCACCGGGAAGAACAGTTCCAGCTCGGTCTGCGCGTTCGCGGTGCCGATGATCAAGGTGAACGCAAGTGGGGCGGCTCTCAGCAATCGCATCGCATACTCCTGGTTACTTGATGCCCGTGACGGTAAAGGAGGAAACGAACTGCGGCTGGAACAGCACGAAAATGACCAGCAGCGGGGCCGCGACGAGGAACGTGCCGGCGGCAATGATGCCCCATTCCGACCCGGCCTCGGCGCCGGCGGTGAAGCTGGCGAGGCCAACCGTCAACACCTGCGTGAATGGCGACGACGTGCCCATCAGTGGCCAAAGGAACTCGTTCCAGTGCGCGGTCACGGAGACGATCGCAAACGCCACCAGTCCGGGACGTGCAAGCGGCAGTAGGACGCAGCGATAATCTGGAGGCGGGAGGCGCCGTCGATTAGCGCCGCTTCCTCATGCGCTGCCGGGATGGTGCGAAACGTCTGGCGCATCAGGAAGACACCAAATGCCGAGGCGCAGTAAGGTGCCATCACGCCGGGGAAAATATCGTAGAGGTGAACTGCGACCAGCGTGGGCAGGTTCGGCACGATCAGCATCGGCGGCACCAGCATGAGTTGAAGCAGGAATGCGTGGAACAGCAGATCGCGACCGGGAAAGCGCATCCGCGCGAAGGCATCGCCGGCCAGGCTGATCGTGACGCACTGCAGCGCAGGATGCCGCTGCAGAACAGCACGGTGTTCAGATACCAGAGGGGAAAAGATGGCGATCGAATCGTGGCACGTCTTCGACCAACTCCAAGACACCCGCGAGGTTCCGGCGGTCGCAACCTATTCACGCGGACAATGAAATCCCGTAGGCTTCGGACGATCGAGAACGAATAAGATTCCGGGAGGCACCTCATGCTACGCCGACGCTCGCTATTGACTGCGGCCGCCGCGGCGCCATTCTTGCCCGCAGCGCCATACGTCGCACGTGCCGCCGAGACGCCCGGCGTCACCACGTCGGAAATCCGCATCGGCAGCATGGCGGCCTATAGCGGCCCAGCCTCCGCCTACAGCGCGATCGGCCGCATGCACACTGCCACGTTCCGCTGGCTTAACGACCAGGGAGGTGTCGCGGGCCGCAAGGTCAATTTCATTTCGTACGACGATTCCTACAGCCCACCCAAAGCGGTGGAGCAGGTGCGTCGTCTGCTCGAGCAGGACGAGGTGGCGTGCTTGTCGAACACGCTGGGCACCGCGTCGAATTCTGCGATCGTGAAATACGTCAACCAGAAGAAGGTGCCGCATCTCTTTGTCGGCAGCGGCGCGGACAAGTGGGGCGACTACAAGGAGCATCCCTGGACGATCGGCTGGCAGCCAAGCTACCGTACCGAATCGCAGATCTATGCACAGTACATCCTGAAGGCCAGGCCGGACGCGAAGATCGCGATGCTTTATCAGAACGACGACTTCGGCAAGGACTACCTGGCCGGCGTCAAGGATGTGCTGAAGGACCGATTCGACAAGGTGGTGACCGCATCATTCGAGGTAACCGACCCGACCATCGACAGCCAGGCGATAACCCTGCAGAACTCCGGCGCCGATGTGCTGATCAGTGCTGCAACGCCGAAGTTCGCCGCGCAGATCATACGGAAGGTCGGCGAAATGAACTGGAAGCCGCTGCATCTGTTGACCAACGTCTCGACCTCGGTGGGCGCGGTGATGGAGCCGGCGGGCGCCGAACGCGGCATCGGCGTGATCAGCTCGGCCTATCTGAAGGATCCGACCGATCCGCAGTGGAAGAACGA
>DATMND010000145.1:0-10901 GCA_035569235.1 Acetobacteraceae bacterium | reverse complement strand
GGCATCGCGGTATCGCCGTCGAATGCTCCGGCGATGGGCCGTGCGCTGATCGAGGCACAGAAGGCGGGCATTCCGGTGCTGACCTGGGATTCGGATCTGCTCGAGCGCGACAAGAAGCTGCGCATCGCCTATGTCGGTACCAATAATTACGAGATCGGCAGGAATCTGGCTATTCAAGTTGAGATGATCAAGCCGAAGGGCGGTACGATCTGCATCCAGTCCGGCGGCGCCGCGGCGGCGAATCACAACGAGCGCATGCAGGGACTGCGCGACACGCTGTCCGGTGAGCCAAGCAAGACGCCGCCTGGCAAGCGGTTGACCGGACAGAACAGCTGGACGGAAGTTGACGGTTGCCCGCTCTATACCAACGACGACTTCCCCGTGGCGGTGCAGCAAATGGAGGACATCCTCGGCAAGTATCCACAGCTCGACGCCTTCGTGCCGACCGGCGGTTTTCCCCAGTTCCTACCTCAAGCCTATCGGAAGGTGGCCGAGAAGTACAAGGCGCGCATAGACAACGGATCGCTGGCGCTGGTTGTCGCGGACACGCTGCCGGTGCAGCTCGACTTGTTGAAGGCGGGCCTGTCGGGCGCGCAGGTGGGGCAGAGGCCGTTCGAGATGGGCTACCGGACGATGTTCTTCCTGAAGGACATCAAGGACGGCAGGGCGAAGCCGGCGGATCCGACCTACACCGGTCTGGATGTCTGCACGCCGAAGAACGTGGCGACGTGCGTGGGCGGCTGACCACCTCTCGTCTCGTCGTCATGGCCGGGCTTGACCCGGCCATCCTTGCACCACTGGTAGAGCGTGGATGGCCGGGTCAAACCCGGCCATGACGGTGGATACTCGGCGGCGGATAGTAGGGCTGCTCACCCAGCGCTTGGACACGCTGCCAGAACGCCTCGCCGCTTGCCTTGCCCACCTCGTCGAGATCGGCCGCCTGGCGCCAGATGTTCCATGAATCCGGATGCAGCCGACTTGCTTCCGCCAAATGCGCATCGCCCTCGCCGGCGTTGCCATGCCGGCGCAGCCACACGCCCAATCGGAAATGCGCCTGAGCCAGTGCGATCTCCGGCGTGATGCGGGGCAGGGCGTCCCGCGCCGCGTCAGCCGGCAGTGCGTGGCTGCCGGTCAGCACCCACTCGCGCACCGCATCAAGATACGCCGAACGCGCGGCCTGCCGCGCCGCCTGGTGCTCGGGTGCAAGTGTGCGTGTTGCAGGGTCCATCAGCCGGAAATGATCTGTCGAGCCGGCGGTCTCCGGCGGACGGACGATGCGGCCCGTCTGATCAATCCAAACGGCCTGCGGCACATTCACCATGCCGTACAGGTCGGCGACGCGATGATCCTCGTCGATCAGGCACCAGTATTCCGCCTTGGCCTGCTCGATCCACTGCCGGGCATGCGCGCCGCCGCGGCTCTCCTCCGCCACCGCCACGATCATGAACTTTTCGGTCTTCAGGCTGTCGAACATTCGCTGCCACACGGGCAAGTCAAAGCGACAGCCTCACCAGGAGGCCCATGTACTGAGGAAGACCTTGTTCCCCCGCAATGCCGAGAGCGTGTGCGGTACACCGGCAAGGTCAGGCAGCGTGAAGTCCGGCGCAATCAACCCGGCCAGCGCGGCGTTGCGTTCGTCCGCGCCGGCGCCGAGCACCCACGTCTCGTTGGCCGCATCGTGCACCACCGGCCGCCCGAGCAATTGCCAGAACGCCGCCACATCGATGCGACCGTCGCGCGCGGCATGTGCCGGCAATGGCACGCAGAGATCTGCCTGACACATGCCCTCCGGTTTCAGCGTCCAACCGGTTGCACGCGCAGCGTCGTCGGCCGTCAGCCATAGGCCGTTTTTTGTCGCGGCGACTGTCGCCTCGCCGGTGTCGGTCAGAACGGTTGCCATCCTGCGGCTCCTCTCTTGCCCCGTCGCAGGCAAACACGTTCAATGGCGTGCGCGCAAGTTCGCAGCGAGGGAGAGACATCCATGCCGAAGCTCGCGGGAAAGATCGCCTGGATCACGGGCGCCGGCAGCGGCATCGGCGAGGCTGCCGCTCTCGCGCTGGCCGAGGAAGGTGCGACGACCGTTCTGACGGGGCGCACGCAAGACAAGCTGGAACGCGTCGCAGCCCGCATCAAGCAGCAGGGCGGCGAGGCGCATGTGCAGCCGGCCGAACTTACCAACGCGAAGCAGGTGCAGAAGGTCGGCGCGTTCATCACGAAAACGCTGGGCCGGCTCGATATCCTGGTGAACAACGCCGGCGTAAACATCGTCGACCGCCACTGGGACAAGCTGACACCCGAGGGCATCGACGAACTGGTGCACGGCAACCTGTCACAGGCACTGTATTGCGTCACGGTCGCATTGCCGATGATGCGCGCGCAGAAGGACGGTCTGCTGATCCACACCGCCTCGATCGCCGGCCGCGTGGTCGGCGGTTTTCCCGGACCGATCTACAGTGCGGCAAAGCACGGCGTCGTGGCGATGAGCCACTCGATCAACATGCAGGAATGCATCAACGGCATCCGCTCCACCGTGTTTCTGCCGGGCGAGGTGGCAACGCCGATCCTCGACAAGCGCCCCAATCCGGTAGGCCCGGAGGCGCGTGCGCGCATGGTGCAGTCGGAGGATTGCGGCGATCTGATCCGCTACATCGCGTGCCTGCCGAAGCACGTGGTGATGAGCGAGGTGATGTTGGCGCCGACCTGGAACCGCACCTACGTCGCCAACCTGCAACAGAAACTCTGAGGAAACGATGACTTCGAATCGCAAGAAGGTGCTGCTGCCGCACAACATGGGCAAGGAAGGCGTCGACCTGCTCCGACGCCGTGACGACATCGAGGTGCAGATCTACCCGGCCGGAATCAAACACGCCGAACTGCTGCCGACGTTGTCGGTCGCGGTCGGCATCGCGCTGTCCGGCACGCCTTACAAGCAGGCCGAGATGGATGCCTCGCCTGCGATGCAGGTCGTCGCACGTATCGGTGTCGGCTACGACACAGTGGAAGTGCGGGCGCTGACCGCTCGCGGCGTTCCGTTGATGGTGGCGGGAACCGCGAATTCGACCTCGGTGGCGGAGCATGCATTCCACCTCATGATGGCGCTGGCCAAACGGACTCCCGAGCTGGACGCGATGGTGCGGAAGGGGAACTGGGCCGACCGCCATGGCGGGCTGCCGATGGAGCTGTCCGGCAAGACCGTGCTGATCGTCGGCTTCGGACGCATCGGGACACGGTCGGCACGTCGCTGCCAGGGCTTCGATATGAACGTGCTGATCTACGATCCCTACGTGCCGGCCGATAAGATCACCAGTGCCGGATGCGAACGCGTGACCGACCTGGACGCTGCATTGCCGCGTGCCGATTTCATCTCGATCCATTGCCCGAAGAATCCGGAGACCGTGGGGATGTTCAATGCCGCCCGCCTGTCCCGCATGAGGCGCGGCGCGTTCATCGTCAACACGGCACGGGGCGGCATCATCGATGAACCCGCACTGCACGCGGCGCTAACCTCCGGACAGCTCGCCGGTGCGGGCCTCGACGTGTTCGACATGGAACCGACGCCGGTCAACAACACGCTGCTGGAACTCGACGCCGTGATCACTTCGCCGCATATGGCCGGCGTCACGACGGAATCGGTTGCTGGGATGGCGATGGTGACGGCCGAAAACATCCTGAGCGTGTTGGATGGCAAACCGAACCGCGACAACGTCATCAATCTAGAGGTGTTGGATTGACGTTTCGTGGTCATCGCCGAGCAAGCCCCACCATTACGGTTCAGATACAGGGTGAATCGCCATGCCGCAGCCTGATCACGTCTCCAAGCTCGGCGTGCCCGACCCGGCCGCGCTGGACGAGGACCTGAGGGTCATCTGGCAGAAATGCCTCGACAAGCTCGGCTTCGTGCCGAACGTTTTCAGCGCCTACAGCCTCAACCCGCGCCGGCTGCGCAACTTCATGGCGATGTACAATGAGATCATGCTCTCCGACTCCGGGCTGTCGAAGCTCGAACGCGAGATGATCGCCGTCGTCGTGTCCTCGGCCAACCGCTGCTATTACTGTCTGGTTGCGCATGGTGCGGCAGTGCGTGCGCTGTCCGGCGATCCGGAGCTTGGCGAGATGATGGCACTGAACTACCGCGTCGCGAAGCTCGATCCACGCCAGCGCGCGATCCTGGATTACACCTGGAAGCTGACGACAACGCCCTGGCTGATCGATGATGACGATCGCGCGGTACTGCGCAAGGAGGGTCTGTCCGACCAGGAAATCTTCGATCTCTCCGAAACAGCTGCGTTCTTCAATCTGTCGAACCGCGTGGCCTCGGCAACCGACATGATGCCAAACCGCGAGTACCACAAAACCGCGCGCGAATGAATGTTCACCACAAAGACACAAAGATACGAAGCTTCATGCCTTCGTGTCTTTGTGTCTTTGTGGTGAATTTCCTACTTCAACCGCAGGACCCACGCCTTGAACGCCGCCAGATGCGCCGTGATGAAATCGCGCGTCACCTGATCAGTCAGCTTGCCGCTGGCATCGAACTGATTCTGCGCCGTAGGGATCATCACCTCCGGCTGGTACATCACGAGGCCGTTGAGGAACACGAAGCACTGTCGCAGGTGATACTGCGCGCGGCTGGTGCCGTGGGTGCCGGCGCTCGCCCCCATCACGCCGATCGGCTTGCCGTCGAATGGCTGCTCCGGCGGGCGCGAAGCCCAGTCGATTGCATTCTTGAGCACGCCGGGAATCGAATAGTTGTATTCGGGGGTCACGATCAGCAGCCCGTCGGCGCTCTTGATCCGCGCCCGCAGATCCTCGACCGGCGCTGGGAACCCCTGCTGACGAACGTCCTCGTTGTAAAGCGGGATCGGCGCGATATCGAAGATGTCGATCGTCATGCCTGCCGGCGCCAGTTCCTGCGTCGCGCGGAGCGTGGCCGCGTTGAACGAACCGCGCCGCAGGCTGCCGGCAATTCCCAATACCCGTACCGTCCCGGCGTCGCTCATGGCATCTCTCCCTATGACCGGCTCCCGATACCACGGGGCCAACTGACACGACAGGGTGATACCGCCTACGGAGTTGGCGACACGGCGCCTTGGATCGGGTCGTCGATCGCCTCTCGCACCGCTCGCAGTAGTTCCTCCTTGCGATAGGGTTTGATGAGCAGGCGGCTCCCAGGGGTGCGCGAGCCAGTTCCTGGAAGCCGCGCATCGGGAAAGCCGGACGTCAAAAGGACATTGATCAGTGGCCGCTGCCGCACCGCCGCGCGCGCAAGATCGCGGCCGTCCATCTCACCCGGCATCACGATATCGGTGAGCAGCAGATGGATGGGATCGGGCCCGTCGATCAATGCCATCGCCGCCACGGCGTCCGGCGCTTGCAGAACATGGTAGCCGGCCTCGCTCAATTGCCGGACGACGATGCGTCGCAGACCGGCATTGTCCTCCACGACCAGGACCGTCTCGCTGCCGCCGCGCCACGCTGGTTTGGTGCTTCGCTCGGTTTGGGTGATTGCCACTGACTCGAGACTAGGCAGAAAGAGACGGAACGTCGTTCCCTTGCCGGGCTCGCTGTAAACGGCAATATGTCCCCCCGACTGCTTCATGAACCCGAAGACCATGGAGAGACCGAGCCCGGTTCCCTTCCCCTGCTCTTTCGTGGTGAAGAACGGCTCAAAGATGCGGGCAAGGATCTCAGGCGGCATGCCGCAGCCCGAATCGCTGAGTTCGATCACCACATAATCGCCCGGAGTAACCTCGCCGTGAGCCGCGGCGTAAGCCTCATCGAGTTGGCCGTTCCGGGTGTCGATCAGAAGAGTTCCGCCCTTGGGCATCGCATCCCGCGCGTTTGTGGCGAGATTGGCGATCACCGCCTCGAACTGCGCTCTGTCGATCTGCACCGGCCAGACCGTAGGGGACAACGCTAGTTCGATGGCGATGTTCTCTCCCAACGTCCGGGTCAACAGTTTGACGATGCCGCCGATGACCTCATTGATGTTGGCTCGCTCGGGCTGCAACGGCTGGCGCCGCGCGAATGCCAGCAGCCGCCGCGTCAGGTCGGCGCCGCGCAACGCCGATTCCAGCGCGTCCCGCACAAGCTCCTCGGTCACTAGGTCGTCCTGACGCAGTTCACGCAGCAGGTCGAGATTGCCGATGATGATGGCCAGCAGATTGTTGAAGTCGTGTGCGAGCCCACCGGTGAGCTGTCCGACCGCCTCCATCTTCTGGGCCTGGCGCAATTGCTCGCGCTGCTTCTCTGCCTCGCGCCGCTCGGTCAGGTCACGAATGGTGCCCACGAAAGCCAGGTCGCCGCCCTGCGGCAATTCACTGACCGCCAGTTCCATCGGGAAGGTCGAGCCATCCTTGCGCCGCCCCATGACCTCGCGGCCAGTGCCGATGATCCTCGCCATGCCGGTCTCGAGGTTCGACGACACGTAGCGGTCGTGCCCGCTGCGATCGGGCTCCGGCATCAGGATATTGACGTTGCGGCCGAGCACCTCCTCGACTGCGTAGCCGAACAGGGTGACGCAGGCCTTGTTGTAGGACTGGATGATGCCGTTGCGATCAATCGTGACGAGGCCATCCACGACAGTGTCGAGCACCGTATCGATCAGGCTTCTGAGCCTGGCCGCGCTGGCCTTGACCAGGTCCTCGGCAGCCAGCCGCGCGGTTATGTCGCGCATGATCACGCCGAAGCCGGTTGGCACCCCGTCCGGCCCGGGGATCGCCGTGATCAGGACATTGGCCAGAAAACGAGATCCATTCTTTCTGACGCGCTCGCCGATTTCCTCGTGACGCCCCTCATGGAACGCAACCTCCAGCACGCGCTCAGGCTTCCGGGCTACGACTTCCTCGGGAAGATACAGGCATGAGTGACGCCGGCCGATGACCTCGCCGGCGGCGTAGCCGCTGATCAGTTCGGCCCCGCGGTTCCAGGACAGGACATGACCGTCCCGATTCAGCACCAGCAAAGCATAATCGCAGACAGCGGCGACGAACGGCTCCAGGAGCTGTTGCGAATCCTTGCGGGAAGCGAGAGCGGCCTGGCTCGAGGGCATGGTTGACGCGGCTGCGTTGTTGCGGAGACAGTTGACGGCAATTCGGTAAACATTCGCTAACCGCTGGCGCACTCTCGCGTTACTTGCACGACGGATCTGCCCGACCGCGATATAAAATTTCGCATGAATACGAGTATCCGCCTGCACAAGCCGCGGCATACTCCGATCTCGAAATGTGAGACTCAGAAACCTGCCCTGTATTGGATCGTGCAGATGAGACTCTCTAGCAAATTGTTACATTTGGCTTATTCGACTTTCCGATCAGTATTGCGAAAGAAGCGAAAATGCCCCGAAGTCACAACGAGAATGCCGGCACAAAATACTACTTGTCCGGTTGCTTTTCTTGCATTCCTATCGAAATGCGATCGACGACACTGCAACTTTAATTCAACCGATGCACGGCCGGGCGCTCGAGCCCTGCGGGGAAGGAGCCATCGATGGCGAAGAAGCTTCTTGTGATCGATGACCAGACAGGCATTACCAAGGTCGTGGAACTCATTGGCAGGCAACTCGGGCTCAATACAAAATCACTCAACAGCTCATCGAACGCGACCGAGGTCTTCATCGCGTTCAAGCCCGACATTGTCATGCTCGATATGATCATGCCGGAGAAGGACGGCATCGACGTGTTGAACGAAATCCTACTGACCGGTATACCGGTAAAGGTCATTCTCACTTCCGGGTTCAGCGATTCCTATCTTCGCCTCGCTGAGGGTGTGGCGAGATTTCACGACAACGAGGATTTCTCGGTCCTGCGCAAACCGTTTCGCCGCGAAGAACTGATCACGCTGCTGCAAAGGCTGACCGTCAACTAGCCAGCCGGTTTCGCCGGTTCACCATGCCGCATCGAGCAGCGCGCGAACTGTGCCTGGACCATCGATCTTGCGCGGGTTCGTGTGCACCCAGCGGTCGTGCATCGATTCTTCTGCGATCCTGTCCAGTTGCTCCTGCTTCACGCCGACGTCACGCAATCTCCCTGGCAAACCAAGGCTGGCAACAAGCTCCGCGACCGCGTCCCTGGCGTTCTCGCCTGGCCGCCCCAGGGCTTCGCTGACCCATGCCTGGCGTTCGGCATTGACCGGTTCGTTGAAGCGCAGCACAGCCGGCAGCATCACGCACGACGTATAGCCGTGCGGCACGCCGGCGGTGCCGCCGAGGACGTGGCCGATGCCGTGGCTGGCGCCCTTCTGCACGCCGTTCTGCGAGCCCATGATCGACATCCAGGAACCGAGCTGGCAGTCGAGCCGTGCCTCGAGGTCTGCGGGATCCGCCTTCACCGCACGCAGGCCGCGGCCGAGGAGGCGCAGCGCGTGGAGCGACGTGCCGTCGGACAACGGCTGGGCGTTGGTCGAGCAGATGTCCTCCACCGCGTGATCGACGGCGCGGATGCCGGTGGAGAGGAACAGCCATTCCGGTGTGTGGACGGTCGTGGCCGGGTCAAGGATCACGCTGCGCGGCATCATCAGCGGATGCAGGTAGCTCTCCTTCACCTGCCGCACTGTATCGGTGCAACCGGCCGGCGCGTTGAATTCGCCGGCCGAGAGCGTGGTGGGCACGGCGATCGAGCGCACGGCCGGCGGCTTCACCGGCGGGCGTTCGGTGCGGCCATCGGCGCTGATGCGGGCACGGAAGTTATCGAGATGGTCGGGTTCGGTCACGTCGTTACCCAGGCAGAGCCCGACCATCTTCGCGGCATCGGTTACCGATCCACCGCCGACGGTCAGCAGCGCGTCCGCTCCTGCCTCGCGCGCGGCATTCGCGGCCGCCACCACGTCGATGCGCGGTGTGTGTGCGCCGATTTTCGCGCACACGCCTGCCAGTTTGTTGCCGAGCACACCGCGCACCCGATCCACCACGTCGGTCTGTCGCGCGAGCGTTCCACTGGCCAGTACATAGACCGCATTGGCGCCGATCCGTTCGATCTCCTGCGCCAGGGCCTCGACGAGCGGGATGCCGTAGATCACCCGCTCCATCGGCGGGTAGCGGTGGATACCCTGTTGCATGGCGGTCAGCTCTTGGGCTTGCAGAACGCGTCGAGTGCGGTGACTTCCTTGCGGTCGCCTTCGAAATCGGCGGCAATGCGTTCGTAGAGTCGCGCCGCGCCTTCATAAAACTGCCGCGCCGCCGGGTCCTCGCCGACGAACTGCGCGATCTCCTCCATTTCCGCGACCCAACGATAGGCCTTTGAATACATGTTCGGCACCTGGCGCGTCAGCCAGTCGAACAGCGCCGGCTGGCTGGCGGACAGTTCCGCCCTCAGGTCATCGGCGGTACCGGCGCGCGACGCTGCCAGCATCATCGCGGCGCCCAACGCCGTGAAGCCCTTGGTTATGCCGGCATACGACATCTTCATCGCCGAGGCCGCGCCGATCGGCCCGGGTTGGATCGGCATCGCCAGCCCGTATTTCGTGAGTTCGGCCACACGCGCCGACGCCGGACCTGAGAGGTAGATCTTGGGGCTGTATCCCGCCTTTGGCGGACCGCCGACGATGCCGCCATCGACGAAGGTGGCCCCGGTCTCCTCGATCACCCGCGCGATGCGCAGGACCGTGCCGGGATTAAGCGCGTTGCAGTCGACGAAGACCGGCTTCTTCCGGGCGGCGCGCAGCACGGGCGCCAGCCGCTCAGCGAGCCCGAGCGCATCCCCTGGTGGAAGGATAGACAGAATGATGTCGGAGGCGGCGATTTGCTCGTCCGATACGCCGACCATGCCGGCAGCCTTGGCGCGCGCGATGGTGTCCGCGCTGCGGCCGGCGAGTGCGGTGCGGACCTCGATGCCGTTCTCGACCAGACGGTGGCCTACGGCGCTGCCCATCATGCCGGGCGCGATCACCGCGACGATCGGTTGCATGGCTTGGTCTCCTGTCCGGTATGAAAGGACGGTGAGTGTTCTGCAGGCTGCGGCCGAAGGCAAGAAAGCCAGGAAGGTGTGCCCCCTGCCCTACCCTCATGCCTGGCCTTGACGGTTCAAGTTTGCCAGCCGGCGGAACACGACGGAAAAGTCCTTGCCGCCGTCGCCGGCATCGACGACCGCCTGGTAGAACGACATGGCGTGGGCGGCGAGCGGCGTGGGCGATCCGGTGGCATCCGCGGCGGCCTGCGATAGTTTCACGTCCTTCAGCATCAGCGCTGCCGTGAAGCCCGCCGCGTAATCGCGATTGGACGGCGCTGCGGGAACCGGGCCCGGCGCGGGACAATAGCTGGAGAGTGCCCAGGATTGCCCAGACGATGTGGATGCGATCTGGAACAGCTTGTCCCAGTCGAGACCAAGGTTCTGCGCGAGCAAAAAGCCTTCCGACACGCCGACCATGTTGATGGCGAGCATCATGTTGTTGCAGATCTTCGCCGCCTGCCCTGCCCCTGGACCGCCGGCGTGCACGATGTTCTTGCCCATCGCCTGAAGCACCGGCAGTCCGCGAGCGAATGCTGTGTCGCTGCCGCCGACCATGAAGGTGAGCGTCGCCGCCGTGGCACCACCGACACCGCCCGACACGGGTGCATCCAGCATTTCCAATCCGGCCACGCGCGCCGCGTCGGTCACCACGCGTGCACTGTCCACGTCGATGGTGGAGCAGTCTATCAGCAACGGCGTGGAGCCTTTCACCGCCTCGATCAGTCCACCCTGATGCAGCCACACGTCCCGCACATGTTCGCCCGCGGGCAGCATTGTGATTACGACATCCGCGCCGCGCGTCGCTTCTGCAGCGCTGTGTGCCGCCTGCACACCAGCAGCGGCGAGCGCCTGCACGACTTTGGCGTTGACGTCGTAGCCGTTGACGCGATGACCGGCCTTCACCAGATTGGCCGCCATCGGTGCACCCATGTTGCCCAGCCCGATGAAGCCGATCGT
>DATMND010000144.1:0-22048 GCA_035569235.1 Acetobacteraceae bacterium | reverse complement strand
CGCCGCTTATGCGCAGGCCGACAACGACATCCGCGCGTTGGTCGAAAAGAGCGGCATTCCATACATCCCGATGAGCATGGCCAAGGGCCTGCTTCCCGACCTGCATCCGCAATGCGCCGCCGCCGCGCGCTCGACCGTGCTCGCCGACAGCGACGTGGTGCTAATGATCGGCGCGCGGCTCACCTGGCTGCTCAGTCACGGCAAAGGCAGGCAGTGGGGCAAGCCGGGCTCGAAGCGGTTCATCCACATCGACATCGAACCGCGCGAGATGGACAGCAACGTCGAGATCGCCGCGCCACTGGTGGGCGATATCGGCTCCTGCGTCGCGGCGCTGCTGCGTGGCATGGGCGACGACTGGAAGCCGCCGCCGGCGGAGTGGACGGAAGCGATCCGGGACAAGAAAGAAACCAACATCGCCCGGATGGCGACCAGGCTCGGCAAGAACTCGGTCCCGATGGACTACCACTCCGCGCTGCGCGTGTTGCGCGACGTGATCAAGGAGCGGCCGGACGCAATCCTGGTGAACGAGGGTGCCAACACGCTCGACCAGGCCCGCGGCGTGATCGACATGTATCAGCCGCGCAAGCGCCTCGATGTCGGCACGTGGGGTGTGATGGGCATCGGGATGGGATTTGCCATCGCCGCGGCGATCGAGACCGGAAAGCCGGTACTTGCCATAGAGGGCGACAGCGCGTTTGGCTTCTCCGGCATGGAGGTGGAGACGATCTGCCGCTACAACCTGCCGGTCTGCGTCGTCGTGTTCAACAACGACGGCATCTATCGCGGCGACGGCGTCAATCTGGGCGGCGGCACCGACGCAGCCACGACCGCGTTCGTCAAGGGCGCCCGCTACGACAAAATGATCGAGGGGTTCGGCGGCGTCGGCGTCAATGCGACCACGCCCGACGAGCTGAAACGCGCCGTGGACACGGCCATGAATTCCGGAAAGCCCACGCTCATCAACGCGGTGATCGACCCGGCGGCGGGCAGCGAGAGTGGCAACATCGGTAATCTCAACCCGAAAAGCGCCCTGTCGAGGAACGCGGGGACGAAAAAGGCAGGAGCATAAGATGTCAAAAGCACTCGACGGCGTTAAGATCCTTGACTTCACCCATGTGCAGTCGGGACCGACCTGCACGCAGCTGCTCGCCTGGCTCGGCGCCGATGTGATCAAGGTGGAGCGACCAGGCGGCGGCGACATCACGCGCGGCCAGCTTCGCGACATCCCTGATGTGGACAGCCTGTATTTCACGATGCTGAACCACAACAAACGCTCGATCACCATCGATGCACGCAATCCGCAGGGCAAGGCGGTGATCGAGGCCCTGATGAAGACGTGCGACGTGATGGTGGAGAACTTCGCGCCCGGCGCGCTTGATCGCATGGGCTTCACCTGGGAGCGTATCCAGCAGATCAACCCGCGCATCATTCTCGCGTCGGTGAAGGGATTCGGTCCCGGCCCCTACGAAGACTGCAAAGTCTACGAGAACGTCGCACAGTGCGCCGGCGGGTCCGCTTCCACCACCGGCTTCGACGATGGCCCGCCGCTGGTCACCGGCGCGCAGATCGGCGATTCGGGCACCGGGCTGCACCTCGCGCTTGGCATCGTCTCGGCGCTGTTTCAGCGCGTCACGACGGGGCGCGGGCAGAAGGTGCTGTGCGCCATGCAGGATGGCGTGCTGAACCTGTGCCGGGTGAAGCTGCGCGATCAGCAGCGGCTGGCGCATGGGCCGCTGACCGAATTTCCGCAGTATCCAGGCGGAGAATTCGGCGAGGCGGTGCCACGCGCCGGCAATGCCTCGGGTGGCGGCCAGCCCGGCTGGATTCTCAAATGCAAGGGCTGGGAGACCGATCCCAACGCCTATATCTATTTCATCGCGCAGGCGCCGGTGTGGGAAGCGATCTGCGATGTCATCGGCAAGCCGGAATGGAAGACCGATCCTGACTACGCCAAACCACCCGCGCGTCTGCCTCGGCTGAAGGCGATCTTCGACACGATCGAGCAGTGGACCATGACCAAGACGAAGTTCGAGGCCATGGATATCCTGAACAAGTACGACATTCCGTGCGGGCCGATCCTGTCGATGAAGGAGATCGCCGAAGAGCAGTCGCTGCGTGCGACGGGCACGGTTGTGGAAGTGGATCACCCGACGCGCGGCAAGTACCTCACGGTGGGCAATCCGATCAAGATGTCGGACAGCGCCTCGGATGTGCGGCGCTCACCGCTGCTCGGTGAACATACGGACGAGGTCCTGCGCGACGTGCTGCGGTTCGATGAAAAACGGATCGCCGCGATCAAGGCGTCCGGCGCGCTCGGAGGACCGATGCGCGCCGCCGCCGAATAGTCACGCAACCGGCGCCGTGTACTCCGCGTCGCTGACGTGTTCACCCCACGACGTGCCGGCGCCGGTATCGCTGTTCTCCGACATCGCCATGTGCGCGAACAGACGATCCGGCGCCGCTCCGTGCCAGTGCTGCACGTTGGGTGGGATCATCACCGTGTCGCCGGGGTTCAGCGCCTGCGGCTTTTCGCCCTTGAAGCAGATGCGGCCAACGCCGGACAGGCAATAGAGCGTCTGGCCAACCGGATGCGCGTGCCACGCCGTGCGCGCGCCGGGGGTGAATGACACCACGGCGGCCCGCATGCGCGACGGCGTGCTGCCGACAACGATCTCGTCCTGAAACACGGTGCCTGTGAAAGTGCTTGCTGCGCCCTGCTTGGTGGCGCGCGCTGATGCGCGGACGACTGGCATGGCTTGGTCTCCTTCCCGTTGACTGCGCGCCGATGATAGCGCGCTGCCGCGCCGCGCGCACCTTGCCGCCCTCCGGGTGGGCCATTGCCTCGTCGTGCATGACGGGAACGATGGGACCCGAGGCTGACAGCGAAGACCGAAAGGCCGAGGGCATGGAGCACCCCCGGCCTATCGCCACACCACCGGCCGGTTCGGAGAAAACCGGCACCGTCACGAGGGGAGCACACACCCGCGTGCCGGATGTTTCGGTAACGCACCCTTATACCATCTGATCATGACGTTATGCGATCAAATCCAGGTGACGGCATTGAGAGCCGCGTCTGGCAGTCTGCCCGACCCATCGGGGATTCGGCCGCATCCCGAGCCGCCGAGGTTGATGATTCGCAATATCGAGGGTCACTCGCCAAGTCTTTTGAATGGCAACGTGAACAATGCGTCAAAAAGAATTGCCACGGTCTCTGCGCGGCCCTGGTGCTGTCTCGCTGGGTCAGTCGCGAATTCCTCCGTTAATACTTTTTCGGCTTGCGCGTTTGCTTCCCGGCGTGCAGGCTTCGCTTCATCGCTGGCAAGGGGCTGTCCCGGGCGCCAGCGGCTGAGAGATACGTGCGCTCCCGCCTGAACGGCGCAGAGGGGCCCACCATGCCCGACTTTCGCTGTCATATGCTGGACGAGCGCGGCGACATTCTCTTTCCGGCGGATCTGATCGCCGAGTCCCTGGACGCCGCGATACGCGATGCCTTCCGCATCCTCCACTCGAACAACGAGGGTGCGGCGCGATCGGAGCGGGTTTGCGGGTTCCAGGTCTGGCGCGAGCCGCCTGCCTGCTGAGCAGAAACTTTCAGCCGGCAAGCCGCCGCAGCGCCTCCGCGGTCTGCTGATCGGCCGGGAAGAATGCCTCAACCGCAAGCTCCGCAAGGGTGATGTCCACAGGCGTTCCGAACACCGTCGTCGTGCTGAAGAAGGCAAGCACGCCGGCCTCCGTGATCAGGCGAAACGGCACGGCGACCGCGGTCCCGTCGCGATCGACGCCATCCGACTGGTCGGATCCCGGATAGTCGCGCAGCTCACGCAGCAGCCTGACCAGCACCGGATCGCCGCTGATGTCGATCTGACGCCGCAGCCGCGCCAGAATATGCTCGCGCCATTCGCCGAGATTGGCGGTGCGCGGCGCAAGCCCTTGCGGGTGCAGGCTCAGGCGCAGAACGTTGACGGGCGGGCGCAGCAGCGAGGGTTCGGTTCCCGCAAGCAGACGCCGTGCCGCCGCGTTTGACGCAATGAGTGTCCAGTGACGATCCACCGCGAGCGCCGGGTTTGGCTCGTGGCCCGCGAGCACGTGGTCGATCGCCTGCCGCGCGGCCTTCAATGCGGGATCGCCGAGCGGGCGTTCGGGAAACACCGCCGCATAGCCCGCCGCCTGCAGCAGCACATTGCGGTCGCGCAGCGGGACGTCGAGCTGCTCGGCCAGATGAAGCACCATGTCGCGGCTCGGTTGCGACCGTCCGGTTTCCAGAAAACTGAGATGGCGTGTGGAGATTTCGGCCTCGGATGCGAGGTCGAGCTGGCTCAGACGCCGACGCTGGCGCCACTCGCGTAGGAGATCGCCCACCGGTCGGATCGAATTCATCATGGCTTGACCATACCGCCGATGCGCGAACCGCTCCAATTACCTGCGACGTAATCGACCGGCATGGGGCGAATGCGCAATTTGCCGACCGCACCGCCATTGGTGCGACAACAAGGAGCCCAACCATGAACACTCTCACGGACCTGATCGATCGCTACATCGCGACGTGGAATGAGACAGATGCAGGACGGCGGCACGACCTGATCGCACAGACCTGGACGGAAGGCGCGCGCTATCTCGATCCCATGTTGGAGGGCGAAGGTCACGACGGCATCGACACCATGATCGTCGGTGTGCAGGAACGCTTTCCAGGGCATCGGTTCCGCCGCACCGGCGACGTCGAGAGCCACCATGATCGTGTCCGTTTCACCTGGGACCTTGCGCCGGAGGAAGGCGCGCCGGTGGTGAGCGGCACCGATTTCGGCGTTGTCACCGCCGACACAAAATTGGCTGCCATCACCGGCTTCTTCGACCACGTGCGTCCGGGTTGAAGGAACATGTGGCCGGCCCGCCGACAAACGGGCCGGCTGCCACCCTGGGCGATCACGCGGACGCCGCGTCCTGAGGTCCGGCAACGTCATATACGCGGTGCTGTTAGCTGCCACCGGGCCTCTCGCCTGTGGGCCGATTTTGGCCAATAGTGCGGGCAGGAGAAACCCGACGCACATGGCCCTCGCGCGAATCTGCATTCTGTCCCTGCTTGCCTTGTTCGCCCCGCGTCTGGCCGAAGCCGGCTGCGCACCGATCGCGCTCGGCGCACCGCGCGTAGTCCCGGCGGACGCCGCGCCGGATACGTTAACCATCACCTTCCTCGGCCACGCCAGCTTCCTGATCGAAACGCCGGACGGTGTTCGCGCGGTCACTGACTACAACGGTTACAACGTGCCGCGCGATCCACCCGACATTGCCACGATGAACCATGCGCACTCGACGCATTACACGGACTTTCCCGATCCGCGCATTCGCCACGTGCTGCGGGGTTGGCGCGATGACGGCGCGCCGGCGCAGATCGACCTGACTGTGCGCGACCTGCACGTCGCCAACCTGCCGACGAACATCCGCGACGGGCAGGGCGGCACGGAGGTTTACGGCAATTCGATCTTCCTGTTCGAAAGCGCCGGCCTGTGCATCGCGCACCTGTCGCATCTGCATCACCTGCTGACCGAGCAGGACCTCGTGCTGCTCGGGCATATCGACGTGGTCATGGCGCCGGTGGATGGCGTCTTCACCATGAGCCAGCCGGACATGGTCGCGGTGCTCGATCAGATGCATCCGCGGCTCGTTCTGCCGATGCACTATTTCATGCGCGACGTGGTTGCGCGATTTGTCGATCTGGTGCGCGACCGCTACGCGGTGCGATTCAACGAATCGCCCACGCTGCTGCTATCGCGCGCCACGCTGCCGGAGCGGCCGACCATCGTCGTGCTGCCGGGCGGCTTTTGATGTCAATGCAGGGTGTGGCTGTCAGATAAGAGAGCGGCCATTTCGCCATACGCAAGGGCGGCCGTTTCATGCTCGGCCAACGGCTGCCCGAACAACCAGCCTTGGCCGATATGGCAGCCCATGTCCCTTAGCGCGGTGGCTATGACCGCGTCCTCGATGCCTTCAGCCACCGTCAGCAGGCCCAGACTGCGGCCCAGCGCAACCACGGCCGCCACGATCTTGCCGCTCTCGGGGCTGATGTGCATGTTGCGGACAAAGCTCGCGTCCACCTTTATCTTGTCGAAGGGCAGCATCTGCAGGTGACGCAGGCTGGAATGGCCGGTGCCGAAGTCGTCGAGTGTCAAATGCACCCCGAGCTCCTTCAGCTCGGTCAGCAACTCACGCGCCAATTCGAAGTTGCCCACCAGTGCGCTCTCGGTCAGCTCGATCTCCAACCGGCGAGCGGGCAGGCCGCTTTCAGCAAGCGCGGCAGCCACCATGGCCGGCAACGCACGGTCGCGCAGCTGCACCGGCGACACGTTCACCGCCAGGATCAAATGGTCGGGCCAGGAAGCTGCGGCGTTGCAGGCGCGGCGGAGCAGTTGTTCCGTCATTCGCACGATCAGCCCCGTCTCCTCGGCCAATGGGATGAAGTCGGCTGGGGGCACAAAACCGCGCTCCGGGTGTGACCAGCGCGCCAGCATCTCAAAGCCGATCGGCCGTTTGTCGGCGCCGAGTGCGACAAACGGCTGGAAATATGGCATCAGCTCGTCGGCCACGATGGCCTGGCGCAGGGCAGCCTCCAGCGCGGCGCGGTCGCGGATGGCCGCATCCATCTCGGGCTCGAAGAAACGGAAGCAGCCGCGCCCCTTCTCCTTCGCAAGGTACATCGCCATGTCGGCCCGGCGCAGCAGATCCTCGACATCGACCTCGCCGTCAGGGGCAAGCGCCACACCGACGCTCGCACCCACGAGCACCGGGATGCCCGCGTCGCCGAGATCGAACGGTTCTTCCAGGACAGCGACGAGCCGGCGCGCCATGCGGGCCGTGGCATCGATCATGTCGGTCGTCCCGTCGGCGTATGCGCCGAGAGTGCCAGGGCCGAATTGAGCGGCTACGACAAATTCGTCCCCGCCGACGCGTGCGACGATGTCCGCCTCACGGAGGGTATCGGTCATCCGCTTGGCAACCAGTTGCAGCAGACGGTCACCGGCGGCGTGGCCGCGCAAATCGTTCACCGGCTTGAAGCGGTCGAGGTCCACAAGCAGTACCGCGATCGTGCTGCCGTCCCGCCGAGAGCGGGCCAATGCCGCATTCAGGCGTTCAGCCATCCCACGGCGGTTGGGCAGGCCGGTGAGGTCATCGTGCACGGCGAGCGCACGGAGTTTCGCCTCGACGGCACGCCTTGTGGCTACCTCGCGTTTGAGCTGGCGCCAACGGCGGAATGTGGCGAACATTGTCAGTAGGGCGGCCGTGCCGATCAGCAACGTGGCCTTGGTCCTGGCAACCGCGACCGCCAGGCGAGCCTTCCCCGCGATGACCTCGATCCGATCACTTGCCGCTTCCATACTCGTTTCGAGCATATTGTAATGATCGTCGAAGACCGGCAGCATCTCGGTGGCCAAGCCAGGATCGGAGAACGCGAGCGGCACCAGCCACTCGGCCTCTGTGATGTAGGCCGACAGCGGCCCGCCAACGCTGGCCAGCACCACTGCCAGCTCGCTGTATTCCGCTGCATCCGGGACCTTGTTCTCGCCGATCGCCTTGCGGAAACGGGTGACGTGGTCGGCGAAAGAGTGTGCGAAGGCGGGCGGCGGAACTCCTAGGCCGTCGGTCAAGGTGTGATGATCGTGTGTCTGGTACTGCGCCGCCAGGACGTCACCGCGCAGGGCATCGTGCATCATGTCGGCCTCGAGGTGATTGCGAAGCGCATGCTCCACGATCGCGTTCTCTTCCAGCCGCGTGACCAACTGGGTCATGTACCAGAGCCCTGCGGAGCCCATCGCAACGACGGCGAGTGTGAACGCGATAGCACCGATGCGTGGCCCGTTTGGCATGCTGTTCGTCTTCCAGAAAAGATCAGCGCATTCTCAAATTCGTTGCGTCCGCGCGACGGCCTGGTGCTGGCCGGTATGACGGCCATGCCCAGATCGAAATCGGGCGGAAAGGGCGAGGTAATTTGAGTCAGTCAGGGAGCCGAGGGCTCGTGCCAGACCTTGAACCCGTAAACACGTTCCGAAGACGACGCGGCTTCATTGCGCGCGTGGCGCATGTGGAAGGCGCGCTGTATTGCGACGTCCAGACTCTCAGCGACTATGTAAGCCGGAAAGAGAATACCGCCGTCTTCATTCAGCATTTGACAACGGAAGACAACGCCACAATCGGTGTCTGCCTTGATCATTACGGCACCGGTCTCCATTTGCAGAGTCCTTCGCTGGTCCGCCAGCCACAGGCGGGGACTGAACGACGGACCCAGCTTGGATCACGAATGCGTGACAGTCAACCGCTAATTGGAATAATCCTGCATCGCGGTCTGTACGTTGCCGATACCGACGAAATCGGCATCAACGCGGTCACCTGGCGTGATCGGGAACTGGCGCGTGAATGAGCCGCTCATGATCAGGTCACCGGCCCGGATGCCGCGTCCGAACTCCGGCAGCTTGCGGGCCAGCCAGACCACCGAATTCAGCGGGTTGCCGAGCACGGCGTCGCCGCGCCCTGTCGCAACGGTCTTGCCGTTGATCTGAATGGTTGCCGCGACACTGTCCAGGTCAAGCTCGCCCAATGGAACCGGACTGCCGAGGATGATCGTCTTCTGCTGCGCGTTGTCCGCCATCGCGACGGCGATCTGCGCGGACAGGTCGCCACGGGTCTCGATGATCTCGAGCGATGGATAGACCGCGTCGATTTCCCGGCGCACGTCCGCCACTGCAATGTCGCCCGCGAGCGGCTGCGAGACCCGTAGGCACAGCTCCGGCTCGAAGCCTGGCTTGATCAGGTCTTCCGGACGGAACACGTGACCCGAGCGACGGCTTTCCAGGACGCAGCCGAACACCGGCTCGTGGAATCCGAACTGTTGCTGGATCGGCTTCGCGGTCAGGCCAACCTTCCAGCCGATCTGCCGTTCGCCCGCCTTGCAGCGACGGTCGATGAGGCCAAGCTGAACCCGATACGCCTCGTCAAGCGTCAGACGATCAAACCATTCGGTCGGGAAGTAGATGCCGCGGTCGCGCGCGGCCCAGAAGCTGTCGATCGCGGACTGTACGTCGAATGCCATCGCTTTGCCCCCCGCGTGTTGGCCACAGGCTAGGGCCGCGGCAGAGCGGTTGCCAAGGCTGGGCCGGCGTGCGAGTTGAACCGGACAGCAACAAGCACCGGAGGAGGCCGCCGCATGCGCATCGCCATCATCGGCCAGCAGGATTTCGGCAAGGCCACGCTGGAAGCTTTCCTCAACCGCGGCGACACGGTGGCTGCCGTGTTCTGCGCGCCCGAGAAGGGCCGTCCCGACCAGTTGCGCGTCGCGGCCGAGGAACGCGGCGTTCCGGTGCACCAGTTTCCGAAACTCACCGATCCGGCGGCGCAGGAGGCACTGCGGCAAGCGAACGCGGATGTGGGCGTAATGGCCTACGTGACCCAGTTCGTGCCGCAGGATTTCTGCAACATTCCAAAGTTCGGCACGATCCAGTTCCATCCGAGCCTGCTGCCGCTGCACCGCGGCGCATCATCGATGAGCTGGGCGATCATCTGCGGACGGACGGAGACCGGGTTCTCGATCTTCCGCCCGACCGACGGGCTGGACGAAGGGCCGGTCATCCTGACGCGCGCTGTGCGGATCGAGCCAGAGGACACGCTGGGCTCGCTGTATTTCGGCAAGATCTTTCCCATGGGCGTGGCGGGTCTGGTGGAGGTCGCCGAACGGGTGGTGGGCGGCAAGGCGCCGGCGCTGGTGCAGTACGAGCCGGACGCCGGCTATGAGGGCATCATCCGGGATGCAGAATCGCGCATAAATTGGGCGAACCACGTTGACAACATTTACAACCTGATCCGCGGCTGCGATCCCGCCCCGGGCGCCTGGACGACGATCGATGGAAAGAAGCTGTTCGTGTTCAACGCGGCGAAGCGGATCGCGCGCACGTTCTCCGAAGTGAAGGGCAAGAAGCTGGGTGAGGCGGCGACTATCGGCGGCAAGCTGGTGGTGCATGGTCAGGGCGGCTTCATCGAGATCGAGCGGGTGCGCCTGGACGGCGGCCGAAAAGTCGCCGCATCGGAGGCGGGCATCGAGGCCGGCACAATCCTGGGGGGATGAGCAGTATGATCTACGAGCTCCGCACCTACACATTCCATAACGGCAAGCTGCCCGCCTATATTCAGCACGTGGAGAAGGTCGGCCGCCCGGTGCGCGGCGACGATTACGGGAAGTGCTACGGCTACTGGACCGCCGAGTTCGGCCAACTCAATCAGGCCTGGCACCTGTGGAGCTACGCCAGCCTGGACGAGCGCACGCGCCTGCGCGAGGCGTTGTCGAAGAACGAGCGCTGGACGAAGGAGTATGTGCCTGTCGTACACCCGATGCTTCAGCGGCAGGACATCCGCTTCCTCAATCCGGTGGTCGATATCAAACCGCCGGCGGCGAGCGGCGGCGTCTATGAGCTGCGAATATACCGCACGCAGCCCGGCAAGGCGGCGCAGTGGGCACAGCTGTTTAAGTCGGTGTTTCCGGTGCGCGAGAAGTATTCGCCGAATGTGTGCCTATGGACCGGCGAGGCGCCGCAGCCGAACGAGGTGGTGCACATGTGGAACTACCCGGACGTCAACACGCGCATGAAGGTACGTGCCGAGTGCGCCCGCGATCCGGACTGGCAGGCCTTTATCGCTCAGGGCGGTCCGCTGCTGCTGGAGATGCAGTCGACTCTCCTGATGCCGACGCCGTTCTCGCTGATGCGCTGACGCCGCGACCAAGGCGGCTGTCGCGCCGTGAGTTACAACGGCCGATAGAGCAGCACGTTGTGTGTCGGACGAAGCTGCAACAATAGGTCCATGTGCCGGATATTGCCGCTGAGCAGCAGCATGTCGCGCTCGACCGCGGTGATGTACAGCAGCGCATCCAGCAGCAATTCCCGTCGGCGCCCGATCTGGCAGCACAATTGATCCGGGTTGAGCTGCCGCCTCGGCACCGCGAGACCCTGCGTGCGCGCCAGCATCCCCGCCAGGATCGCCGCTTCGGTCCAGGCGGAGGCACTGGGGCTAACGGACCGGCCTGTCCCCATCAAGTCCATATGTGCCTGGATCGTCGCGATCGACTCGCGCGTGCGCGTATCGGAAGGATCGAGAATACCGATGCTGATGGCCAGTTCGGCACAGGCCACGCCGCAATGAAAAACCGTATTTTGTCGCGCATCGATCAGTGCGCGGATTGCTTCCGGCAACCTTCCGGCGTCACGGTCCAGATACACCATGGTATCGAACAGTAGCGGGAGTTCCGGGGCAACCCCGGCATCCAATGGAAGCGCCCTATCCGCGCGGTACCGCAGCGCGACGACGTGATTTGCCGGGACGTAGCGGCGGGCAACAGCGCCTATTGTCTCAGATGGCAAGTTCGAAATCAGCGGGAAGCCGCGGACCGCGATCCGACAGGAACCACTCGACGAACGGGTCACGACCGACGAAAGCGGCAAGAGCGGCTTGCAGGACGTAGGATGTATTGTCGGACCCAAGCTTGCGCATGGCTGCCGTCAGCAGGCCGTGGTCGATCCGGGCGCTGACCTTGTCGGCGTGGCCGGTCAGGACGCCGGTCTTCTCCAGAACACGGAATGCTTCGGCGACCTGCGCTTCCACAAGCTTGCTGCCGGGGGCACGCGACTTGCGCACGCGGGGCTTCTTCGCCGCCTGCGCGACGCCGCGTTTGGGCCGGGCGGTTTCCATGGTATCCATGTCACTCTCCTGTCCGACAAGATGGCACAAGCGTCCGACAAAAGCCAGTCTTGCCACAACGAGCGGAAGGCGCGCATCATCCTTGCCGATGCCTGCACCAAGAAGACGCCACACTCGGGAGTGAAACAATGGCCAAGCGGGGAAACAACGTCCTCATCCTGACCGCCGCTGTTCTGTTCGGCTCGCTGTTGGCAACAGCCGGAACCGCATCCAAATCGGCGGCCGCGGAACACGGCGGGCCGCTTGTCCGCACCGCCGAAGGGCCGGTTCAGGGTTTCGTCAATAACGGAGTGAACTCATTCCTCGGCGTTCCGTTCGCGGCTGCGCCGGTCGGCGCGTTGCGCTGGCAGCCGCCACAGGCACACGCGCCATGGACGCAGACGCTTGACGCAACCAAATTCGGCAACACCTGTCCGCAGATCACCGAACTCGGGGTGTTCGCCGGTCCGGTCAGCGTCACGGAGGACTGCCTCTTCCTGAACGTCTTCACGCCCAACCATGGTCCGGCCGCCAATGCAAAGAAGCTTCCAGTCCTGGTCTGGATTCATGGCGGCGGACTGTTCGACGGCGAAAGCAACGACTACGACGCGAGCGCGCTCGTCAAGGGCGGCCCAGGCGGACCCACCGTCGTCGTTACAATCAACTATCGGCTCGGCCTGCTGGGTTACTTCGCGCATCCCGCGATCGACGCGGAGGACCATCACATTGGCAACTACGGGCTGATGGACCAGCAGGCGGCGCTGCAATGGGTGAAGCGCAACATCGCGGCATTTGGCGGCGACCCTGGCAATGTCACCGTCGGCGGCCAGTCCGCCGGCTCGACCAGCACTGCCGCACTGGTGATTTCGCCGGCAAGCGCGGGGCTGCTGCATAGGGCGATCTTCGAGAGCGGCCCGCTGCTCACCGTCGCGCCGATGTCGCTGGCCGAGTCGCGGGGCTCGAATTTCGCCACCGCCGCAGGCTGTGGCACTGACGCGACCGCCGCGTCGGCATCGTGCCTGCGCGAGCTGACGGTGCAGAAGATTCTGTCCTTGCAAGGCACCGCCGCGGCGAATGGTCCCTACATCAATGGCCTGATGGTTGACGGCACGATCCTGCCGGTTCCGGCGGACACCGCTTGGTCCACGGGCAAGTTCAACCATGTGCCCATCATGAACGGGAGCGTCGCGGACGAAGGAGCATTTGCCGCGAGCATCAACGAGCTGTTCTTCGGTCCGATGTCGGCGGATCAATACACGAATTTGGTCAAGACGACCTATGGCGGCCCAGCCGGGCCAGGCAACGGACCGCCGAACTATCCCGCGGGGACGCCCGATGCCGTGTTGGCCAAGTATCCGCTCAGCGCCTATCCGAACCCCGGCGCTGCCTGGGTCGCGGTCGGCACGGATGCCAACGTGTGCCGGCATCCGCAACTCAACAAGCATGTGTCCGAGTTTGTGCCGCTCTACGCCTATGAGTTCAGCGACCGGAATGCGCCTTGGTACTTTCCTCCCATCAGCTTTGCCCATGGTGCGGCGCATACTATCGACATTCAGTTCCTGTTCACCGACTGGCACGGCGGACCCTTGGGGATTCTGCACAAGTTGTCGCCGCAGGAGCGTGTGCTGTCCGAGCAGCTGGTCGCTGCGTGGACGAACTTCATGTACTCCGGCAATCCGAACCTGACTAACGATCATCCTTGGCCACGTTACACCGCCAACTCAAAGGTCTATTTCTCGCAGAACGTACCGAAGTCATCGACGATCACCGAGGCGCAGTTTGCCGCCGCACATAACTGCGCGTTTTGGGACACGGTCCTGATCTACTGAACGTCTGCCTGGCGCAGTCTTCCATTGCGGCCGCGCTTGATCCAAGCTTGGATTTGGCGCGAGCCGCAATGAAGCGCCGCTGGGGGGACGCATGATCAGACCGCATCGCATCGGCCGCCATCTACTCGGCGTGGCCGCAGCCGCCACGTTACTGCTCGTGGCCGGCGCCGCCCACGCGCAGCGTCAGCTCGTGATGTATTGCGGAGTCGACGAAAAATGGTGCCGCGCGGTCGCCACCGCGTACCAAAAGGAAACCGGCGTCCAGGTCGATATGACACGCATGAGCGCGGGCGAGGTCTATGCCCGCGTGCGCGCCGAGAAGGACAACCCCCATGGCGATGTGTGGTTCGGCGGCACCGGCGATCCGCATCTGCAGGCTGCCGACGAGGGCATCACCGAACCCTACCAGTCGCCGATGTTGCCGAAGCTGCGCGACTGGGCGCAGCGCCAGGCGGACCGTTCGCACAATCGGACGGTGGGGCTTTACCTCGGCGCGCTCGGCTTCGGCTACAACACCGAGGACATAAAACGGAAGAAACTGACGCCGCCGTCCTGCTGGGCCGACCTGATCAAGCCCGAGTTCAAGGGCGAGGTGCAGATGGCGGATCCAAACTCGTCCGGCACCGCATGGACCATGCTCGCCACCATCGTGCAGCTCATGGGCGAGGACAAGGCGTTCGACTACATGAAGGCGCTGCATCGCAACATCAACGAATACACCAAGGCTGGTGCGGCGCCGGCACTGGCGACCGGCCAGGGCGAGACGCTGATCGGCATCGCCTTCCAGCACGATCTGATCGACGTCGCTGAACACAACAAGCCGGTTGCTGTGGTCTCGCCCTGCGAGGGGACCGGCTACGAGATCGGTTCGCTCAGCCTGATCGCAGGTGCCAAGCACATGGACGAGGCGAAGAAATTCTACGATTGGGCGCTGACGCCCGAGGCGCAGAAGATCGCGGCCACGACTGGCAGTTTCCAGATTCCCTCCAACCCGGTGACGCCGGTTCCACCCGAGGCGCCCGATCTCTCCAAGATCAAGCTGATCGAATATGACTTCGCCATCTATGGGTCGTCGGCCACGCGCAAACGTCTGCTCGGCAAATGGACCGACGAGGTGAAGAACGCGCCGAAATAGGACGAGCGATTGCCGCGTTTCCTCGTCGTCTGGTTGGCAGTCGGGTGGGCAGGGCTGCTGATCCTGCCGTGGTACGGCCTCGATGATGGGGTGTCGCCTCCGGCATTATTCGCCGGCCGCGCGTGGTTGCTTCCGCTCGCACTGCCTTTACTGCTGGCGATCTGGGCGTCGTTTGGGCAGACCCTGAATTCCCCGTCATGGCCGGGCTTGACCCGGCCATCCGCGCACCAGCTGTCCGGCGTGGATGGCCGGGTCAAGCCCGGCCATGACGGGGAAAAACGTGCAGGCCGTGACGGGCGAGAGCGGACCCTTGTCGCATCGGGTGCCGCGGGGCTGATCTGGCTCGCCGTCGAAGGCCTTTTGATCACCCACCGCGGCTGGGCCTTCGGCTGGCTCACGGCATGGCTCGGCGCCGGCCCGAGCCAGCCGGCGATGGGCTGGGGCGCGGCGCTGTACGCACTCGCCTGCCTGATGTTGCTCGCCTACGGGCTGGCGCGGCTCGGCGCGTGCAAGGGCGACGTGTTCGTGGTCGGCGCGCTCCTGCTGGTGGTCGGGCTGATCGCGCTGTTCGTGTTCTATCCCGTGCTGTGCATCCTTGCATCAGCGGTGCGCGACAACGACGGCAGCTTCGCGCCCTCGCTGTTTGGGGCGAAGCTGTTCAGCCCGTCGATCTGGGGACTCGACTGCGTGTTCGGCGCGCGAAATTGCGGCGTGGCGTGGAACACCGTCGCGGAGGCCATCCTGGTCGGGTTGTTCACCACGCTGCTCGGCCTCGCGTTCGCGCTGGTGGCATTGCGCACGCGCCTGCCGATGAAGCCGCTGCTGCGCGCGCTGTCGATCCTCCCGATCATCACGCCGCCGTTTGTCATCGGCCTGGCGTTGATCCTGCTGTTCGGCCGCGCCGGCGTCGTCACCGTTTGGCTCGCCAACCTGTTCGACATCCCGCGCAGTCGCTGGATCTACGGCATGCCGGGTATCACCATCGCACAGGTTCTAGCGTTCACGCCGATCGCGATGATGGTGCTCCTGGGTGTGCTCCAGGGTGTTGCGCCCAGCCTGGAGGAGGCATCGCAGACTCTGCGCGCCAGCCCTTGGTACACGTTCCGCACCGTCACCTGGCCGCTGATCCGCCCCGGCCTCGCCAACGCCTTTCTGATCGGCTTCATCGAGAGCATGGCCGACTTCGCCAATCCGCTGGTGATCGGCGGCAACTTCAACGTGCTGTCCACCGACATCTTCTTCGCGGTGGTGGGCGCGTCGCACGATCAGGGCCGTGCGGCGGTGCTCGCCATCGTGCTGCTGGCGTTCACGCTGACCGCGTTCCTCGCGCAGCGGTTCTGGCTCGGCCGGCGCAGCTACGCCACCATGGCCGGCAAGGGGCACGCCGGAATTCCCGCGACGCTTCCGGCCGGTGTGCGCGCCGCATGTTACTCGGTGATCGGGCCGTGGCTCGTGCTGACCGTTGCGGTTTACGGGATGATCCTGATCGGCGGCTTCGTCGTCTCGGTCGGCCGCGACAACAGGCCGACGCTGGAATACTTCTGGACCGCCTTCTCCATCGAGCGCGGCGTCGGCGGCTGGTTCCTGTCCGGGTCCGCGTGGAACTCGTTCATCGTCACCATCGAGGTCGCACTGATCGCCATGCCGTTCACCGCGGTGCTCGGCATCCTGACCGCGTGGCTGCTGGATCGGCAGAGTTTCCCCGGCCGCCGCGCGTTTGAATTCCTGGCGATGATGAGCTTCGCGATTCCCGGCACGGTGATCGGCGTCGCCTACATCCTGGCGTTCAACGTGCCGCCGGTGTCGCTCACCGGCACTGGGACAATCATCGCGATCGCCTTTGCCTTCCGCAACATGCCGGTTGGCATCCGCGCCGGGCTCGCCAACCTGAGCCAGATCGACCGCAGCCTGGACGAGGCGTCGCTGACATTGGGCGCGCATTCGTTTGGCACGCTGATGCGGGTGATCGTGCCGTTGCTGCGTCCCGCGATCGTCACAGCGATGGTGTACAGCTTCGTGCGCGCGGTGACCGCGGTGAGCGCGGTGATCTTCCTGGTCACCGGCCGCTACAATCTTGCCACCGTCTATATCGTTGGCCGTGCGGATGTGGGTGAATACGGCGTGGCGATCGTATATTCGGCGATGCTGGTGGTGTTCATGATGCTGGTGCTGGTCGCTATCCAGTTGCTGGTGGGCGAACGCCGCATCGGCCACCGCGCCGAAGCGCCGTCGATCGAGGCACCCGGGTTGGCGTTGGTGCAGGGATGAGCGGTGGCAACGCATCGCCGGCGGTGGAGTTCCGCGCCGTGACCAAACGCTACGGGACGGTGACGGCAGTGCACACCGTCAGCTTTGCCATCGCGCGCGGCACGCTGGTGACGCTGCTTGGCCCGTCCGGCTGTGGCAAGACGACGATCCTGCGGATGATCGCGGGGCTCGAGCAGGCGTCTGATGGTCAGATCCTGATCGAGGGCGACGATGTGACCCTGCTGTCGGCCGCCGAACGCGACGTGTCGATGGTGTTCCAGTCCTACGCATTGTTTCCGCACATGACCGTGCTGGAGAATGTCTGCTACGGATTGCGTGCCTCAGGGATGCGCAAGGCGCGCGCGGTGGAGCTGGCGCAGTCGAAGCTGGAGCTGGTCGGGCTTGCCGGCTACGGCGCGCGGCTGCCGAGCGAATTGTCCGGCGGCCAGCAGCAACGCGTCGCGGTGGCACGCGCCATCGTGTTGGAGCCGAAGGTGCTGCTGTTCGACGAGCCGCTGTCAAATCTGGATGCCAAATTGCGACGGCATGTGCGCGAGGAGATCCACGAGTTGCAGCAGAGCCTGTCGCTCACCGCGGTCTATGTGACGCACGACCAGCAGGAGGCGCTGGCGATCTCCGACCGCATCATGGTGATGAGCATGGCGCGAATTGCCCAGGACGGCACGCCGCGCGGTCTGTACGAGCAGCCGATCAGTCATTTCGTTGCAGACTTCATCGGCGACGCCAACATCGTTCCCGTGGTGATTGAGCGTCGCGAGGGCGAGATGGCATTCGTGCGGCTTGGTCCTCTGGTGTTGACGCTGCCGCATCGTGGTGCGGTGGAGGGCGCGGCGGAGCTGTCCATCCGGCCGCAGTCGCTGCTGCTGGCGCCGGGCGCGGCAGCGGATGATGCGTTGCCCGGACGGATCTCCAAGGCGTCCTACCTCGGCAGCCACATGGAGTATTGGGTGGTCGCCGACGGTCTGGCCAGGGAGCTGTTCGTCATCGCCCCCGACGTCGCCGCGCCGTTCGTTCCTGGCGCGGAAGTGGCGATCAGGCTGGCTCCGTCGGGAGTCGCGGTCGTGCCGCAGGGGTGAACCAACTCACTGTGTCCGCGCTTGCAGGTGTAAAGAAAAGCGATGTTAGGACCCGAGGCGGAATAAGCGAACCATCTGACCCACGGACCGCGACTGCTGTCGTCATCCCCGCGGAAGCGGGGATCCAGAGCGCAACTGGGTCCCCGCTTTCGCGGGGATGACGACAATATTCGGAGCGGATCTTTAGTCGCCGCCGCGCTGCTCGGCCTCGATCATGGCCGCTTCCTCGGCGAGCGCGACGTTCCGCAACTCGGCATTGTCGGGATCGCCATAGGCCGCACGGCGCTGCGCCATGGTCATGTCCTCCCAGCGCCAGAGCTCGATCGGCTCGCCATTCTTGTTGCGTGGCACATATCGCGGCTTGGATGGCAGCGGCGCGTCCGCTTCGGATTCGGGCATGTCCAGCGGCGCAGGCGGTGTAGATTTTGTGACCTGCCGGTGCGGTTTCGCCGCGGTCTCGCCTGCCCGGCGCTTTTCCAGCGTGCGCAGCGCCGCATCGAACGAGCGTGCGGCGGCAATGGCGTTGCTGCGCAGGCGGATGGCTTCGGCGTCGCTGACGCCCGGCTGCATGGCGCGCTGATAGCCGTCCATGGTGGCATGATGCGCGGCGATCATGCGGGCAGCGAGCATTCCCTCGATGATGTCGCGTGGCTTCAGGGCCTCGATGGTAGCGCGCGCTGCGTTGCGGCGATCATCCGCCGACCCAACTGGACACGCGCCGGCGAGCATTTCGGTCAGGTTGTCGAGGAAGGCTGGGTCGGGCGGAGTGGTCATGCGGTGCGTCACTCTCGGGTGGTGGTTGGGGGTACCGGAGTATGCACCGAAGTAATTAACAAATGATGAATGCGCGGAATGCCGGGGGCCTCACTACCCAAGCGCATCCAATTCGATCGCGCGATCCAGGATATCAAACGCCGCGTCCAGTTCCGTTTGTGAAATCGTCAGCGGCGGACAGAGTGTCAGCACATTGCCGCCGCCCACCTTGAAGCTCAGCCCATTCGCCAGACAGCGATACATCAACGCCTCGGCGTACGCCGCATCCGTCACTTCGACGCCGAACGACACGCCGAGCCCCCGCACAGCACGGATCGCATGGTGCGCAGTCTGCATCTGCCGCAACCGATCCAAACCGTGGACGCCGAGCATGCGTGACCGCTCCAGCAGTTTCTCGTCGTGGATCACGTCCAACGTGGCGAGGGCTGCCGCACATCCGACCGAGCTTTTCTCATGCGTGTAGTGGCCGAGCGCGCGGTCCGCCGCCACGTCCAGATCTTCGCGCGCGATCAGTGCCGCCATCGGGAACACACCGCCGCCCAGCCCCTTGCCCAGAACCAACATGTCCGGGACACAGCCGAGCTGCTCGCACGCGAACATTGTGCCGGTGCGGCCCAGGCAGCTGGGGATTTCGTCGAAGATCAGCAATGCACCGCGCCGGTCGCAGCTTGCGCGCACGCGCGGCCAGAAGTCGGCAGGCGGCGTCTCCAATGTCGTCCAGCGCACCGGCTCCGCGATCACCGCACCGACATCGCCCTGCACCTCCAGTACGTAGTCGATGTAGTCGGCCAGCCGTTCATGCGCGCGCCCGTCATCGCCGAAGAATCGCGATGCCAGAGCGGGCGGCGGCACGTGCTCGGTTCCCGGCAGCAGCGGACCTGCATCACGGCGGAACATCGCCTCGCCGCCCACCGAAATCGCATCGAGCGACGCGCCGTGAAACGCGTCCCACATCGACAAAGTCTTGTGTCGCCCGGTCGCGTGACGCGCCAGTTTCAGCGCCATGCCGATCGCCGCGGTGCCCGACGGGGCGAGCAGAACCTTGTTCAACCGCCCCGGTGCCAGCTCCGCCAGCCGCCGCGCCAGCTCGATCGCCGCGCGGTTGGTGTAGCGCCGCGGCGAGAAGGGGAGAGTTGCCAACTGTCGCGTCACCGCCTCGATCACGCGCGGATGGCCGTAGCCGACCTGATGCACGGTATTGCCGTGGAAATCCATGATCCGCCGGCCGGCCGAGTCAAAGAGGTAGATCCCCTCGGCTCGCTCAATGACGTTCAGGCACGGCGTGGACAGCGCCTGGCGCAGGAACCAGCGTTCGTCCTCGTCCAGCAGCGCACGCGTCTCCGCGTTGATGTAGTCACGCTGCCAGGCGGCGCGCGCGTCGCCGAGATTGATGTCGCCCTCGCTGCGATCGTGCATGGCCGTATGCTGGGCGGTTGGCGGGCCAGGGGCAACCATTTTGTCGTATGCACGGCTGGGCAGCAGGGATACTGTTCGCGGATCATTCCCGCTCCATAGACAAAAATGGTCTGGAAGGAATCCCTGCGATGTCTTTCTTCGTTCAGCTTCCGATCGACAGCTATCCCGACCAGTTGCCGGCCTTCGACCAAGGCCATGAGTTCAGCTATCCCACCGCTCAAGCAATGATGTGGCTGGCGCAGCTCACTTACGAACCGGACAGCAAGGTTGTGGACGTATTGAAGAAGTGGCGACTGACGCTGGTTGCCCACCTGCACAGCCCTACAGAAGGGCCGCTATCGGATACCGCAACCCAAGGCTTCGTTTGCCAACGCGATGGCGCGACCATCGTGGCGTTCGCGGGAACCGATCCCGGCATGGTCAAGACTTTGTTGACCGATGTAACGACCGTGCCAGGTCCGGACGGTATGCATCCTGGCTTTGGCCATGCGCTCGAAGCGGTGTGGGGACAGGTGCTGGCAGTCGTCCCGGGTCTCGATCCTGGCTCGCCTTTCGTGACGGGGCACAGCCTCGGCGCAGCGCTCGCAGCGCTGGCCGCGTTCCGGTTGCATACGGAGGCGAACATCGGGGCACGCGCCGTCTACACCTTCGGCATGCCGCGCGTGGGTGGACAGGCATTTGGTGACCTGTACGAGCCAACACTGGGGGACCGCACGTTCAGATTGGTGAATGGTGATGACCCAGTACCGTCTGTTCCGCCGCCCATTGTGGGATTTCGGCACGTGGGGCGTAGGATGTCCTGCCCGCATGACGGCGCGTTCGCTCCAAAAGCGAAGCCCGCTACTGTCCGGGACAACGAGCCAAGCTTCTTGGAGCAGGAAGCAAACAATGCATCCGACACGTTGGTGAACCTGCTGAAAGGCATTTTGCCGGTGCCTGCACAACCAGGCCCATTGGGTGTCTTCGTCGAATTCTTGCCTGGCGGAATTGCCGACCATCTGCAAGCGCGATATTTGCGGGCACTTGGCACGCCTGTCATGAATCCGACGAGCCAGGCATGACGCGACCGATCAGACTGAAGGCAGCCATCCTCGATTGGGCCGGGACCGTGGTAGACCACGGCAGCCGCGCGCCGATGGGTGCCTTCGTGCGTGCCTTCGGACAGTTCGGCGTCACGATCAGCATCGCCGATGCGCGCGGCCCGATGGGCATGGCGAAGTGGGACCACATCCGCGCCGTGGGTCAAATCCCCACCGTCGCCGCCGCCTGGCGCACGCGGCACGGTCGCGACTTCTCGGAGGGCGATGTCGATGCAATCTTCCAGGTGTTCGAGCCGATGAACATCGCCGCGGTGCGCGATCATGCCGACATCATCCCCGGCGCCATCGCAGCGATCGACGCGCTGCGTCAGCGTGGCATGAAGATCGCCGGCACCACGGGCTACACGCGCCCGATCATGGATGTGCTGGAACCGCTCGCCGCGGCGTCGGGCTATGCGCCCGAACTGACGGTCTGCGCCGGCGATCTGCCGGCGGGGCGGCCGTCTCCGTTGATGATGTGGTACGCGATGGCGAGGCTCGGCGTGTGGCCTGCCGCGTGCGTAGTCAAGGTGGACGACACCGCGCCCGGCATCGGCGAAGGCAAGGCAGCGGGCTCCTGGACAGTCGGCATCGCTCTGACCGGCAACGCCGTCGGGATTTCGGCCGAGGAGCTTGCGGCGGTGCCGCCTGTTGAGCGCACCCGAATGCGTGAACGGGCGGCAGCCGAATTGCGCGACGCCGACATGGTGATCGACAGCATCGCGGACCTGCCGCGCGCCGTCGCGGCGATCGACGCGCGTC
>DATMND010000143.1:0-45116 GCA_035569235.1 Acetobacteraceae bacterium | reverse complement strand
ATGGGCGCGCTCGAGCAGATGATGGGCCAGGTGGAGTGGGGCGCGCTGGACATCCTGGTGGTGGACATGCCGCCCGGCACCGGCGACGCGCAACTGACGATGGCGCAGCGGGTGGCGCTGACCGGCGCGGTCATCGTCTCCACGCCGCAGGACATTGCCCTGATCGACGCCCGCCGCGGTGTGCGGATGTTCGAGAAGACCCGCGTGCCGGTGCTGGGGTTGGTGGAGAACATGAGCTTCTTCTGTTGCCCCGCCTGCGGCCACCGCGCCGAGATCTTCGGCCATGGCGGCGCGCGGAAGGAAGCGCAGCACCTCGGGACGGAGTTTCTCGGCGAGGTGCCGCTGCTGCTCGACATTCGCACGGCGTCGGATGCCGGCACCCCGATCTCAGCGGCTGCGCCGGAGAGCGAGGCGGCGAAGGCGTTTGGCGCGATTGCCGCGCGCGTGTGGGAGAAGGTGTCAGGCGCAACAGTGGCGCGTAGCAGCGGGCCGCGGATCGTAATCGACTGAGGTCGCACCGTGGATCAGGGCACTGCGCCAGCGATGTCGGTTCGAGCGAAGTCGTTGCCGACAAACAGCAGAGGGCACCCATATTCCTTTGCCAGGGCGTATGCGAAGCAATCTCCGAAATTCAGCGCGGCCCGGTGAATGCCGCGTCCCCACCTCGCATATGCGGAGGCGACACGCCGCCCCCCGGCTGCCGTGACCGGGACCGTCTCCATCGTCAAATCCGCAACCAGTTGCTCCATCGCGGGACCGAGGCCTCTTCGCGCCGCAACCACAAGTGTCTCTGCCAGCGTGGCCGCCGAGATTGCCAGTTCGCGATTCTGCTCGATCGCAGTCATGCACGGTCCGGCCTGAGGTTCGTTCAACACAATCGCCATCAACGCAGACGTATCGATAACAATCACTTCGGCAGTCCGGTCTTCTTGTCGTACAGGAAATCCTGACTGCGTGCCGCGGACGGGCCCTGCTTCGCATGCGCACGGCCGTAAGCCCGTGCGCGCTCCATGGCGGCCCTGCGATCGGCTGCCGAAGGCGCTGCCTTGAGAGGCACCAGGCGAACCACGTCCCGGCCGAAGCGAGTGAGGACAACCTCCTCTCCGGCTTCCGCCAACTTCACCAGTTCGGTGAGTTGCCCCTTCGCGTGGCTGACGGATGTTCTCATGGCGGCAGACAATCTGGACCAATTGATGGTCCAGATCAAGCGGCGCGCGTATATCATGCGCGCCAGGAAGCTGCTTGGTGAATTGGGTATCTCTCCAGGCAATTTTCCGGCCGCGCCGCGGGGAACGCGGGCACTTCTTCAGCGAATCACCCGCGCGGTTGCGCTACGCGGCTACGCCGGTGGTGTTATTTCGCACCGGCTCGCCTGCATTCCAGCTCTAGCTCCGCAGATGCTCCGGAATCCGCATGCCCAGCTTCAGCGGCACACTCCACAGCTCGCGCACCTGCCGCACGGTGCGGAAACCGGCACGCAGATATGTCGGTAGCGCGCGCGGATGATCCGCGGTGCAGGTGTTCACCGTCATGCCACGCGGCCCCTGGCGCCAGGCCGTGTCGACCGCCTGGCGCAGAAACGGATAGCCGACGCCGGTGCCGATGGCGTGCGGCATCAGGCCAAAGTAACTCAAATTGACATCCGGCCAGCTCCGCGCGTCGAGCTCGAAGAACCCGGCGGGCTCGCCGTCGCTGTAAAGTGTGTGGATCGACACCAGAGGATCGCGCAGCAACGCTCCCAGTTCGCCATCCTGCATGGTCCGGCGCAGCCACCACACATAGTCGGCCCCGACTGTGTTGTAGATAAACCGGTAGAATGCCACGGTCGGCGCCGCAGCGCGCACGACCTGGAAGTCGCTCGGCAGTCCGGGAGACGGACCCGGCGGCGGCCGGTCCATTCGGAGAAACGTAACTGTCACGGCGACCCTTGCCACCGGGTCCATTGCCTGCCCGTATCCCCCTGCCCGCAGCCGATGCCTGCTCACGGCCGACATGGACGATGAAGCCCCAGGCTGCATGCGGTCAAGAGTCCAGAAGAGTGGCAGGCGCGTCGGGGGCATTGCGATCGTGCCATTAGGGATCGCGTCCGGCCTTCAGCGCCCAGGGCGCCGGCGTCAGTCCAGCCCGAATAGAAGCTGCTTGCGTGCAAAGCCTCGTAGGTCGAAATGGCCGATCGCAAAAGTCGGATCGTCCAGCAGGGCCGCGAAATTCGCGGACATGATCAGCTCCCGGCCGATGACTCGGCAGATCCGTTCGATACGGCTGGTGAGGTTCACGTCCGGGCCAATGATCGTGAAGTCCAGCCGGTCTCCCGCGCCGATGTTGCCGTACGAGACCTGTCCGTGGTGCAGGGCGAAACCGGCACGCAAGATGATGCTGTCCGGTCCGACGATTGCCCGTTCACTTGCGTTGGATTCCGCCAGCGTGGCAAGGCCTGTCTTCGCGGCCTCGAACGCGAGCCGGCAGACGTGTCGGGAATTCCGCCCCCCGTTCTCGTTGAAGATGACGAGCATGCCATCGCCCATGATCTCCACGACCTCGCCACCGCGCTCGCGCACCGGGGGGATGATGCAATCGAAATACCGGTTCAGGGTTTCGATCACCAGGCTGGGCGAATGCGTGTCGGACATTGCCGAGAAATCCCGCAGATCCGCCAGCATCAGGGCCCCGGTGGTGGTCAGCACTTCGCCGCGGCGGACCTGGCCCTTCAGGATGCGCTCGCCAGGCTCTCGGCCGACATAGGTTGTCAGCAGGCTGCTGGCGAAGCGCCGCAGGCTGTGGATCTCCGCGACAGCGGCAAGGCTTGGCAGCAAGCCTTCGAACAGCAGCAGTTCGTCCGGGCTGAAGCCTCCGGGCTGCCTGGTCGCCCAGGAAATCACGTTGATCGCCCCGTCCGAGAAGAACAGCGGCGTGATGGCATAGCCGACATAGCCGTCCTGCCGAAGCTCCTCGAGGACAGGGAATGGCGGGCGGTCCGGCCGGTCCAGCCGCCAGTAATGGAACCCCTTGTGATCGACCGCATATCGCACCGGGCTATGGAGATATGTCGGGGTGCTTTCGAAACCATATTCGAGCGGCCGGGTGATGAGCGGCTTGCCCTTCTGCCACAGACGGGACACCCCGGCATAATTCGGACGCAGGGCGCGATTATGCAGCCAGCATCGGTCCAAGTTTACATTTTGGGCCACGAGCTGTTCGCAGAAGCGTTCCAACAAAGTCGAGTTTTCGCGGGTCAGGCGCCCCTGCCGCACCAGCCAATCGCTTATGGTCGCCAATCGGTCCAAATGCGAGAGCCTCCCCGGGAAGTCATCCGGTGACATGAACGAAATCGGTCAGAACGCCGCTCGGGTTGGTTACGATCGCCAACCGGAATAAGTGGATCATCTGACGCTCGGACCACGATCCCTGTCGTCATCCCCGCGAAAGCGGGGACCCAGGCCACAGCTGGGTCCCCGCTTTCGCGGGGATGACGAATAGAGCGCGGGGATGACGAGAGCAGGGTGAATCGTCACCGTCAACCGACGCACGACCAGCTTACAACATGTGGTCACACGGATCGGACCGACAAGCTCCTTGCACGGCGGCGACCCGAGGAAACCCCGCTTCAGATGCACACGGAAATCCGGCGCCCACGGGGTCTATTTCCAGATTTGCCCAACGGGATACCACATCGCGCACAGGGGGCGCATAATGTCCCTGGAATTCGCCCGTCGCGGAACCAACCGCGGGGCGGGGCAACGGGACCGGGAGACGCCTGTGGCGAGGCTTGAGCGCGACGCAAGACGTGCTGCCCTGACGGCCAGCCCGCTGTTTCAAGCGATGCAGCAGGCCGAATTGGACGAGATCCTGAATTTCGCCTCGGAGCGGCGCGTTCGCCGTGGCCAGACGATCTTCCAGCGCGGCGACAACGGTTCCGCGCTGATGGCGGTGCTCCGCGGCCGGGTGCGCATCAGCACGGTCTCGGGCGACGGCAAGGAAGTGACCCTGAACGTCATCAGTCCCGGCGAGATATTCGGCGAGATCGCCCTGCTCGACGGCCAACCGCGCAGCGCCGATGCATCGGCAATCGAGGACACGCTACTGCTCGTGGTGGAACGGCGCCACTTCCTGCCCTTCCTGCGGCGGAACGAGGATCTTTTCCTGCGCCTGCTCGCAGTGCTGTGCAGCAGGTTGCGGCGCACCAGCCTGGCGCTGGAGGAGATCGCACTGTTCGATCTCCCGGTGCGCCTCGCACGCGTTCTGCTCAAGCTCGCGGACGATTATGGCAGGCCGTGTCCCGATGGCACCCGCATCGATCTGAAGCTGTCGCAGCGCGATCTCAGCAATCTTGTCGCCGCATCGCGCGAGAGCGTGAACAAGCAGTTGCGCACCTGGCGGGAAAGCAGTGTGGTGGATTTGGAAGGCGGGTTCATCGTGCTGCGCCGGCCAGCCGAACTCCATCGGCTGACGGACGTCAGGTAGTCGGGTGGCCAGGCGCTGACACCAGCCGTCTGTTTGGCATTGACACGACGCGGTGCAAGTCGGTGTTCTGGCCAAATGCGGATGGCATCTTGCAAGCGCCTGATCGCGGCTCTTCTGCTTATTTTGTCGCTGGGTCATTCGGCGGCAGCGGAGAACGGGTCCGCGGCACATAGCCAGTACTTCGTGACCAGCGACGGGGTGCGGCTGCACTATCTGGAGGCGGGGCCGTCCACGGGACATACGATCGTCTTTGTACCGGGCTGGACCATGCCGGCCTGGATCTGGGAGCCGCAGATCCAAGCCTTCGCGCAGCGCTACCACGTCGTGGCGTTCGATCCGCGCGGCCAGGGCGATTCGGATGCGCCGTCATCCGGCTACGAGCCCGGGCGGCGCGGGCAGGACATCGCCGAACTGATCGCGAATCTGGAGCCCGTGCCGGCGCTCCTGGTGGGCTGGTCATTGGGCGTCCTCGACACGCTCGCTTATGTAGGCAGCCATGGCGACCTGAAGGTGGCGGGGCTTGTGCTGGTGGATAATTCGGTGGGCGAGGAACCGCCGCCGCCGCCCAGACCAAGGCCCAAGCATCGCATCGCTCCAGTGCTGCCGCGCGACGAAGCGATGCATCGCTTCGTGACAGGCATGTTCCGCCGCAGGCAGAGCGAAGACTATCTCGACCGGCTCACGGAGGCGACGCTGCATACGCCGGAGCAGGCCAGCCGGGCGCTGCTGAATTACCCTTTCCCCCGAACTTATTGGCGTGACGCGCTGTATTCCACCGACAAGCCGGTGCTGTATGTCGTGCGGCCGGGCTGGCTGTCGGAGCAGGCCGCGAACCTGGCGCATAACCGGCCAGGGACCCAGGTCGCGGTGTTCGGCGACGCCGGCCACGCGCTGTTCGTCGATGACGCCGCGCGCTTCAACGCGCTGCTGGCCGGCTTCATGGCCCGGACCGTCTGGCCGTGAGGCTGCGTCTTGCTGCAATGCCCGCGGGCCTGGTGCCGCTGTTTCTCGTATCGCTGGCGGCGGTGGGATACGAAACGGCGCTCACCCGGTATTTCGCCGTCGCCAAGTGGTCCGAATATGGCTACTGGGTCATTTCCATCGTCATGGTCGGATTCGCGCTGAGCGGCGTGATCCTGGCGCTGTTTCGCGACGCCTTCGCGCGCAACGGCGAGGCGCTGCTGGCTGGACTACCGACGTTGCTCGTCGCCTCCGCCGCGATTGGGTTCCACTTCACCACGACCAATCCGTTCAACCCGCTGCAATTGCAGAACCCGGCGACCTGGGTGCCGCAGATCTGGAACATCGCCGGCTACTATGCCTGCCTGCTGCCGTTCTTCTTCCTGGCCGGCGTGTTCGTCAGCCTCAGCTTCGTGCTGAATCCCGATCGCATCGGCGTGGTTTACGCGTTCGATCTGACCGGTGCGGGTGTTGGCGCGGGCGTCGTGCTGGCGGCGATGTTCGTGGTGCACGCATTCTTCCTGGTGCCGCTGCTGCTGGTCCCGCTGGCCGCGAGCGCGTGGTTCGTCGCGGGTCGCTGGCGTTGGACGGGCGCTGCGATGGCCGGTGTGGCCTTCCTGGGCGCCGAGGCGCTGCTGCTGTTGGACAACCAGGCGCAGTTCAACGACTTCAAGGCGATCTACGCGCCGCTACACACGCCCGCTGCCCGAGAAGTGGCCAGCGTGCTGGCGCCGCGTGGCGATTACCTGTTGCTCGACGACTTCACCGAGCGGGTCGACACCGACATCTCCAACAACGCCGGCATGCTCGGCGTGCCGGGGCCGCCGCAGACCTTCGGGCTATATCGCGACGGCAACCGGATCGCCGCGCTGCCCAGGCCAGGACAGCTCGATGTCCGCTACGCCGCCGCCGCGCTGGACGCGCTGCCGTACCGTCTGATCCCGCACGCCAACGTGCTGCTCGCCGGCGCGTCGGGTGGCTTTCGGCCCGCGGAAATTCTGGCACTCGGTGCATCGCGCGTGCACGTGCTGGAGCCCGAGCCGGTTCTGCTGCGATCGCTGCAACAGGGGCTGGGGCCGTCGCCCGCCTGGGCCGCCGATCCGCGCGTGAGCCTCGCCGGTGAAGGACCCATTGCGACGACCCGCCTTGGCGGCGCGTATGACGTGGTCGATCTGTCGGCCGACTTCCTCGATGCGGCCGATGCGAATGCGACGGCGTTCAGCGACCAGGCCATTGCCGGTTATCTGCGCGCGCTTGCGCCCGGCGGGATCGTGTCCATTCCGGTTTCGATCCGCGATTTTCCGATCTATGCGCAGCGCATGCTGGCGACCGCCCGGGCCGCGTTGCTGGAGGCGGGCATCGACGACCCGCCGGCTCACACGGTGGTCTATCGGTCCGCCTGGGGCGTGCGCATCCTGCTGTCCAACCGACCCTGGGAGAGTGAGCGGATTGCGATCCTACGGAAGTTCAGCGACGAGCGTTCGTTCGACGTGTCGTGGTATCCGGGCATCGACGTCGAAGCCGCGCGTGCCGGCATCTACAACGACCTGCCGGCGGTATCGTTCTCGAGCGGCGAGGTTACCGCGGACGGGCCGGACGATTCGATCGCGGACGAGGCGGGGGCCGTGTTGGCAGGGGGAGCCGCCCCGTCGCGGGCAGCATTCAACCTGACGCCTGTCACCCTGGATCGGCCCTTCTTCTACGCCGTGCTGCGGCTGGATCAGCTTGGGACGATACTAAAACGGATAGAAATTCTACCGCAGGCGGAGGTCGGCGCGCTGGTCAATCTGGCCGTCTTGGCGCAGGCGGCGGTGTTCGCCCTGTTGGTGCTGCTGGTGCCTCTCGTGGCGCCGCGCCGGTTGCGTCTGCCGGCGACGGGCGTGTTGCGGCCGATCGTGTATTTCCCGGCGCTGGGCCTCGGTTTCCTGTTCATCGAGATCTTCCTGATCGAGAAAGCCAGCCTGTGGCTGAACGATCGCACATCCGGCTTCGCCGTGGTCCTGACCGGCATGCTGGTGTTCTCCGGCCTCGGCAGCATGACGGCCGACCGCATGACCGCTTGGCCCCGTCGCGGCGTCGCCCTCGCGTGCCTTGTCGTCCTGACCTGGTGCGCCGCTGTGCTGCTCGCGCTGCAGCCGGCAATCCTGGCCACGCTTGGTCTGCCGTGGTTGGCGCGGGCGGCGCTGGTGCTCGCGGTTCTTGCGCCGGTATCACTGGCGCTCGGACTGCCGTTCCCACTCGGCCTGGCGCGCTCCGGCTCCGGCGGGTTCCTGCCCTGGGCCTGGGGGCTGAACGGTGCCTTCTCAGTGGTGGCCACGCCACTGGCCAACCTGATCGCGCGCGAAGCCGGGTTCAGCCGGGTTCTGCTATGCGCCGCGGTGTTGTATGTGATCGCGCTGGTGTCGTTTCCAGCAGCGAGGAAGAGCCGCGCGTGGCAACTGTTTTCCGTCCGATCACGCGCCGCGGAGTGATCTCCGCCGCCGGCGCGCTGTGCCTTGCACAACCGGTGCGCGCCGCGCCGCCCTGGACGAAGTCCGCCTACGAGACCGCCATGGCGGCGTCGGGCCGGCCAGCCAGCCTCACCGAGGCGCAGTTCGACGCCATCCAGAAGCGCAAGACGATGGCGCTGAAGCACATCGATGGGTATCTGAAGGAACGCCTCGGCGCCGCCGATCCGGCCGTGATGGCGGCATTCGAGGCGGTACCCCGCGAGTATTTCCACTATCTGTATTCCGAACGTCGGGCTACACCCGGCGACGCCTACGAGGATACTCCGAAGCCATGGGGCCTGGGCTACGGGTCGGCGCTGTCGGACTATCTCGGGCAGGCCTACATGACGCAGGTCTGCAAGCCGACGCCTGCCGATGTGACGCTGGAGATCGGCACCGGCAGCGGCTTTCAGAGCGCGCTGCTGTCGCGCATCGTCAAGCAGGCCTATTCGGTGGAGATCATCGAGCCGTTGGGCAAGGCGGTGAGCAAGATCTTCGCCCCGCTCGGCTATAACAACGTGCGCACGCGGGTGGGCGACGGGTATTACGGCTGGCCCGAGGTGCAGGGCGGCTTCGACATCATCATCGTGACTTGCGCCGCGCAGTATGCGCCGCCCGATCTGTTCAAGCAGATGAAGCCCGGCGGGCGGCTGGTGATCCCGATCGGCCAGCCGTTCAAGCGCGGACAGGTGCTCTACGTCTATACCAAGGACGCCGAGGGCAAGATCCACTCGAAGCGCGACATGGGGGTGTTCTTCATTCCGATGACCGGCGCGATCGACAAGACACCGGCACCGCACGCCACGCCGGCCGCGACGGCTCCCGCACCTGCGGAGACGGAGAAGTCATCGGGCGGATGATGCCCGGCCATGGCGTGGGAGCATAACGGTCCAATTTAGCGACCACCATTCGGCTTCTCTTCCTCTGGATGATCGCCCAGGAGTTCGGGCCGGTATTCGAAGTGCATCGTGTCGAAGTGCGCCCATCGCCCTCCCCAGATGAAGCCGTGCCTTTCGAAGACGGCTACGATTTCCAGGGGAATGCGGTTTACATAGGCTGTGCTAATACCGGCTGTCCGGTGCCACAGCCAGTAGTCCGAAAAGGCCGGGTTGATATCGATGGCCGCGCCCCAGGCATGCATACTCGTCTGACCGGTGTCGGCAACAGGCCGGCAGGCATAGGTCCCGCCGAGTGGATACAGGAATTTCTTGTCCGCGGCGGGCAGCGCATCCAGTTCGCGAGAGATCACGGCCAACTGCCGATCGACGCCGTTGACCGACGTGATTCTGACGATATGTCCCCACGTGCTCGGCAGCCACACCACTTCCGCGAGCTTCGGCGCCACCGCTCCAGCCGTGCAGTCGCCATACATCTTGTCGAAGAACGCTGTGTTGCGGACACGCCCCGGATCTTGTTGCGGCGCCGGCGGAACCGGCGCACCTGCCGGGTACGCCAATCGCAACTGATCGAGGATAGTGCCGTTCCGAAGTTGCTCCTCCATGCTGCTGTCAGACCGCTCATCCCCGACCGGCATGCGGGTGCCGTCGCGCCAAATCAGGGTGGAGTCGTGGAAGCCGGCCAGCGCATCCGGATAGGCACGAAGCAGCCTGTCCAGTGAGGCTGCCGGGGCGCTCACAGCCGAGACGCCGAACAGCAGCGCGACGGCGGCAGCGCCGCTACAACGCCGGCCAATCCTCACGGTATCCCACGGCTTATCAGTTCACCGACCTGGCGGCGCAATGCGTCGATGCCGGTGTCCTGGTGACGCGATGGATGTACGCGGTTGGTCAGCAGCGCCCAGGATAGTCCGCGCTGGAAATCGATCCATACGCCGGTGCCGGTGAACCCGGTGTGACCGATGGTCTCCTCAGAGCAGGCACTGCCGCCGGACCATCCCGCATGCTGCGCCTCCCAACCCAGGCATCGCGTTGCCGACTGCCGCGTGCGCAACTCGGTCAGCCAAGGATCGACTCCCTGCAGCAGGCGCTGTGCGGCATCGAGGACACCGTCGATCGTGCCGAACAGCCCAGCATGGCCGGCGGCACCACCCAGCGCGAACGCATTCTCGTCGTGCACCTCGCCGCGCAGCACGCGGCCTCGCCAGGAGCAGCGTTCGGTCGCCGCGGTTTCGGATGGCTCCGAACGCCACGCCAGTCCCGGAGGCAGCGGCAGATCGTCGAGTGAGCATCCGCTCAGCCGCTCGATCGCGATGCCCAGCAGCATGAAATTGATGTCGGAATAGACCGGCGGCCCTTTCGGCCAGACGCGCTGCAGGATGAAAGCGCGTGACGTCGCCGCGTCCAGGCCGTAGGTGTAGATCGGCTCGACCGCGGGCAGGTGCGTCTGGTGGCTGAGGCATTGACGGAACGTGAGATGGCGCTCCGCCGCGGTCTGATCGTATTGCCGCAGGTCCGGAATCGCCACGGTCAGTTTGTCATCCAGCGCGATGCGTCCCTGCGCCACCAGGCGCAAGATCGTCGGCGTCGTGAAAAGAACCTTCGTGAGAGACGCGAGATCGAACCATGTACCCCGGTGCATTGGCGCGGGACCCGGTTCGCGCTGCGCCACACCAAAAGCCTCGGCTGCGCGGTCGCCCGCCGTCGTAACGGCCCCGAGAACGGCTCCGGGGATGTGAGCGGCGACCGCTCGGGCGACGGCACCCGTCGCGGCTGCAACGATCTCGGCTGCGGTCACGGGCGGCAACTCTATCTGGCAGCGTTACGGCGTTGTCTCGTATACAAGCCCTGGCGGACAAAACCTACTGGCCAATTCCGGTCCCCGGTCTTGCCGCACAGATGCAGCGCCGCGGGACTCCCATGCAGCTTTGCTTGTGTGCACCGGTCCGAACATTTTGCGTCATGGCGCTCATCCTCGGGGCGTGCGCGCCAAGCCCGCCGCCCGCGGTAGAGGAACCCAGCGCAAAGCCGCAAATCGAGCAGTTCAATGCCCTGTCCGGGCACTCGCCGCCGTTTGCGCGCATGCCCTATGAGCCGTTCAGCCGCGTCGAGGCCGTGGCGATCGCGGAGCAGGAATGGCGCCTGTTTGGCGCACGGGTGGATGACGACCCGCCGCACACGAACTCAGAGTCTGGGCCAATTGACAACCCCGAACGCCTTCCAGGGTTTTGGGAGCGTATCGGAGAGTACTGGTGGCTCGGCCAGGACAGCGATCGCCGTGAGTCCGCGTGGACCGGGGAGCACGATGAAAGCGGGCAGGTAATCGACGAGCGTCGCGACGATTACTATGCCTGGTCGGCTGCCTTCATCAGCTATATTATGCGAACGGCGGGGGCAGGCGCGCGCTTCCCCTACTCGCCCTCCCACTATGTCTATATCAACATTGGCATGGATATGAAGCTCGGCCGCACGTCCGGCTGGGCAGTGGTCGCCGAGCGCGCAGACGAGTATGCACCTGTTGTCGGCGATCTTATCTGTTTCTCGCGTACCAGGCGTCCGTTGACGTATGAGAAACTGCCAGCGCACAAATTCGCCGGGCATTGCGACATCGTCGTCTCTCGCGAAAAGGATCAAATCAGCGTCATCGGAGGTAACGTCGATCATGCGGTGACGATGAAGCACGTGCCGGTCACGAGCAACGGGCAATTGGCTGATCCTGGAGACCGTGTGCTTGACGCGCGTTATCCCTGGTTCGTCGTGCTGCGAATCCTTTATGACCGTTAGCCAGGTCTGCCCATGACCGCTACGATTAGCCAGCGTACAGTCCTTGCCAATTAGGAAATGTTGGTTGCAGGGGTTCCAGAAGCTCGTCAATCTTCGTGTGTAGCCGATCCAATGCCTGATGCTTTTCGTATGCCGTTCCCCCGAATGGATACCCGGACCGCAGCAGCACGTGCGGCAATGCGCTTTCAATAAGAATACGGACATCACTGGCTGTACCAGTTGGCACCAATCCCCTCACGGCGAGCGCATGGACCATGAGCACAGCGAATGTTTGACGCGACGGAGTCTGTGGCGCTGATGCTGCCGCTCTGATGACGGTATCGAGCGTGGGATTGGCGGGAGGCTCGATCTTCACCGCCTCAAGACCGCGGCTGATGAGTACCCGCCGGGCCAACCGGAGCCGGGCTTCAGGCGTGGATGTCCGATCGGCGCCGGTCATTGTCTGGGCAAGATCGCGGAGGGCTGCCTGAAGATCCATCGCGTCAGCAAATCACAGGTGGTCTGCTCAAGCTATCACCCGTTGTCTTCAGATGAAATTGACGGTGTCGTGCAAAGGCTGGGAGGCGGTTCGTCGGTCGGGCGCAGTGACGCAATCCTTACAGACTGCTCCCAAATGGTGCAGGACGAACTGGCCCCGGCGTGCGGCCCGACCACTGCAGACCCGTCGTCTCAGCCCGGTCAGGGGGCCCACGGCACCAAGCCCGGCCAGCATTGAGTAGCAATTCGGCGCTCCCACCGAACGTTGAAATCCCTTTGGGCACGTCACCTGCCTGGCCGGCGACGCAGCCGACCTGAACAATCTTTATGCACCGGGCTCATTTGTCGTTCACGCACGGCCAGGGACCGGCGCACTTGCTCCACAAGAGCGATCATGGCCTGTTCGGTCACGCCGTCGCTATCCATTACCAGCCGGATGAGTGGGTCCCGCAGCAAGCCGTTCAAACCTGCCTCGTCGTCTGATCCCGCGCACACGATGCCCTCCAACGCTGTGTAGAACCAGTGTTGGCGGTAACTTATTTCAGCAGGTTGTCCGGATGGTGACTTCGAGTTTCATTGCATGGACCGGGGTGTTGCTCCCTCCGCACGCTCACGGTCAGCCGGCTGGAGCCGATGCCCCTGATGACGCCAGAGGTGATTTCCGGCGGCCACGATTGCGCGGCGTCTGGGGCGGTTGCGGCTGCTTTTGCTGACGCCGCTGCACCCCGGAACTCGGCTGCTCGCCACTGGTGGCAACCATCTCACACGCTCGCTGCCAGAACTCCTCATCGCGGCCGGGCGGCCGACCACTGGCTTCCCAGATGTGATAGGCGCGCTCGCGAATACGGTCGTCCAGCGTCTCGGTCATGGGCTCACTCTCCTCGAACATGACTAGCCGCGTCGTAGCTCACCTGATCGATGTCGCGTCAAGTCCTGCCGCGCGCGCCGAGCAAACCTTTGTGCCCGATCCGCATCTGGGTTAGCATCCCCTAGGCACAAATTCGACCTCGTCGAGTGACCTGGAGCATTACCTGGAATCGGGCAGGTGCGTGGCGACGCGATCACGAAGGGACAGCGAGATGATCAATTTGCACGATATCCGATATGCGCGGCTAGGGACGCAAGACCTTGACTCCGCGATCAAGTTCGCAACCAACGTTGTCGGGCTGCAACTGGTCGCACGGGAAGGCAATGCGGCCTATTTCCGCAGCGACAAGTCGGAGATTCGAGGCGACACACGCGATCATACACTCGTGTATTTCGAAGGCGACCCGTCGGATCAGACAATCGGCCTGGAACTCCTTGATCCTGGCGATCTGGACGCTGTCGGTGCAGCACTGGAAAAAGCTGGGCGGCCGGTTCATTTCGGTACGCGCCAGGAGTGCGACAGCCGGCGCACCCAGGCGTTCATCGCATCATCCGATCCAAGCGGAAATAAGCTGGAGATACTGGCGCGGCCATATAACAGCGGCACGCGTTTCTTTCCGGCGCGCGACGTCGGGATCACCAACTTCAGCCATGTCGCGTTGTTCAGTACTGATACCAAACGAGATACCGAGTTCTGGACCCGGTTGATCAACGCCCGTGTTTCGGACTGGCTTGGTGACGCGCCGTTCCTGCGCATCGGCACCGTGCATCATACGGTGGTGCTGATGCCGTCGTCGCGCCCAGGAATCCAGCACATCAATCACCAGGTCGAGGACATCGACGATGTGATGCGATCCTACTACTGGCTGAAGCAGCAGGGCGTGAAGATCGTCTATGGCCCCGGACGGCATCCCATTTCCACCGCCATGATGGTGTACTTCGAGGGGCCGGACGGCATGGTGTACGAGTACTCGGTCGGGGTGAAGCACATTATGCCTGAACAGGAGGCCACTTACCGCCCGCGCCAGTTCTCGCTGGAAGGCTACAATGGCGATATGTGGGGATCGTTCAACGAGACGGAGGGACTGCCGCGCGAACCCGCAACAGGCAAGAAGATCAGGCTGGTCGTATAGCGCCCAGCGACGGCAGATTGTAGCTGGTCCCTCCGTTCTGCGATGTCCTCCCTCAGTAGCGATCGTGGTAGTAGGGATGGTGCCAGCCATAGCCGATGGGCTCGATGACGCACCCACAGAGCAATCCGCCAGTGACCAGCAGCATGACTGCCGCGATGATCTTGATACGCATGGTTCTCTACCTTCAAGGGTGCTGATAGCTAAACGGCGGCGGAGGTGAGGAGTGACGATTGCTCTCTTCCCACCGATGATGTTCTTCCCATCCGCGATGCTGCGCCTGGAGTCCCAACTCCCACTGCCAGCAAGCCAACGACAGCAAATCCAACCATGTTGATGCGCATTTTTTGCCCTCCGAGGGAGAGGATGGGCAGGGCGCTGGGGCAAATGCATGTCCACGATATGGCGAAAAACGAGCGACCTTCCCAGATGGTCGATCAGGAATCGGGTGCCATGGTGCTGCGCGGGATGATGCATCCGATCGCCGCTACGTTCACGCCGCTCACCCTGTTCCTTGATAAGGCTCCGGCCTTGGAACCGTCGCTGCGACGCCCGGATCGGCGTCCGGTTGAGACACGATCGCCTCGCCGACACCAAACAGCGGAAGCGCATCGGCGGCACTGGCCGGCTCCCGGTCGAAATTCGATACGGTGACACCGAGCAGCCGAATGCCTTTGGCGGTCGGCAGCAGCGTGCGGACGAGTTCGACGCTTGCCTGGCGCAGGAGATCGTGATGTGCGATCGCCGTCGAGAAGCTGCGGCTTCGGGTGACCTGGCGGAAGTCGGCGAACTTCACCTTCACCGTCACGGTCCGGCCGAAGGCTCTCGCCTTTTCGCACCAGGCCCATACATCATCGGCCATCGCCTCGATCCCAGACACGATTTCGGCAGATGCGGTCAGGTCGCGTTCGAAGGTGGTTTCAGAGCCTGAGGATTTGCGCGGACGGTCAGCAACGACGGGCCGGTCGTCTTCGCCGTTCGCAATCCCGAGATACCAGGCAGCCGATTTGCCAAAATGCTGCTGCAGAAAGGCGAACGACTTCGCCCGCAGATCTGCGCCCGTCTCGATCCCGAGCCGCTGCATCTTTGCCGCGGTGACGGGTCCGACCCCGTGAAACCTGGCGACCGGCAATGACGCGATGAAGGCCGGGCCCATCTCAGGGGTGATGACGAACTGGCCGTTCGGCTTGCGCTGACCGGACGCGAGCTTGGCGAGGAATTTGTTGTAGGAGACACCCGCCGAAGCGGTCAGACCGGTCTCTTCGAGAATGCGCGCGCGAATCGCCTTTGCGGTTGCGGAGGCGGTTGGCAGGCCTCGACGGTTCTCCGTCACATCGAGATAGGCCTCATCGAGCGCCAGCGGTTCAATGAGCAGTGTGTATTCCACGAGGATGGTATGAATCTGGCGCGAGACGGCACGGTAGACGTCGAAGCGCGGCGGCACGAACACCAGCTCCGCGCACTGTCGCATGGCGGTGGTGGACGGCATGGCGGAGCGGACGCCGAACGCGCGCGCCTCATAGCTCGCCGCGGCCACCACACCGCGCTTGCCGCTGTGACCGACCGCGACGGGACGGCCCCGAAGCTCCGGATTGTCGCGCTGCTCGACCGACGCATAGAAGGCGTCCATGTCGACGTGGATGATCTTGCGCAGCGGCATGACGTGACCATATCAGGCCGCGAACAGAAAGAGAACTCTGGCGCATCCGGCCAGAGGAGGTCGAGCCATATTGCTCCGCGATGTCGGTGGCCGGCTTCCGCGCACCGGGTCTGAATTTGGAATCCAATGACGAAGTCGAAGTTGTCTGCGGCGCAATCCGATTTTTTCGAACCGCCTCGTCCTGCGGGTCTGACGCAGGCGGAGGCCATCGTGACGACGAGCGAGGAACAGGCGCTGATCTCGTGCATCGCGGGGATTGAACTGGCGCCCTTCCGATTTCACGGATGGCACGGAAAGCGCCTGACCGCCTCCTTTGGCTGGCACTACGACTTCGACAATGCAAGCTTCGGTCCCGTCGATCCGATCCCTGATTGGCTGTTGCCGCTGCGTGATAAGGCTGCGCGATTCGCCCGACTGGAGCCACATGACCTCGTTCAGGCACTGTTGATCCGTTACGATCCGGGGGCCGGGATAGGCTGGCACCGGGACCGGCCGGTCTTCGAGCATGTCCTTGGCATCTCGCTCGGTGCTCCGGCGACGATGCGTTTCCGGCGGAGCAGGCCCGGCGGCTTCGATCGGGCATCAGCGATGCTGACGCCGCGCTCGATCTACCATCTGACCGGCGAGGTGCGGCATGAATGGGAGCACAGTATCGCCGAGATGGACGTGACACGCTGGTCGATCACCTTCCGCAGCCTTTCCGTCAAAGGGCACCAGCCCCGCAAACAAGGTAAATCAGCCCAATCGCTACTAGGTCCGCCAGGCTTCTAGCAAGTAAACACCCGCACCTGGAAAGCATCCAACGCCAACGTGAGTGTGTTGGTCCCCGAGTTGTACACCGGAGCTGCTGCGCCTGGATTTCCAATCGCGGTAAGCGCTGTTGCTCCCCATGGCCATCCTGGAATTCCATAGACCGGGAATTTTTCCGCGCCCATGTTTGCAAGCACGATCACCTGCCCGGAACTTCCTACTGCGCTGCCGCCGTTACGCGCATAACCAAAGACGCGGCGGCTGTTGTTGTCGTCGAATTGCGGATGGAAGTAGATTTTGTCATCCCTTGATGCGCGAAGTCCACTGTCATGCCGCATCAGACCATGTCGGCGCCACGGGCCCAGGCCCGCCTCATCAACCTTTCTCGCACCAGAATTGGCGGAATTGCAGTGCAACGATGCGATCATATGACACGTCGCCGTCGAGCACACCGACATCTCGGCAGAATGCGTTGATCGCGATGACCGAAGCCTCGCTGATCGAGGCGCTGTAGAATGGCAGGTCGCGGCGCACGATCCCGGCGATCAGTTCCGCCTCGCGCGGCGGAAATCGCTTACGGCCGACTTCGGTGGCACGCGAAACGTCGTGCTTCAGGGCAGTCTGCGTCGCAACCAGCGCACGCACCGCCGCGGCTGCGCTTTCCGGCGAACGTTCGATCAGCCGCTCGGTCGTCGCAAGCACCGGCATTGTGTAGTCGAAGCAACCGGCGGGCCCGTCGCCGCGGCGAACGTCAAGGACGATGGAGCCGACGCCTGTGGTCACCGCCAACTCGGTCGCCATGCCGTTGGCCCAGAACCCGTCGATCTTGCCTGCCGCGAGTGCCTCGGCTGCGGTCAGCCCGAAATTGACGCTGGACCCGGTTGCTCCGGGCACCGGTGCGATCTCGATGCGATCGCGCCCGGGGTCCAGCCCGGATGCGACGAGCAGGCGGCGCAGTCCCATCTCGACCCAGGGTGCCGCGCCGATGCGTCTGCCCTTGAGCGCGGCCAGATCGCCGCGGGCGATCCCGAGTTCGGCGCGCATCACCAGGAACCAATACATCCGTTGTGACAGCGCGCCGAGCAGTCTGACGCCGCGCCATGAGGGAAAGGCGGCCAGCGCGCCATGCGCGGCGCCACCGACAAAGTCGACCTCGCCGTCGCGCAGCGCGGCGTAGGCGCGATCGACCGGGAAGATAAGTTCGGCTGAAACGTCGATGCCCTCGCGCGCGAAGAACCCGAGCTCGGCTGCCGCCAGCGCCGGAAAATACGAGTTGGAGATCAGATCCGGTATTGCCAGTTTCATCGCCGTTCGCACCACCACTGATCAACGCGACGCTGCGAGCCGCGGGCCAATGATGCGCTCGAAAGCGTCAATCTCGACCTCCGGCATGTTATAGCCGCCGGCAAGGTCATGTGCGGGGAACAGGAACACATCCCCGACGCCCGCCTCCTGACGCGCACGCAGCAGGCGATCGGCGCAGCGTTCCGGCGAGCCGAACAAGCCGAACGCATCGGCAATGTCACGTGCACGATCCTCCGAAATGGCAGCAGGATCGTGCATGTCCGCAATATCGAACCCAGCTTCACGCAGCCAGCGAAGATTCGCGATGCTTGGATAGGCAAGGAAGGGCTGGCCCGGCGCGAACCAACTCCGCACCCATCGCGCGCCAACCTCGGTATCGGGTCCCAGACCGAGCGTAACCACGAACACCACCGGGAAGTCGGCGAGGGAGCGGCCGGTCCGTCGCGCTCCTTCCTCAAGGTGCTGCAAGGCACTACGGATGGGCGCTGCATGCAGACCGACCATCAGGAATGCGCCATCAGCCACCTCGCCCGCGAGTTCGATCATGCGGGAACCGGCAGCGAGCAGATAGACCGGCGTCGGCGTTGTGCTGCGATTCCTGATCTTGATGCATGTTGAACCGAACGCGACCTCTTCGCCGGCAAGCAGGCGACGGATATTGCAAATCGCCTCGCGCATGAACGCCACACCGGCACGCGGCTTCCCGATGCTCCGCGTCGATATGAAGCCGGGGGCCACCGTCAGGCATGTGCGTCCAGGTGCAATTTCCTCCAGGCTGTGGGCGAGCGAGGCGAGAACCAGCGGATGCCGAACCTCGGGACTTGAGGTGGCCGGGAAGAGTTGCAGGCGATTTGTCGAGCGCGCCGCGAGCGCCAGTGCCAGATAGGCGTCACGGCCGCTGGAAGGGTGGTCGTGAATGCCGACGCCATCGAAGCCCGCGTCCTCGCAGCGCGCAACAAACGCCGCAAGATCGGGCAGGGGCCAACCGACCGGAACGCGGATGGCGACGCGGTGTCGCGTCATCGGACGAACTGCTGCATTGCCCAGCCGGCGACAGGTCTTCGCGGGCTGCTACAGCTTCCCGACCCCGTGCCGGGCACAGTCCTCGTCCTGCTGCGCGGTGCCGCCACCCACACCGCACGCGCCCTCGATGACACCGTTGCGCAGTATCGGCACAGCGCCCTGTCCCATGATCATGTGGCCGCCCTCCGCCGCGGCGATGCCTGCCGGAGTGGGAAGGTGTGCCCGCTCGGACAGCTCGCCGCTCGGACGGCCGAAGGCAGCCGATGCGACAGCCTTGCCCTGGCTGCCGTACGCGCTCGCCCAGATGGCGTTGTCCATGCGCTGAAACGCCACCGGACGGCCACCGGCGTCGCACACCGCGACGCTGATCCGGATGTTGAGTTCCCTTGCCTTCGCCACCGCCCCGTCGATGATGCGATTGGCTTCTTCGAGCGTGAGAGCCATTGTTGATTTCCTCTTGTTAGTTTCGTTGCACCGGGCCGCGGTGCTGAACACCGCCGTATCGACGTGCCAAATGTAGCGCGCGCAGCCGGCGGCGCATACTCTTGAGTGGCCTCGGTGGTCGCGCCAGACGATCGGCGATTGTCGGCCATCGCGCGCCAAACTGGCGGGCGGTGGACCGCCGAAAGCGCCCGTGGCAGGATACAGCGTCAGAATTCAGCGAGCGTAACAAGCTTCGCCGGAGGGGGTCCAAAATGGTAGGCAAGACGGCAACGGCGCTCAGTGTTCTCCTGCTGGGCGCCATGTTTTGTGGTGCTGCACAGGCACAGGAGATAAAGCTCTATGCCTTCAGTTCCGGCGCGCTGACGCTCGGCAAGGGCTACCTGCAAAACGGCGCGCCGATGACGCCACAGATCCAGGTGCCGGTCGGCTTCTTCGTTGTGATGCATCCACGGGGCAACGTGCTTTTTGATACCGGCAACAATGACAAGATCATCACCGACCCGTCCTACTGGGGCGCAGCGTTCAACGCGCTGAAGCCGGTGAACACGCCGGACGTCGCGATCGATACCCAATTGCAGAAGATCGGCCTCAAACCGGACGACATCAAATATGTCGTGGTCAGCCACCTGCATCTCGATCATGCCGGCAACGTCGGGAAGTTCCCGAACTCCACCTTTGTGGTGCAGAAGACCGAGATCCAGAATGCGTTCTGGCCCGAGATCGGCACCGGCGCCAATTACATCATTGGCGACGTGATGCCACTGCGCTCGCCTGCCACCGACCAACCGAACGCGGTCAAGATGCTTCAGCTGAACGGCGATCTGGACCTGTTCGGCGACGGCTCGCTCGTCGTGAAGCGTTGGGTCGGACACACGCCGGGCAGTCAGATGATGGTGGTCCGGCTGAAGAACAAAGGCCCGACGATCCTCACCGGCGACAACGTCTACTTCAGGGAGAATGTCGAGAAGAACCTCCCGCCGAGCATCGGCCTGGCCTATTCGCCCAGCGGCATCCTCAGCGCCTACGAGTGGATCCGCTACGAGATGGCAACCGAGAAAGCCGATTTCTTCACCGCGCATGATCCGGATACGTTCAAGGCCATGAAGAAGGCGCCGGAATTCTACGACTGAGGCGCGGCACTTGGAGGGTCATGGCGCCGGTGCCGTTGCGGCGGCGGCGCTCGACCGTCTGTCGAAACGCTACGGCGCGACCCTCGCGGTTGACGGCGTGTCGTTCGAGGTCGGCCAGCGCGAGATACTGGGCCTGCTTGGTCCGAACGGTTCCGGCAAGACTACCATCCTGCGCGTGCTGACGGGCTACCTGCGACCCAGCGCCGGCTCGGCGCAGGCCGGCGGCTTCGACCTGGTGCGCGAGGGACGCGCCGCGCGCGGGCGGGTCGGCTATGTGCCCGAGGACGCGCCGCTCTACCGGCACATGCGCGTGAGCGAGTTCCTCACCTTCATGGGCCGGTTGCGCGGTCTTGCTGGCGACAGGCTGCACGACCGCCTGGCGTTCGTCCGCGAGCGGCTGGCGCTCGACGATGTATTTTCGATCATCATCGGACGGCTCTCGCGCGGCTACCGACAGCGGGTGGCGATCGCCCAGGCCATCCTGCACGAGCCCGAACTCCTGGTGCTTGATGAGCCGACCAACGGTTTGGATCCACGGCAGATCATCGAACTTCGCGGACTGATGCGCGGGCTTGCAACGCACTGCTCCGTCATCGTCACATCGCATATCCTGAGCGAGATCGAGCGGGTGGCCGACCGCGTCGCGATTCTGCTGAACGGACGTCTCCTGGCCGTGGTCGCGATCGCGGACATTGCGGCGGCCGGTTCGGACCTCGAACGGACCTTCCTGCGGCTGACCACCGAAATCGGGAGCGACTGACGGTGTTGCGCGCGCTCATCGTCAAAGAGGTCGGCGCGCTGTTCGTCTCATCGGTCGCCTATGCGATCATCGCGGTGTTTCTGCTGCTCAGCGGCTACAGCTTCGCCGTCACCCTCATCGTTGCCAAACAGGCGAGCCTGGTGCCGCTGTTCTTTCAGGCGGCGGTGCAGTTCGTGCTGCTTGTGCCGATCCTCACCATGCGCCTGTTCGCCGAGGAGCGCCGCATTGGCACGTTGGAACTGCTGCTGACATCGCCGGCGCGCGAGATCGACATCGTGCTGGCAAAATTTGCCGCAGCGATGACGGTGTTGTTGGCAATGATTGGCCTGACCCTCACCTATGCATTGGTCATCGGCATCTACGGCGATCCTGACTGGGGTCCGATCTACAGCGGCTATCTCGGCCTCGTGCTGCTGTCCGGCGCACTCGTCTCACTTGGCCTCGCGGTATCGGCCCTCACCGCGAATCAAATCGTGGCCGCGGTGGTCTCGCTGGGTGTTTTCGGCATCCTGTGGTCAATCGACTCGCTGGCCTCGCTGCTGCCCTCGCCCATGGAGAACTGGTTTCTCGGCCTGTCGCTGCTCGCGCGCTTCACGCCTTTCGCGACGGGGTCGATGTACACTTCGGATTTCGGCTTTTTCCTCGCGCTGATCCTGCTTGGACTGTTCCTGACCGTTCGCGCGCTGGCGCGCCGCTGAGCAGCGATGGACGAACATCAAATCGAGCTTCAACCGCTACTCTGGGGGATCGGCTGGCTGGCCGCGGTACTGGTGCTGTTCTGGGCAGGACTGCGACTGCCGCTGCAGACGCGGCTCGGGCGATGGCTGAACTGGCTCTACACCGGCGGCGTGGTCGTCGCCGGGTTCGCGCTGTTCGCGCTTGCCAATGTGGCGCTCACGCTGCACGACGGTCACATCGACCTCACCCGCGAGAAGATCTACACGCCATCGGCCGCGGCGATGAAGGTGGTGGACGGGCTCGGCCGCGAGGTGCGCGTCACGTATTTCTACCACTCGCAGGATCCCGCGGGGCGGCGCGCAAGCGACATCCTGAAGCTGATGCAACGGCGCAGTCCGCTGTTCCGGCTCACCGCGATTGATCCCGACAAGGAGCCCACGTTGGCGCGCACCAACGGCATCCGTATCTACAACGCGGCGATGATAGAAGCCGACGGACGGCGCGTGATGGTGCAGAGCACCGACGAGGCGGAGATCGCGCTTGGTGTCCAGCGCGTGCTGCGCGAACGGGTCATCACCGTCTGCTTCATCGAAGGCCACAACGAATTGCCGATGGACAATTTCGAGTTCCACACGCATCTCGAGGGTGTCGCCGAACACAGCCATGACGACGCGTCCTCGACGGTAGTGCAGATGGCGGGCCACGGCGTCGGACGCTTTCGCCGCGCGCTGGAGGCGCAGGGCTACGAAGCGCGCCAGCTCATTCTCGCGACCAGCCACGACGTTCCCGGCGACTGCACGCTCATCGTCACCGCCAACCCGCGCACCACATTTCTTCCCGGCGAAAGCGCCGCGCTGCGCACCTATCTGGCACAGGGCGGAGCGGCGCTGTTGCTGTTCGACCTGGGCTTCGTGCTGGAGCCGGGGCTTGCGCGGCTGACCGGCGACCTAGGTGTCCACCCCGAACAGCAGGTCGTGGTCGATCCGCTGAGCCACTACATGACCGACGCCGAAATGGTCGCGGTCACCGGCTACGATCCGCACCCGATCACCCAGTCAGCCTCGCTGACATTCTATCCGGGCATCCGGCCACTTACCCTCGTCAAGCCCGCCGGTGATATCCGCGTGACGCCGCTGCTGATGAGCAGCCGCGACAGCTATACCCGCGATGTCGCACCCGCCGCGAGCCGCGCGACAGACGAGCCTGTCGAACTGGCCGGGACGAATGCCGCCGCCACTGCGCCGGTGCCTGGACCGCGCGTGCTCGGCGTCGCAGCCGAGGGCCTGCTGCCGGGCGGCAGCAGGCCATTGCGCGCCGTCGTGATCGGCGACTGCGACTTTGCAAGCAACTCGTTCTTTCCCTACATGTCGAACAGCGACCTGTTGCTTGCCGCCGTCCGCTGGCTCGCGCGCGAGGAGCGCACCACCGCCGTTGCCACCCGTATCCCGGTCCCGTCGCTCGTGCTGCTGACGCAGAGCCAGGCGCGCGCGGTGTTCGTTCTCGTGGCCGGTCTGCTGCCGCTCATGGTCATCGCGCTGGGCGGACTTGTTTGGTGGCGGCGCCGATGACCAGGTGGCGGCGCATCGCAGTGCCGTTGGCCGTCACGTTTGTTGTCGGCTATCTCGCCGTGATGGTGATCAGCGGCGAGCAGCCCAGACAGCGCCAGTTCGTCGAATTCGAAGCCAAAGGCGTGCTGAAGACCCCGCCCGAGCAGGTGCGCCGCGTCGACCTGGTCCGGGCGGATCAGCGCGTATCCGTGCTGCGTCAGGGCGACGACGATTGGGCCACGCCGGCTGGCGCCGCGATCGACGGCGCCGTGGCGAAGCAGATCAGCACGGCGGTTCGGATGATGCACAATTCGGGCCCTGCCCGCGAAATTCCCGCCGACGATGTGAAGGACACCGATCCCGCTGAATTCGGTCTCGATGTGCCACGCATCACCGCGAGCTTCTATGTGTCGGCGACCAATCCCGTGCTCACGGTCCACTTCGGCGCCCGCAATCCCGACGAGTTTCTCCAATACATGCGGATCGATAACGACGATCATCTCTACCTGATGTCGCGCTTCATCGGCGAGGCGTGGCTAGGCGCGTTCGACGGCAGTCTGCCACGATGAGACGCGCGGCCATTGCGCTTATTCTGTTCCTGACCTTGCTGTTGGGAGGCGCACAAGCGCACACCTCCGGCAGTACCGGCTTCGCCGTCGTCACGGTGCACGGACAGACTGTGCGTTACGTGCTGACCCTAACCACCGAGGTGATTCAAGCGGTGGGGGCAGCGCCGATGGGCGACTTCGACTACCTCGCCGAGGTGGTGGCGCAGCATATTGCGGTCGGCGCGAACGACACGGCCTGTGCCGCCGCACCGGGTTCCGTCCAGCCGCCGTCACCGACGCGGCCGACCATCGTTGTCACGATCGATTACGCCTGCGCCGCCCCGCCCCGGACGTTGTCGCTGACCGACAACCTGTTCGATGTACTTGGCCCCGACCATCACACGCTGGCCACCGTCCAATGGCCGGAGGGCCACGAGCAGCTGCTGTTCGAGCCGGATCACCGGCAGGCCCGCCTCGCGCTTGCAGCAGAGGCGACCGCAACGCCCGAGAGCGGATCTGCGCAAAGCAGTCCGATTGCGTTCTTCCGCCTCGGCGTCGAGCATATCCTGACCGGATACGACCACATCCTGTTCCTGTTCGCGCTGATCCTGCGCGGCGGGCGCTTCCGTTCCCTGATCGGCATCGTCACTGCCTTCACCGTCGCGCACAGCATCACGCTCGCGCTCGCCGTCCTCGGCGTGGTCGTCATCCCGCCGGCGATCGTCGAGCCGGTGATCGCCCTCTCGATCGCCTATGTCGCGCTCGAGAACATCTTTCGCACACGCGCCGCCTCGGGCCGCTGGGTGGTGAGCTTCGTGTTCGGATTGGTGCATGGCTTCGGTTTCGCGGGCGCGCTGCTTGAACTCGGTCTGCCGCCGAGCGGGATCGTTGGGTCATTGCTGTTCTTCAATCTCGGCGTCGAGGCCGGCCAGGCGATCGTCGTGGCAGCACTATTCCCGGCACTGTTGTGGTTCTGCCGCTTCGCCTGGGAACGCCGGGCGGTGAACGCTATCTCCGCCGTCGTTTTCGTCGCGGCGATGGCCCTGGCAATCGAGCGGGTGTTGTTCGCCCAGGCCTAGGCTGGTCGTCCGAGAATACCCAACCAGACCTGCCAGGGTAGCCAGCCAACAGGAGCGCCGTTAGCATCGCCGGTTATCTTGCGGGGACACAGACATGGCCACCACCACATTCAAAATCGGCGACATCACCATCCACCGCGTGGTCGAGCAGGAAGCTCCCTTCTTCAACCCATTGGAATTCTTCCCCTCGCTCACACCGGAGGTGCTGGAGGAAAATCGTGGATGGATGACCGAGGGAGGCTATCTCGACCGGCAGACCGGACAGCTCGTGCTCTGCATTCAGGCCTATCTGGTGCAAACCCCGCACCACAATATTCTGATCGACAGCTGTGTCGGCAATCACAAGCCACGGCCGACACGTCCTTTCTGGAACATGATGAATACCGACCGATTTGAGAGAGGGCTCGCTGACACTGGTGTCTCGCTCGATCAGATCGACTACGTGATGTGCACCCATCTTCACGTCGACCATGTCGGTTGGAACACCAGGCTGGAGAACGGCCGTTGGATCCCGACGTTTCCGAAGGCCAGGTATGTCTTCGCCGACCGCGAGCTTGCCTACTGGACCGAGACGGAAAAGAACGATCCATCGGCTGCCCCATGGATCACGGACTCCGTCCTCCCAATTGTCGCCGCGAAGCGCGAGGAAGTGGTCAAGAGCGACTACGAGTTCAGCGATATCGTAAAGCTGCTCCCAACACCGGGCCACACCATCGATCACTACTCGGTACAGGTCGGCAAACCCGACGCCGACGCCGTGATCACCGGCGACATGATCCACTCGCCGTTGCAGGCCCGTTATCCGGAACTCGGCATGCGCGTTGATTACAGTTCGCCGCAGGCGGGAGAATCCCGCCGCAAGTTGTTCAGCTGCCTATGCGACACGTCCACGTTGATCTGTACGGCCCACTTCCCGTCGCCGTCCTCCGGGCGGATGAAGCGCTGGGGCGATGGCTTCAACTTCGAGTCGGTGTGATGAGGACAGGGCGGTGAATTGAAGTCACAGCAGTCCACCCTTCATCTGCAAACGATGCGACAGGAAACCCATGGATGGAGTGACGTGGTGGATATAGTCTGGAGACGCAGTCTTCTGTTGTTTGGCATGCTCATGGCGCTGGGAACGGGAGGCGCTTCCGCCAAGGAATGCCTGGGGGTCAATTTTCCTGAGCAGACCCAGGCCGACGGAAGCACACTGACGCTGAATGGCCTTGGCGTGCGCAAGGCAACCCTGCTCAAAATCAATGTCTACGTCGCGGCGTTGTATGTCGCCACCCCGTCGAGCGACCCGAACGCAATCCTCGCTTCGAAAACGCCCATCAAGCTGATCCTGCATTTCGTGCGCGATGTCGACGCTGCTGACATCAGCAATGGATTTGACGAAGGTTTTGCCAAAAGTGCCAAGGGACAACTTCCTGCCTTGCAACAGCGCATCGCTACGCTGGAGGGCTGGATGCCCGATCTGAGGACCGGTCAGCAGATGACCTTCACTTCCAGGCCGGGTGTCGGCGTTCAGGTGAATGTCAGCGGCACGGAGAAAGGGACGGTCAGCGGCGATGACTTCGCCAAGGCATTTCTCTCGATCTGGCTGGGCAATCCGCCAAATCCCGAGATCAAGGCAGGCTTACTCGGCGGCGCCTGCGCGTAGCCCTCAGGCTCGGCGCATTCTCCTGACCCGACGCGATTCGCTTCAAAGCCCTGGCTTGGTTAGCTGTTGGCGCCAGCGTTCATGGCAGGCGCCGACAGCCATGTACCGCGGCTCGATCGGGTGGAATATGACCGAACCGATGTGCCGCTTGGGCGGCGGTGGCCCCAGCCGCGATCCGCAACCGGTGGCTTGGTGTAAACTGGCGCTGTTGGGAGCACACCCACGGCCGGCACCTGCGGCGCCGCTGTGTCTGTCGGGCGACTGGCGTAGTCCCCGGCACTTTTTCCCACATCGCCGGTTCGCGGCTGGATTGAAGCGAGGTGCTCTGCTCCGCCGAGCGATGTACGCTCAGGCAACAAGCCGCGCCCCACCGTCCCCTCCTCGCCGTCAATGGCATCCGGCCCCGGCTTGGCCGAGAGCTGAACAGGGGATGGTGAGAGAGCAGCCGAGGCCCGCGACTGATTCAGCCGCGCCCCTGCCGCCGCAGCTGACGTCACCGGTGTATCGGCAACGGCGGAAGCCGAAGGCTGGTCGCGCATTGTGGTGTTTGGATCGCCGAACGAGCCGCCGAACAGCAGGATCAGTACGCCAAGGCTTACCAGTCCGGAAATCACATACAGCCCTGCGTGACCCACTTCGGGGGTCATGCGCCCACCAATGGGGCGGTGCTCTGTCAGCCTGAACACCCACATGCCAAGTGACGACGCCGGCCAGCTTGCACCCCATTTGGCCCGGGCGCCGGACGCCACTCTTGCCGCGCTGTGCGGCTCGCCTGCCGTCTGTCTCCGCTCGGCGTCAACGTCTCGCAAGAAAACTCCGCGACGGGCCATGCTGATCAGACACAAGACCGGGATCACGAACCCGCTGGCGAGCCAGACAACGATGAACCACCAAAGCATCAGCAGATTCCCTTCATTGCGTCCGGACGAGATCGGGTGAGACCAGGCAGGCCCCGGGAAGCGGCCGCGCGGCTTGAGTTTGTGCCAGAATCACCGACGGCGCCAGCTTCGCTGTGGGCCAGCGCAATCACTTTAAGCGGCTAATTCGCGGCCTGCCGCTCCGCTACGCCGGCCATCTGATGCTCGACCAGGCGCGCATAGAAGCCACGTCGGGCGGACAGTTCGGCGTGCGTGCCGGCCTCGATCACGCAGCCGGCATGCAACACCAGGATCACATCGGCGGCCTGGATGGTGGACAGCCGATGCGCCACCACGATCGTGGTGCGGTTCACCATCAGCGCATCGAGCGCCGATCGCACGAGTTGTTCGCTGATCGTATCGAGATGCGAGGTCGCCTCGTCCAGCACGAGAATTGGCGCGTCCTTCAGGAACGCGCGTGCGATGGCGATGCGCTGGCGCTGACCGCCGGAAAGCTGCACGCCGCGCTCACCCACGCGCGTCGCCAGGCCCTCCGGCAGTCCGGCGACGAACTCCGCCAGGGCGGCCTGACGCAGCGCGGTGGCGATCTCCTCGCGCGTGGCATCGGGTTTGGCGAGCCGAACATTCGCCTCGAGCGTGTCGTTGAACAGGTATGTGTCCTGCGCCACCAAGGCGATCCGGCCCCGCAGGCCATCCAGCGTGAGCTGGCGGAGATCGACGCCGTCCAATTGGATCGCGCCCTGGTCCGGGTCCCAGAAGCGCAGCAACAGATTGGCGATGGTGCTCTTGCCGGCGCCGGACGGTCCAACCAGCGCCACTGTCGCGCCGGCCGACACATCGAAGTCGATATCCGCCAGAGCGGGACGCTGCCGGCCAGGATAGGTGAAGCGCACATGCTGGAAGCGCACGGTCGAGCCACCGCGCGGTGCGGCAGGAACCCACGGACCGTCGGTGATCAGCACCGGCTCGGAGTGCACCACATGCAGTCGCCGCGTCGAGGCGATCGTGTCGGCGAGCTGGCGTCCGACCTGGGCGATCTCGGACACCGGCAGGAACGCCGCGATTGAGATCAGCACCAGCAGCGGCAGCGTCGTCGGTGCGATCCAGCCGTGCATTACCAGCGGCGCACCAACCGCGGCGACCGCCAGTCCGCCCAGGCCGGTCGCCACCTCCAGACCCGCGGTCTTCTGCGTGAGGTCGTGCAGCAGGGTAAGCCGCATCGTCTGGTAGCGTCGCGCATACGCCATGAATTCGTCGCGTCGCCGCGTCGTGGCCTCGAAGGCCAGCAGCTCGGACAGGCCCTGGATCGTCTCGGTCGCATGCGCGCCAAGCTCACCCAACGCGCCCCGCGCAGCCGATGCCAGCCCATCGATGCGACGCCTGCCCAGCACGGGCGAGCCCGCCGCATAGGCCAGGAACGGCAGCAGCGCGAGTGCCAGCGGCCAGGCGATCATGGTCAGCGCCACCAGCACGGCGCCGGGGATCAGCACCGCGACGAATGCGGGCGCGACCGTATGGGCATAGAAATATTCGACTGTCTCTACATCCTGCGTTGCCAGCGCGACCAGATCGCCGGAGCGGCGCTTCAGCAGATACGCCGGCGCCAGCGAATCCAGCTTGCGGTACAGATCGACGCGCATCACTGCCAGCAGGCGGTACGCCATGTCGTGCGCCAGGAACGATTCGAGCCAGTGCAGCAGCCCGGTGACCGGCGCCGCCGCAAGCAGCAGGACGACCAGCAGCCGCGACGGCGTATTGGCGCGCACCGCGGCGATGATCAGCGCGCCGAGCACGCCCACGCCGATGAAGGCGGCGACACGGCCGATACCGCAGGTCACCGTCACCGCGAGCTGCCGCCGCCAGGGACGGATGAACCCCAGCAGCGTGCGGATGGTTTCCGGCCAGCCGACCTCGGCGGCATCCTGTGCGAGATCGCGCACCACCACGCTGGTCGCTTCCGCCGGCGCCTCGATAGTGGCGGGCAGATCGAGCAGCGCCAATGGCGACACGTCTTCCCGTTGGTCACCAAGCTGCGGACCCATCAGCCGACGATACGGTCCGTCCTGCGCGATCAGCGTGGCATGGCTGCCGCTCTGCACCACGGCGCCGTCCTCCAGCACCAGGATACGGTCGGCATTGATCACGCTTGACAGGCGATGCGCGAGGATCAGCGTCGTACGGCCGGCCATCAGCCGATCCAGCGCCTGCTGAATGACCGCCTCGTTCTCCGCATCGACCGACGACAGCGCCTCGTCCAGCACCAGGATCGGCGCGTCGCGCAGCAGTGCGCGCGCAATGGCGATGCGCTGGCGCTGGCCACCGGACAGACGGGCGCCGCGCTCGCCGATCACCGTCTGGTAGCCGTCCGGCAGAGCTTCAATGAAGTCCTTCGCATTGGCCGCGCGCGCCGCGGCGGCGATATCGGCCGCGCTGGCGTCGGGGCAGCCGAGGCGCAGGTTCTCTTCGATTGTTCCGTGGAACAGATATGTGTCCTGCGCCACCACCGCGATCTGCCGGCGCACCGCCTGCGGATCGAGCGCGCGAAGGTCCTGGCCCCCGATGCGCACCGCGCCGCTCTGCGGATCGTGCAGACGCAGCAGCAGGCGCACGATCGTGGACTTGCCGGAGCCGCTGGGGCCGACGATGCCGACACGTTCGCCGGATGCGATGGTGAAGGAAAGCCCGCGATGTGCGGCACGCCGGCCGCCGGGATAGGCGAATTCGACCGCTTCGAATGCGATGCTGGTTTCTCGTCCAGCGTCATGCCCGCGCCCAGACCCGTCATTCCCGCGAAAGCGGGAACCCAGGGATGCATCGCGCTGTTGCCCCTGGGTTCCCGCTTTCGCGGGAATGACAATCGAGGGGGCGGCCGGCGCTGTAATGGGTGTGTCCAGCAGCGCGTTGATGCCGGCCGCAGCCGCCTGGCCGGTCAGTCCCTGATGCAGCACGGTGCGCAGTTCGCGGAGCGGGCGGAAGATTTCCGTGCCGGCCATCAGCACGATCAGCAGCGCCTCGATGCTCATCTCGCCGTGGCGGACGCGATAGGCGCCCAGCGCCAGCGCCCCGGCTGCCCCCAACGCGCAGCCAAGGTCGGTGATGCCGCGGGTCAGGATGCTGGTGCCCAGCACCAGGAACGTGCTGTCCGACAGTGCGCGCGCCTTGTCGGCCAGCATCCGGCCGTAGCTGCCGCTCTGGCCGAACGCCTTCAGGGTCGGCAGGCCCTGCATCGCGTCGAGGAATTCCTCGCCGAACGCCTTGAACGCATCCTGCCGCACTCGCGATGTCTGGTTGGTGCGCTCGTGCACCACCGCCGGCGCCGCGAGGGTGAACAGCGCGGCGCCCAGCATCACCGCGGCAACGGGAACGTCCCAGAACGCCATGAACGCGAAGATCGCCAGCGGCGCGCAGGCGGCGATCGTCACCTGCGGCAGGTATTGGCCGAAGAACGTCTGCAGCTGCTCGACGCCATCGATGATCGACAGCATGACGCCGCCGGTGCGTTCGGCGCCGAACCACGCGGGCCCGAGCGCGACGATCTTGTCGTAGAGGCGGCCGCGCAGCGCCTCCTGGACGCGCGTCGCAGTACGATGCGCGACCATGGTGCGCAGATGGTCGAACCAGGGGCGCAGCAGGATGGCGGCCAGGCCTCCCACCAGCGGGACGACCAGTTCGGCCGCCGGCGCGTCGCGGAACAGCCGGGCGAGGAACTGGCCGAGGAACGCGAACCGGGCGATGCCGATCGCCAGCGCCAGCAGGCCGATCAGAATCGCCAGCGCGATGCGTCCGCGCAGACCGCTTGTCAGACGCCACAGTCTCAGATCGAAATGCACGGTTCGCTCTCTCCCGCGATGCGCCGCCATCCTGGGCGTTCCGGCCAGTGTTGCGCAAACGCGAGATTCTCAACCGCTGTTGAGCTATATTGAACAGCGATGATTGAACGAATTCCCCCTCTGGCGGCGCTGCGTGCGTTGGCTGCCGTCGCGCGCCACGGCAGCTTCGCCCGCGCCGCCCTGGCACTGCATGTCAGTACCAGCGCGGTGAGCCACCAGATCCGCGGGCTCGAGGCGGAGTTGGGAACCCGGCTGCTGACCCGCGCGCGCAATGGAGCGGGGCTGAGCCGCACCGCGGTCACGTCGGATGGCGAGGCGCTGCTTCGCGTGGTTGAAGTGACGTTCGCACAGCTGGGCGCGGCCTGTGAGGCGGTCCGCCAGCACGCCCGCGGCACGCGGCCCATGCTGACGATCTCGGCCAACGGTTCGGTGGCATCGCTTTGGCTGGCTCCGCGATTGGCCGCCTTCGCCGCCCTGCATCCGTCTGTGCAGTGGCAGTTGCGCTCTATTGAGGACGAAGACCCGGACATGGTGCGCGAAGGTCTCGACCTTGCAGTGCTGCGTGTCCGGCGTGGCGCAATGGCGGATGGCGACCGGCTGCTGTTCAGCGAAACCGTGTTTCCGGTGTGCAGCCCGTCATTGCAGTTGACCGGCCGTCCCGAAGCGCTGCTGCGGCACACGCTGCTGCAGGAGGATCACGTGGCCAGCCCGGAGAAGGACTGGTCCACCTGGCTCGAACTGCTGGGCTGCGGCGCGGATGCCAAGGTGACGATCGTGCGGTTCTATACGTTCAATGCCGCGCTCGCGGCGGCGGTCGCGGGTGCGGGTATCGCGCTTGGCCGTCGGCCGCTGATCGACCACGAGCTTTCGAGCCGACGGCTGACCCGGTTGTTCGCGGACGCGTCGCTGCCAGGCTCCTCGGATTTTGTCATCCGCCGCCGGCCAGGTGCTGTGCGCGACCAGCATGTTGAGCAATTGCAGAGTTTCCTGCTGTCGCAATCGCTGCCGGCCGCATCGCTCGCTTGATTCGTCAGCGCGCGGCGCTGCCCATACTGCCCAAGACATCCTTAAATCTGCTCCATAATCACCACGATCCGGCGCTCTTGCCTCTCAGATGGCGTGTCCAAGGTCCATCGCTGCGTGCCGCCCAATGCTCTGGCGGCACGCATCGAATTTTGATAGCGAGGATTCGCTGTCGCCATAGACCCTAAAACAACGCGTGGATCGTTGAACCATGCTGGTCTTCTGTCACTGCCCCAAGACCGCGGGAACCAGTCTGTTCCGGGCAATCAGCACGATTCACGGCGTAAAACACAGTTATCTCGCCAAGCGCGAACGTCCCAGCGTCGCGGCGCTTCGTGCACGGGGTGTTACATTCGTCGCCGGCCATGTCTCCTACGAACATTACGCCGGACAAGCCGATGCAGCGGGACCGGACGGGTTACAATTTATTACATTTTTCCGAGACCCCATCCAACTGACGCTCTCTTTGTATCAGCACTGCACGCAGCACCGTCATATCTGGCGACCGGCCACGCGGTTCTTCGATGTCGAACTGCCGTCTCGCGGCATAGCCAAAAGCGAGCCGCAGGCGGTCAGACTCTTTCTTGCCCGCTGCAATGAGCTGACCGGGATCAGGTGGGACAATTTCCAGGTTCGATTTGCTGTCGACAAGTCGGCCGGCGAGCTGGATCGGTCAGATCTGGAAGCGGCGAGGCGCAACCTTGCTGCCATGGACGTCGTCGGCATTACCGAGTACTTTGAGGAGTCGCTGCGAGTCATCGCCGCCCGATTTGGTTGGCAGTCGATCGAATACAGCCGTTATGGTGCCGCACCGGACGAATCGCTGCCTTTGCCTGACGCCGATCTGCTGCAGGAGATCGAAGCACGCTGTGCCATGGATCGCGAACTGGTCGCGTGGGCGCGGGATCGCTTCGAGACCCAGCTTGCCACGGCATGCACGGCGTGCACGCGGCTGACCGCAGCTGCGCCGAGTGTCATCTACTCGGCCGCGCACAGGCGTTTCAGCATCGGTTGGGTGCGCGCGTGGATTGCCCTGGCCAGAACGTGGACACGAGACGATTGGCGCTGGTGGGGCGAGATCAAGGCGATGGCACTCGGCAATAACGTCTGGCATCGCTGGCGCTCAATCCGGGATACACGCAGCTTCACCGAGCAGTTACGTATCCTGGTCACCGCCCTTGTCGACTGGCGCACGGGCTTCCTGGCGAAAGCCTGTCTGATCGGCGGCGGCGTCCTTCCCTTCATGCCGTTCGATCTCATCCCAAACCGGATTCCCATCGTGGGTCACCTGGACGATGCCGGCTACGTGCTGGGCGGCCTTCTCCTGGCCCGGCTGATGGTCCCGCCCGAGGCCTCGGCCCGACCGCCGGCGCGGGAGGCCGATGGCCCGAACCAATCACGCCATCAGATGAGCCAGTCTGGCACCGGCAGGGTTTTCGAGCGCAGGAACTCCGGGTTGAACAACTTCGACTGATAGCGTGAGCCGCTATCTGCGAGGATCGTCACCACGGTGTGGCCAGGTCCAAGCTGCTTCGCCACCCGCACCGCCGCAGCAATGTTGATCCCCGACGAGGTGCCGACCGACAGCCCCTCATGGATCAGCAGCTCGAAGATGTGGGCCAGCGCCTCGGCGTCCGGGATGCGCTCCGCGTCGTCGATCGGGGCACCCTCCAGGTTGGCCGTCACGCGCGAATTGCCGATCCCTTCGGTGATCGAACTGCCCGCGATTGTCAGGTCCTGGCTCTTCACCCAGCCGTAGAGTCCACTCCCCTCGCAGTCGGCCAGCACGATCCGCACCTTCGGGTTGCGCTGCTTCAGCGCCATGCCGACGCCGGCCAGCGTGCCGCCGGTGCCGCAGGCACAGGTGAAGGCATCGACCTTGCCGCCGGTCTGCTCCCAGATCTCGGCGCCCGTGCCGGTCCTGTGGCCCTCGCGGTTCGCCAGGTTGTCGAACTGGTTGGCCCACACTGCGCCGCTCTCCTCGGCCATCCGGCGCGAGACGTGCACGTAGTTGCCGGGATCGCGATACGGCTTCGCCGGCACCAGCCGCAGATCGGCACCGATCATGCGCAGGAAATCGATTTTTTCTTTACTTTGCGTCTCCGGCATCACAATCACGCAGCGGTAGCCACGCGCGTTGCCGACCAGGGTGAGCCCGATGCCGGTGTTGCCAGCGGTGCCCTCGACGATGGTGCCGCCGGGCTTGAGAGCGCCCCGCTTCTCCGCGTCGCTGATGATGTATAGCCCGGTGCGGTCTTTCACCGAGCCGCCCGGATTGAGGAACTCGGCCTTCGCGAGGATGGTGCATCCGGTCGCCTCGGAGGCTCGGCGCAGCCTGATCAGCGGCGTGAAACCGATCGACGCAGCCATGTCCTCCTGCCAGCGCGTACCGTGATAGAGTTGGGTCATCGCGATCCTCATGCAGCCGGAGTGCTTGCCATGGTTGAGAATGTGCCCCCCACGCGGGTCTGGGAAGCCCTGCGGACCGACCCAAAGGCGCAACTGGTGGATGTGCGGACTGACGCCGAGTGGAACTTCATCGGCGTGCCGGATCTGGCATCGGCCGGCAAGCAGGCGGTGCTGCTGTCCTGGCAGGTTTATCCGAGCATGCAGCAAAACGCCACCTTCACCGACCAGCTGAAGGAGGCTGGGTTCACGCCCGACCACCACATCTACTTCATCTGCCGCAGCGGTCAGCGCAGTGCCGCGGCGGCACAGGCGGCGCAGGCGGCAGGATTCCCGCATGTCTACAACGTCGCGGACGGCTTCGAAGGCGCGGTGGACGCCCACGGCCATCGCGGTGCCGCAACAGGGTGGAAGGCGAAAAGCCTGCCCTGGCGGCAGAAATAGTGATCTGCCGAGAAGCAACTGAACCAGTTCCAGACACTCCGCACACTTCGCCGTCGTGGCGGGCGACCGATGCGTCACTTGGAGCACTTATTCCGCAGCGAATTCTAAGTCCGACTGCATCATTCATTCTGTTCGACCTGCTTCTGACGCCCTGTCCGCAACAAGGACATCGCGGCAGTGCGTGTGCCAAAGTTCGCGCGAGGCGGATACGCAACATGGCCGTTGAGTTCGGCATGTGGCGTTGCGAACGCAACGGCAAATCCTCTGGGTCGGTAACTTTCGGGAAGGGAAGATTGCGAGCCGCGCCAGGCGCGGGGATGTCCTGAGGGAGAATGGCCGCCTTTTCGGAGATCAGGAATCCATAGACTGCAACACAGAGAGTTGCGTGATGATGGAAGCCACACCAATCACGACCTTCGTAGTGACCGAGGCCGGCCTCCTGTTTGAGTTCGTGATAGTCGCGCTCGATCCGCCAGCGTAGCTTGGCCTGATCGACCATGCGTCCGAGCGTGACACCGGCCAGGTGCGTAGAGAGCCAGTAGTGATCCGGTTCGGCTGCGCCCTCCGGCCATTCGATCAGCAGCCACTCCTCCGGCGCCGGCTCGCTTCGCCCGGCGTCATCGTGGGCCGGGCGAACCCGTCATCGAGCCTGGAGCGCATCGAACCACCTGATCTCACCCATGTTTCGGATGACGCATTGAAACGTGAGGTTTGCGTCATTTTGGATATGGTAAGCAAGAGCCGCGAGACTAGGAAAGACAATCGCTGAAGTATGGCATCTGCCGACGCATATTCTCTAGCCCGTACACCTGAAACACCTTGCTATGCATGTTCCGAAAATGGCTATACAAGCGAACAGACCACCATACGCTGCCAACCGACAAAGAAGACCGGCACCAATGACCCAGACAGCAACACTTGCCCAAACCACTTCGCAGAAGACCGAGCACTTCGACGTCGTTATCGTCGGGGCGGGAATCTCCGGGGTGGGTGGTGCATATCACCTGACCAGGCAATGCCCCGCGACGACATTCGTCGTCCTCGAAACACAGGAGAGTTTCGGCGGAACGTGGCTCACCCACCGCTATCCGGGCATCCGGTCCGACAGCGACCTCTACACCTTTGGCTACCGCTTCAAGCCATGGACCAGTGCGCCGATCGCGACCGCCGCCGAGATCCTCCGCTACATGGGCGAAGTCATCGACGAGAACGGCCTCGGCCCGCACATCCGCTATCGACACAAAATTTCATCGGCCACCTGGTCGAGCAGCGATAATCGCTGGACGCTCGAGGCCACCCACACGGACACCGGCGAGACGGTGCGTTTGGCCGCGAACTTCCTTTGGATGTGCCAGGGTTACTATCGGCACTCGGAGGGCTACACGCCCGAGTGGGACGGGATAGAGACCTTCAAGGGCCAGATCATTCACCCGCAGACCTGGCCGAAGGACCTGGACTACGTGGGCAAGAACGTCGTCGTCATCGGCTCGGGCGCCACCGCCGCGACGCTTATTCCGGCGATTGCGGCCGACTGCGGCCACGTCACGATGCTGCAACGCTCGCCGACGTATTTCAGGACCGGCCGCAATGCGATCGAGATCGCCGACGAGCTGCGGGAGCTGGGCATCGACGAGGCGTGGATCCACGAGATCGTGCGCAGGAAGATCCTGCGCGAACAGTCCGTGTTCACCAGCCGGTCGTTCACCGAACCGGAGGTCGTGAAGGAGGAACTGCTTGGGGCGGTTCGTGCATACCTTGGCCCCGACTACGACGTGGCGACGCACTTCACGCCGAGTTACCGGCCGTGGCGGCAGCGCATTGCCTACATTCCGGACGGCGATCTTTTCGAGGCGATCAGCGCCGGCAAGGCGTCGGTCGTCACTGACGAGATTGAACGCTTCACCGAGACCGGTATTCTTCTGCGGTCCGGCAAGGCCCTCGATGCCGACGTCATCATCACCGCCACTGGCTTCAATCTCAATGTGCTCGGCGACATCGAATTCACCATCGACGGCGAGCCGCTCGTCTTTTCCGACACGGTCACCTACCGTGGCATGATGTTCACCGGCGTGCCCAACATGGCGTGGGTCTTCGGGTACTTTCGCGCCAGTTGGACTCTGCGGGCAGACCTTGTCGCAGACTTCGTGTGCCGGTTGCTAAATCACATGAAGGAAACGGGAGCGCGGAGGGTCACGCCGACGCTCCGCGCCGAGGACAAGGACATGCCCTTGCTCCCTTGGATTGACCCGGAGAACTTCAATCCCGGCTACATCATGCGCAACATGCATTTGCTGCCGAAACGCGGCGACAAGCCGAAATGGCAACACACCCAGGACTACTGGACGGAGAAAGATGAATTCCCCGCCATCGACCTCGACGACGGCACGTTCGCCTACGCGTGAGTCATTGACGGCGTCGCCATTGCCCCACCAGAATCACAGCAGGAGGGCTGCGTCATGGCACGACTGGTAGCTGCTTTCGGTTCGTCGCACAGCCCGATGCTGGCATCACGCGTGGACGATTGGCAGGGAGGTTTCCTGGCCCGTGACCAGGCTCGACAGTTCGTCGATTTCGACGGCAATCCCTGCAACTACGCCGACCTGCTCGCGCGTGCGCCAGCGGACGCGTTGCAGCGGATCGCGCCTGAGCACCTGGCGAGGCGCCATGGCGAGGCGATGGCCGCCATGGCGCGACTGCGCGACGACGTTGCGGCGGCACGGCTGGACGCGCTGGTCATCGTCGGCGACGACCAGGAGGAACTGTTCCACCACGACAACATGCCGGCCATCGGCATCTATTATGGCGAAACGATCCACGGCCGACTGCCGTACCAGAAGGAGATCGTCGAAGCGGACTACCCCTGCGATGCCGCGCTGGCGCGGCATCTGATCGCGGCGTTGCAGCAGGATGGGTTCGATCTGTCGGTCATGCGCTCGCTGGCCGAAGGACGGCGCGAAGGACATGCATTTTCGTTTGTGCACCGGTTCTATCTTCCGGACGGCGTGCCGATCGTGCCGGTGTTCCTCAATGCTTACTATCCGCCGAACCAGCCTTTGCCGGCACGTTGCGTGGCGCTGGGCGAGGCGTTGCGGTACGCGGTCGAGGCGTTCCCGGGCAATGCGCGCATCGGCGTCATGGCGTCGGGCGGGCTGAGCCACTTCATCGTGGACGAGGCGTTTGATCATGCGCTGATCGATGCGTTGCGCCGGAAAGACGTGGAATTCTTTCGCAACGCGCCGCTGACCAAGTTGATGTCGGGCAGCTCGGAGATGCGCAACTGGATCTGTCTGTCGGGAACGCTTGGGTCGATGGAGATGCAGTGGGTCAGCTACGTGCCGGGTTATCGCACGCCGGCGCTCAGCGGCACGGGACTGTGCTTCGCCAGCTTTCGGTGAATGACACGCACCGCAATCGCCATGCCTATGCGTTTCGGCCCGCGCTTGAACAAGATCTTCCAATTCTGCGGCGCTGGTTGAGGACACCCGAGGTTGTCCGATGGTGGGGCGATCCCGATCAGCAGGCGGCGCTGCTGCGTGACGATCTGAACGAGCCGTCCCATGGTGATGCGCATTGTCTCGTGTGAAGGGCGCCCCTTCGCCTATGCGCAGGACTATGCCGTCGATCGCTGGCCGCAACCGCATTTCGCACATCTGCCGGCAGGATCTCGGGCGATCGACTCTTTCATCGGCGAGCCTGACATGCTCGGCCGAGGGCATGGTTCCGCCTATTTGAGACTTCTGGCGTTGCAGCTATGCGCCGAGGGCGCGCCCGTCGTGGCCATCGATCCGGCCGCGGACAATGTTCGCGCCCGGCGCGCCTACGCGAAGGCAGGCTTTCACGGAAACACCGTCGTCGCGAGCTCGGATGGGCCAGCTATCGTCATGACATTCAGCGGATAGGAGATCGCGCGTGCCCACGGTGTCAGCTTGCCTGACCGAGGGCGCGGGCACTAACGTCGGCGCATCCATCAACAGGGGAGGCGACCGATGATCATCGAAATGCGCACCTACACGCTGAAGCCAGGCAACATCCCGACCTTCGAGGAACGCTTCGGCAGCGCGCTCGCCGTCCGGCAGAAGTTCTCGAAGCTTGCCGCCTTTTGGCATACCGAGGTGGGGCCGCTCAATCAGGTGATCCATGTCTGGCCGTATGACAGCCTGGACCACCGCGCCAGCGTACGCGCCGAGGCGTCGAAGGCGGAAGGCTGGCCGCCGAACACGCGCGAACTCACGCTGGAACAGCGAAGCGAGATCTTCCTGCCCGCGCCGTTCTCGCCGCCGCTCGAGCCGCGCCAGCTTGGGGGAATCTACGAGATCCGCATGTACACCTACGCCCCCGGCACGCTTCCCGCGGTGATGGAGCGCTGGGCCGAGAAAGTGCCCGGGCGCATTGCACTGTCGCCGCTGGTCGGCGCCTGGTATTCGGAGCTGGGCGGGCTGAACAAGTGGTGTCACATCTGGGCCTACAAGGACGCCGGCGAACGCGGGCGCATCCGCGCCGAGGCGGTGGCGAAGGGCGTCTGGCCGCCGGGCGGACCGCCGGGTGCGCTGCTGAAGCAGGAGAATATGCTGGTCGTGCCAGCCGCGTTCTCGCCGCTGAAGTAAGCGCGCAAATCTGGCACGTTTCATGCTGGACCTCCCGCAGCTTCAAACCCGAGCTGCGGGAGACACTGCATGTTCCCACTCATCGCCATCGCCGGCGCCATCAGCGCGGTGGCATCTGTCGCCAAGGGCGCGTCCTGGTTGTCCGCCCATGTCGGTGCCTCCAAGACAGCCAGCGCGGGCGGCAACGCCGAGGTGAAGCCGCAGACGAGCGCCAAGGCCTCCCCGTTCGAGGCCTTGCTCGCGGCACAGGCTGCCGGGCAGACCTTGCCGGGGAACGCCGCCGGTGCCTCCCTGCCAAAGAGCGCAACGCCATCCGCCATGGCCTCGCCGATCCACGGCACCGACTACGATACGCTTGCCCGGATGCAAGCCGGCATGGCCGCCTACGGTCGTATCGGCGACCATCACGGCAACCACGCCGGGGCGGCCGGCTCGACGGGTTCCGACGACGACAAGCCGATCACGCGATCCTGAAAGATCGGCCCCGTTGTGCCACGCGGCACGACGGTTGCAACCGACGCGGCGCAAGTCACCAGCTGATCACGTCTATGTGTGCTTGATGACGTATTGTGGTCAGCGGTTGGCCCGCGGCGGTATTCTCGCGGGCGCGTGAAGCCAACCGACGTGCAAGGCCACGACACGTTACTTCTGAAACAAGGCGATAGGAACAGCCAACAATTTGATCAAGCATCATCGCCATCAGACGATGATACCGGCCTGCGGCTTGGCATTGCTCATCGTCATCGTAAATGGCATTTGCAGGCCTGTGCTGGCTGGCTCAAATGAGGCACTGGTCAATGCCGTGACCGGTGCGTTCACGCCCGCGCAAATTTCGGAATTGATCGCCTCGACTGGGGCCAGCACCGGCTCTCGCACTGATCAGGAAACGCAATCAATCAATCGCCTGCAACAACTGCTCGGCGTCAGCAGCGATGTGGTTGTGGCGCTTCTGCGCATCCTGGACCGGCCGGATATCCAACCAGCGGATGTGACCGAGGTACTCGCTCAATCGGCCATACAATACCACGCGGTGACGGACCGGCTGACCGAAATTGCCGCGGATGATCTCGATGGCCAGCGCATGGTGACACAAGCGCAGGTTGCGATGACCGCGGGACATTTCAGCGACACCGAGATCCTGCTACGGCAACTGGAGGACCGCGAAGTCGCGTTCTCAGGCGATCGGTCAAACGGGATCGCGCCGCCCGCCTCGTCTGCCGTCCAGCATCTAATCAGTGCCGCCCAGGCGGGAACCGTGCTCGGCGAGATTGCCCTGATGAAGTTACGCTACGGCGACGCGACCAATTATTTCCAGGCGGCACAGCAGAGGCTTGCGCAGCTGCCGCAGGCGCAGTTGGCACCGGCTGAGTCTCAGCCGGCCGACGTCGCTCTGACCATGCCAGCTGATGCACAGCCAACTGCCGAGACAAAGCCGCCTCGCCCACAGCCCGCGACCGAGTCGCCGCGACAGGCGGGAACGGAACCGCCGGCTCCTCAAATCGGCCCGAACCCTCCAGAGGCGCCGCGGGAACAGCAGCCCGCTGCGATAGGATCGGGCAATGCGGCAGCGACCCAGCTGGCCACCGTGGCATCTGCCGCGCCTCGCAGCTCGCCGGAACAACCGACTGGTTCGCCCTCCGCTGGCACTGTCCTATCCGCCGACGTGGTTGCGCTGCTGCTCCGCCGTGGCGACGCATCGTTCGCTCTGGGCGATGTGTCATCTGCGCGCCTGCTTTACGTGCGCGCGGCGGAGGGGGGCGACGGCCGCGGCGCAACCGGCGTAGGAAAAACCTACGATCCGATGTCCCTGCGGGCGATAGGTGCGCGCGGCATCCAGGCCGATCCGGTGGCCGCCGCAACCTGGTATCGCAGGGCAATCGAACTCGGGGACCAGTCTGCTGCTGACCGTTTGACTCAGATGAGCCAAAGGAGTTCTCGATAATATCCGCTGCGACGGGCGAACCGGATTTATGAAGCGCGCGCCAACAACGCGGGCTCAAACCTGACGATCGCTCAGAAGGAAAGGCTCTGCCGCGAATTCCTGGTCTGGCAGAACAGCAGAAGCTGGACGCAGTAGCGCAGGCTCAGCCCACGGTGATCTGGGGCGGATTGCGCAAGGTCTGCAGGATGACGCAATAGCGCTCGGTGGTCTGGATCATGCGAGCAAGCTTCGCCGGATCGGCATCGCTGTCGATCTCGAAGCGCAGGTTGATGTCGGACAGGCCGACCGGCACGCTGCGGTCGATGCCCAGCGTTCCGCGAGCGTCCCACGCGCCCTCCGCGATCACCCGGCCGCTATGGATGGTCACGCCCATTGCCGTGGCAACCGCCCGCAGCGTGACGCCGGCGCAAGCAACAACCGCCTCCAGCAGCATGTCGGCCGAACAGGCGATGTCGCCGGAACCTCCGGTCGCCGGATGCAGGCCGGCCTTCGTCTCGCCATGCCAGGACGGAACGGTGCAGGCTATAGTGTCGGGCTCGAGCCGCGCTTCGGCCCGCGCCGGGACGCGCGCTGCGTCGGGCGTGTCGCGGTAACGCTGCTTCAGCGGCGCCTGCAGGGTGCGAAGTTGCTCAGCGTCCATGCGTCACCTCCAGGTCTCGGTGGTCTCTTCGCGAAGTATCCCACGCGCGGGCGCCGCTGCGTAGAGTTCTGACGACTATGACCGGTGATGCAGTCGCGACCGGCTACTTCAGGTTCGCGCGGCAACGGTCCACGGCGGCCAGCAATACCGGCATCTTGGGACGATCGACGTCGATGGACGCCTCATGATCGGCCAATTGCACCGTAATCCGGGCCGCGTTTCGCAGCAGGTCGTCGACGGGCTGATTGACCGGCACCGACAAATGTCCTTGGACTGCAAGGGCCATGAGATGCGGTGGATTCTGCGCGGCCGGGGCGCCCAACCAGGATTCACCGACGCGGACCGCGACGGATACCGGCTGACCGGCGTCAAACTGCCAATCGCTGTGATAGAAGCTGATTTCCTTTGGGCCCGCCTTTGCCCACGTGACAACCGCGGCATATTCCTTGTTGTAGACGAACAGTGAGCAAGCGGCTTCGCCAGGCCCGGTTGGATACTCGACCACCGCAGCTCCGTTTGTTCGCCACCAATCCGTTTCCGATGCGCCCTTCGCCGGGGTCCACGATGCGATCACGAGTATGGCACCGGCCACACCAAATGGATGGCTCGATCTTGGCATCGCGACGACAGGGCTCCTTCACCGTGCGGGCTGCGCACGGCTACAAGGACTGACGCCCGTTGGTCAAGCAAATCCGTTCGGCCCTTTGGAAACCAACGTCTCAACGTGGCGCGCTTTGAGGTGCATCGTCATTGGATTTGGCGCACGTCAGTTGCCGCCACCGCCATTGGTCTGGTACGGGTTGAACGAGCCGTTGTAATCGCGGGAATAATATGGCCGCGGGTTGTAGGAATTCGTGTAAGTGCCCGAATATCCGTTGTAGGAGCTAGGATAGACATAGGCGGTCCGATTGCCGCCATAATAGCCATCGGGGTAGTTGGCGCCGTAATAGCCGGACGGGTAGCCGCTGTAGGCCACGCAACCGCCCAGCGCCGTTGCCATGAGAATCGCGGCGATGGGGACCAGGCGTCTTCGAGCCGCGGTGAATTTCGGATTTCGCATGATGTATTACTCGCTTCCATTTGCTACGAACGTTGAGCCTAATGAAAGCGTCTGTACCGATCACGCGTTCACTGTTATCGCGGAAAGTTGCCGATTACGCCCCACTGATCCAACAGTCTTGGTCAAGAGCGGGAGCGCTTCCATGCACGTGGGGTGCCGATCGGTGCAATGCAAGGCAGCGCTGGACCGCACGTTATTGTGGCCGCAGCCGGCGCATTTGCGAATCCGGATTATCTACCGTGCTCCGTGAACCGTGAACTCGCAGCTCAGCTTCTGCGAGGGCACGCACCTCGGCCGCTGACATTCCCCGGGCACGCAACTCGCGCACGGTCGCCGCACGGTCGCGTTTTGCCAGGCGGCGACCCATGGCATCGGTCAACAGAGGATGATGCGCATAGGCGGGCGCCGGCCAGCCCATCAGCGTCTGCAAAAGCCGGTGCAGATGCGTCGCCGGTTTCAGGTCCGCGCCCCGCGTCACCAGCGTGACACCCTGCACCGCGTCGTCATGCGTGACGCAAAGATGATAGCTCGCGGGTGCATCCTTGCGCGCGAGCACCAAATCGCCGAACTGCTCCGGCCGGCACGCCACGGTTCCCTCGCCCTCCTCCTCGAAGCACAGCGCCTGGCGCACGCACGCCAGCGCGCGCCCCATGTTGAGCCGCAGCGCATGACGCTCGCCCGTGGCAATGCGGTCCTCGCGCTCATCGTGCGACAGGTTCCGGCAGATCCCGGGATACAGCGGCGCACCGTCCGGCGTGTGCGGTGCGGCAGCCGATTGCTCCATCTCGCGCAGGATGTCGGCGCGGGTGCAGAAGCACGGATACAGCAGGCCTCGCCCCGCGAGATCGTCCAGCACCGCACGATACTCCGCCAGATGTTGTGACTGCACGCGGACCTCGCCATCCCAATCCAGCCCGAGCCACGCAAGGTCCCCCAGGATTGCGGACGCGAACTCGGGGCGGCAGCGTCCCGGATCGATATCCTCCAGACGCAGCAGTAACCGCCCGCCCACCTCGCGCGCCCGCCGCCATGCGAACAGCGCGCTGAACGCGTGGCCGAGATGCAGATGGCCGGTGGGACTTGGCGCGAAGCGTGTGACGATGGACATGCGGATGCGGCAGAGAGTAGTCCGGATACGGCTGTTCGAGGCAAACAACCTTCAAACAGATCGCCTAAGTGTGGGATGGCGCCATCGGGCAGCGTGGGTTCGCCCAACGGATGATCGGCGGAAGGAGTTGGGGATGGCAGAGTTGGATGGCCCGCGCTGGGGACCGGCATCGAAAGCGACGCCAAAGCAGCTTGTGGTGCTGTGCCACGGAGTGGGCGCGGACGGCCACGACCTGATCGACCTCGCGCCCACATGGTCGCATGCCGTGCCGGACGCGTTGTTCGTCTCGGTGAACGCGCCGTTCGCGCACGACTCGGGTTTCGGCCGGCAGTGGTGGAGCGTCGCCGGCCGCACGCCCGCGGTGATGGACGCAGGCGTCCGCCGCGCAGCGGGCTTCCTGAATGCGTTCATCGACGCGGATCTTGCGCGGCTGGGCCTGCAGCCGGACGCATATGCCCTGATGGGGTTCAGCCAGGGCGCGATGACCATGCTGTTCACCGGCCTGCGCCGGGCCGCTGCGCCCCGTGCCATCCTGGCCTTCTCCGGCG
>DATMND010000142.1:0-2059 GCA_035569235.1 Acetobacteraceae bacterium | reverse complement strand
GACGCAGAAAATCGGCCACGCGCCCTTCGAGCTCGGCGAACTCCTTTCCGGCTTCGCTGAAGAAGCGACCATAGCCCGGTACACCGGCTAACTTGCGGACGCGGTCGTGTAGCTTGACCACACGGGTCAAGCGGTAATGCGACAGCTCCGAGCCTTCGCTGCCGCGTCTGCGCAGATACCGAGCCAGGGTGTCGCCATAGCTGCGGTCGCCATAGGCTTGGCGCAGCTCGGCCACATCCTCTCTGCTGACACTGAAGCTCTCCGGTGTCATCGCCGCCGCGCGCCGCTTGATCTCGGCCGGGATCTCAGCCCATTCGAGAAAGATCGAGAGGAACCACTCGTCCACTCGCTTCAGTAACGGGATCGACGGCAGCAGCGTCGTCATCGCCAAGGTGGCGATCAGTGGCGCCGGTAGTGACGGCTCGTCGGACCGACCGAGCAGCGCGGTGCGCCAGGTGGCGGCTTGCAGCAGGATGGAGAGTGCCGCAAACAACGCCAGAGCGCTGAGCACGTAGCCGGCGCAGCTCCACCAGTAGAGTGTTTGCCGTGTGGAGGAACGATTGCTGGGCGGGGTGTTGAACCGTCCGGACGCGTAGACGACGATCAGCAACCCGCAGGCGGCATAGGTCAGGACAGCCGGGCTTCCGTTCACCAGACCCTCCACGCTCCCTCTGGCTCACCGAACTTAGACGGGAATCGGCGAGCCCAGTGTGGGATGGATCACACTCCCTTTAACCCTATTCTGCTCCATCCTGCTCCGCGGCGCCACCGCCCGTCAGATTGTAGGCCAACCGGGACTCCAGATCATGCCCGGTTGCGGCGACGGCATGGGTGCGCGCCTGATCGAGGAGGCCGGCTTCCGCACCGGCTTCCAGCATCGCCGCAATGCGCCTGGCGATGCCCAACATGGACCTGCTGACCTTTTCCGGAAATGGCTGACGCGGTGGAGACCGTGATGCCGCCGCGCCTGAACCGACGGCGACACCGGCTATGGCCGCTCGCCGTCCAGAAGAAGATCCGGAGCAGCGCGAGGATGCGGTGCGCCGGGGTCGGTAGCGCGGTTAGGACCGGGGTGCCCGTGCCGGTCTGCCCTCGCAACATTTACAAAGGTTCAACCTTCGCCCGACATGCTGGCGCTGGCGCGAACAATAACCCGGCACGGACCGAGACGATGGAGGAAGAGCGGCGACTGATCTATCGGGTGCTGCGCCATTGGACGGAGATAGCGCGTGGCGGGCGCTTGCCGCGCCGCGACGAAATTAATCCCTATATTCGGGGCGACGACGCGGCGAACTGCCTTTTGATCGCCGTGCGATCGCCGATCGAGCGTTCGCATTTTGTTATGGTCGGGGTAAGCTTGGCGGTCGCTCTTTGCCCAACCAACACACTGGCCGGCATGCTCTTGTCACGTCTATCGCGAGTGGTGTTGGCACGTTGCGGTCTGACATTCGAGGGCGTGGCGACGCTTAGCGGCGTGGATATCCTACATCGCAGCGCATTGCTCCCACTCTCAGAGGACGGCGTCACCATCGACCACGTGTTGGGCGTGGTGAGCTACCACCCACTGCCTGCCGAGGAAGCGCTGACGCCACAGGTTATTTCCCAGACGCATTGGTTCTAGGCAGCTGGTTCCCGTCGGTCGTGCTGGACGGCGCCGCCGCACGGCAGCGGCAAGCGCGCCAATCGAGAACGGTGGTCCGGGGCGGCATGACCCCGATATAAAAGCGGGCAATTCGCTAAAAGCATTATCTCAGTCAGCACGTACAGGCGCTGTTCGCATTCGATCGATTCGAACCTTCGGTCCCTGGCGCGAAGGAGCCGGTCCTCTGTCGCGGCAGGGGAATTGCCGGGGTGGTCGAACACGGGCAGTCTCGAAATGCGTTGTCCACCTCACGGGGGACCGAGGGTTCGAATCCATCTCCCTCCAGCGGCGAGTCAATAGCGAACCTTCGGGGGCGTCCGGCTTGACTAAGCCGGCTTCATCGGCGGCGGCACGTCGGCCGCGTCGATGCCCTCTGGAGCTCGACGGCGGTGCCGTAATCGCCGATGACCTCGATGG
>DATMND010000141.1:0-5323 GCA_035569235.1 Acetobacteraceae bacterium | reverse complement strand
AGTCGGCCCTCGCTGGAGGTCAATCGGTGCGGCCGTCTCCTGACGCAGCGCCGCCTGTCGCAGGGTGTGGTCAACCGCCACCGGATCCGAACCCACCACGTCGAGCTTGCCGTCCACGATCAGCGCCGGCGTGTAGACCTCAGGGCTTGCACCGAGTGCGACATATCGGCGTTGCCGCTCCGTTGCGGCGTCGAATGAATAGGGATCGTGCCAACCGAGGTTGTTCCAGTAAGTCACGTGGAAGGTCAACAGCAGCAGGTCCGGCCGTGTCCGCGCCAGCTCGGCAACTTTGGCGTCCGCGGGCGGACAGGATGAGCAGCCTTCCGAGGTAAACAGTTCCCCCACGACCGGCCGCGTGGCCGGTTGAGCGGCCGCGAGGGACGGCACCAGAGCTCCAATCGCGGCAGCCAGCCAAAAACGCATGTCATGCTCCTGAATATACGACGGCATGGCGGAGGCAGACTGCGATCCCGACCGCCTCTTCTTGCTGTCTTCGTTCGGGAAGGAGACGGCTTTGGTTACACCCATCTTCGCGGCAACGGTGAATCTGCACCATCAGGACAAAATAAAATTGCGAACATCCCACGGGTAACCGGCTCCCGAGAATTCCCGAATAACTGACATCGCACCCACGAGCCCGATGAGGTTTCCGCAATGCCTGACAATCCGATCCACACATTCTTCCAGGTTCTGGGGGGTAACCTCCCGGATCAGCTCAGCTTGGGCGAGTTCCGCTGGTTCGAGGTCGCGCTCTACTGGGTGTTGCTGATAGGGAGCCTCGCTATTGCCTATACGAACTGGCGGATGGACGCGACACAGCGCACGGGCACGCATATCAGCATTTACGCCATGCGGCTCGTCAGCGCCGGCATGTGGTACCTGGGCTCGCTGTGGAAGCTGCCGCTGCCGGTATCAGGGGGCTTCAAGTTCTGGCTGGAGAATACCGTAAAATACAGCTCGTTCCACGCACATTCGGCGATCATGCAGGTGTTCCTGGATCATATCTCTCTGGTGCAACCGCTGGTCTTCGTGCTGGAGACCGCTCTCGCCGTGTCGCTGATGCTTGGCTTTATGGTACGGCTGGCCGGAGTGGTGGGTGCGCTGTTCATCCTCAACCTGCTGATCGGTCTGTACAACGATCCGACCGAGTGGCCATGGACTTATGTCGGCATCATCTGCACCCATGGCATGTTCGCCGTAGCGCAGGCTGGCCGTAGCTTCGGCATCGACAACCTCCTGGCCAAGCGCCTGATTCCCCGCTTGCGCTATGATGGGCCGGTCGCTCGCGCAATCGCTCTTGCCTCCTAGATGAACAGCGATCGTTCCCATCCCGACCGCCCCGCAGTCGCGGGGGCCGCTGAGAAGGCGGTCCTCGCGGCATGGACGTCGCCTGTGCAACATGTTTCGGCGGCGCTCGAGGGTTGGGTGGCGGTCGGGCGCAAGGTTGCGATCGCGGGAAACATTGTCCACGCGTTTCTCCTGCTGGCGGCGCGCGTCTGGCTCAGCCAGGCGATATTCGTCCACCAGATCATGATGATGATGCGCGCCGAGGGGTTCGCGGAGGCACCCTCGGCGGGCGCCACTCTGATACGGAGCGTCGCCCCGGTCCTCCTTGCAACGGGCTTGGCGACCCGCCCGGTTACCCTGATTCTGGTTCTTGGCGTCGGGCAAAGCCTCGACAGGCCGCATCTGGCGGGGCCCCAGACGATCCTCCTTATCTGGTTGTTGTTTGGCGGCGCCGGCCCGCTGTCTCTCGACTTCCTGCTGCGAGGCGGGCTCGCGCGAGTGCCGGTCTGGGCTGTGAGGGCGATCAGCCGGCTTTACGCCTGCGGCGACGCTTTCGGCGACTTCGCGCTTCCATTTGGGACGCGCCTCTATCTCGCGCTGGCGATCGCCGGCGGGACCGGCTTCGCCATGTGGCCAGCGCCCTTTACCGGCGAGCTGGTGACCGCACCCTGGTCGATGCTCCTCCTGTGCTGGGCGCTCATGCTTGGCCTGGCGACGCAGCCCGTGGCACTGCTGCTGTGCGCCCTGGCGCCCCCGATCGTCCTCTCCGGTCTGGCACCTGACCGATTCGAGATTGCGCTGCTGCTCTTGATGCTTGCGGCGAAGGGGGCGGGGTGGCTTTCGCTCGATGGCGTGGCTGTCCGATGGGCCAGAACCGGGCTGCGGATGCGAGACCACTCAGCCGAGGCGGTCCCGCATGTCGTCGTGGTGGGCGGCGGCTTCGGCGGCATCGCGGCCGTGCGTGCGCTCCGGTCGACTGCCTGCCGGATCACGCTCATCGACCGGCGCAATCACTACCTGTTCCAACCGCTTCTCTACCAAGTGGCAACCGCAGCGTTGTCGCCGGCCGATATCGCGATCCCCATCCGCAGCATCCTGCGAGACCAGCGAAACGTGGCCGTTCGTCTCGGTGAGGTGGTCGGTGTGGACAACGCGGCATGCGAGGTTCGTCTGCCCGAGGAGCGTATTCCGTTCGACTATCTCATTGTCGCGACCGGCGCTCGGCACAGTTATTTCGGGCAAGACGAATGGGCGGCTCACGCCCCGGGGCTCAAAAGCATTGAGGATGCGACGGCGATGCGCAGCCGCATGCTGCTCGCGTTCGAGCAGGCGGAGAGCGAGGAAGACCCAGCCAAACGTGAGGCCTGGCTTACCTTCGTTGTCGTCGGAGGCGGTCCGACCGGAGTCGAACTGGCCGGCGCATTGGTGGAGCTCGCCCGCACCGGCCTCGACCAGGAGTACCGGGCGATCGACCCGGCCACGACGCGGGTCATTCTGGTCCAGTCCGCACCCCGCGTGTTGCCCGCCTTCTCCCCAGTCCTGTCAGCTCATGCCGAACGGTCGCTGCGGGAACTCGGTGTCGAGGTCCGCACCGACGCCAGGGTGGCCCATATCGACCGGGAGGGTGTGGAAATCGACGGCGGCCGCATCGCCGCGCGGACGACGTTCTGGGCGGCCGGGGTGGCGGCGTCACCAGCGGCGAAATGGCTCGGCCAGGCCGGGGATAAATCCGGCCGTGTCCTTGTCGATGACAATCTTGGAGTGCACGGTTGCCCGCGAGTTTTCGCAATCGGCGACACGGCCGCCTCGAACGGATGGGCAGGTGCCGGGGTGCCGGGGCTCGCGCCCGCCGCCAAGCAGCAGGGGCGGCACGCTGCAAACGTGATCCGGGCAGCGATCAAGGGGCATCCGGCGCCCGGTGCTTTCCGGTATCGCCACTACGGCAATCTCGCGACGATCGGGCGCCTGGCCGCGGTCGTGGAACTACGCGGGCTCCGGCTTTGGGGCGCGCCTGCCTGGTGGCTCTGGGGTCTTGCTCATGTGTTGCTTCTCGCCGGCGGCAGGAACCGCGCCGCCGTGGTGTTGAACTGGCTTTGGGCCTACCTGACATACCGGCGCGGCACCCGCCTCATCACCGGCAATACGATGGACCTTTGAGCGATTGCCGCGGGGCGCGCCATTCAGGGGGACGAACTCTGGTTGCGAGACTGGCTATTTTAGTCTATGTATTCTAAAATATCCATCGGTTGCGGTGCTTATCTGCAGTCAGCATCTCAAATCCCTCCTCGATCGAAGGGTGCGGATTGGAGTTGTATTGGCATCACATAGGGACAGAGCCCTGGGGGACATGCCGGGATATCGAAACTCTGGGACGACTGCCTCCTGGCGTGCTGATGAACCGCGCTACAGGGCAAGTTATGCCTCGCGCTCCATCTCGATCCGGCGATGTGTCGTCGACGCATGTAACCAGACGCGAGGCTCTGCCGAACATGATGTTCGGAGCCATCGGGATGAGCACGTCTCAAGTGCGGCGCCAGCTGCCGTACCGGATTGATCCGATATGGCCCCGACTGTGAGCGCCAAGGCCGGCGATGCGTCCGGCCAAAACTGGGATCGGATGATGGCTGCCGCGCAGGTGGGAGATGCGAATGCGTACAGAACTCTTCTCGCCGAATTGGCCCTGTGGCTGCGCCGATACTACGCTCGGCGTCTACCGCCTGCCATGACCGAGGATGCGGTTCAGGACGTTCTACTGGCAATCCACGAGAAACGTCACACTTACGATCCGGCGCGTCCCTTCGGCCCGTGGCTCGCCGCAATTGCGCGTTACAAATGGATCGACCGGCTGCGATCTCTTAAGGCGGATGCAGCCGAACCTCTGGATGAGAACATCGGAGTGCCCGATCATGGAGATGCTGTTATTGCTGGATCGACATTCGAACAACTGCTGGCCGAACTGAAGCCTCCACAGGCCGAGGCAATCCGGCTGGTGAAACTCGAAGGCTACAGTGTCGAGGAGGCTTCGAGGGCAACAGGTCAGTCAGTGTCGCTCATCAAAGTAAATATCCACCGCGGCCTCAAGCGTCTCGCCAACATCGTCAGGACGGCCGCCGATGCGGACTGAGGCCTTGGTCGACCGTCTCAGCCAGGATCTTCGTCCGGTCCGGCGGCGCAGTATTGTGTGGGAAGCGCTGCTTCTGCTGCTCCTTGCGGTTGTCGAGGTCGCGGCGTTCCTTGGCATGGGTTTCATGCGTCCGAATATGCCGGTGGCGATGGAAGCGCCCTCCTTCTGGTGGAAACTCACCAGCATGGGGCTCATCGCGGTCCTGGGCGCGGGTGTGGCGATCCTGTCGGCCGATCCTGTCCGGTCGCCCCGTCGCGGACTGCGCTGGATACTTGCCTGCATCGTCGCCATCCTCGCCAGCGGCTGGCTGATCGACGCGGCAGGCAATGGACTGGCGGACCTGGTTCGTCGTCTCGATTGGACGCAAGGCCTGCAATGCGTCTGGAAGATGGTGGTGCTATCGATTCCTCCAGCCATCGCTCTCGGCGTGCTGATGCGGCGGGGCGCACCGACGGACCGCGCCGGGACGGCGCTTGCCGCAGGGCTCTCCTCCGCCGCCTGGGGGGCCTTCGTCTTTGTCTTCGCCTGCCCCTCGGATGATCCTCTCTACATCGCGGTCTGGTACACGATCGGCTGCTCGATTGTGACGATATTGGGACGGACTATTCTGATGCGACTGTCACGATGGTGACGATGCAGCCCGATGCCGTTCGCGTCATCCCTATCTCAGCCGCCTCCACGCCACCGTTCAAGTTGAGATCGTGTTCATGAAGCAAGTAAAAGCCGAAACATCCAGTAAGCCGGCCCAGTCAGGGCGCCGTCTGCATCCGTTGCCTGTCAGGATCATGCACTGGATTAACGCTGTGGTCATGCTGGTCATGATCACGTCGGGCTGGGGCATCTACGACGACGACGTGATCATCCGCGGCGTCCATTTCGGCCAGTTCTGGCGGCTCGGAGACTGGGCGGCCT
>DATMND010000140.1:0-4851 GCA_035569235.1 Acetobacteraceae bacterium | reverse complement strand
CCGAGCTGGAAGCCGGGCTTCACCTCCATGATGACGAAGTACTGGTTGAGGTTGGTGTAGAGCTGCGAGATCGGCCGCTGCCCAAAGGCGTCGTAGAGCACCGAGTCGATCGCCGCCGCATCGATGCCCAGGCGGGAGGCGGTATCGCGGTTGATTTCCAGGGTGAGCTGCGGCGCCGCGGACTGCTGGTCACTGGCGAGGTCGGTGATCTGCGGCAGCTTCGCCAGCGCGTTCTGGATGATCGGCGCCCACTTGTTGAGTTCGTTCCCGTCGATGTCGGTGAGCGTGTACTGATACTCGGTCGCCGTCATGCGGCCACCCACGTTGATGTCCTGCACAGGCTGCATGAAGAGCCGGACGCCCATCACCGAAGCAGCCGCTTTGTCCAGCCGGGCGATGACCGTCATGATCGGCGCCCGTTGCGGCTTGGGCTTCAGCGCGATGAAGATGCGCCCCTGGTTTTCGGTCGAGGTGGCACCGCCGGCGCCGATATAAGCGCCGACCGAGGCGACCGCCGGGTCCGCGAGCGCCACCTTGATAACCTGCTGTTGGACGGCCGCCATGCCCGCGGGCGAGATATCCTGGGCAGCCTCGGTCACGCCGAGAATGAGGCCGGTGTCCTCTTCGGGGAAGAAGCCTTTCGGTATGATCAGGAAAAGCCATAAAGTGACCGCGACCGTGGCGAGCATGACCATCAGGGTAACGAAGCGATGCCGCAGCGCCACCACAAGCGCGCGGGTGTAGCCGGCGAGCAGGACATCGAAGAACCACTCCAGGGCACGTGACAGCTGCCCCTGATCGTCTGGATGGTCGCGTCGCAGCAGTCGCGCACCCATCATGGGCGTCAGCGGCAGCGAGACCAGCACAGCGACGCCGATCGCGACGGTGACCGTCACCGCGAATTCCTGGAACATGCGGCCGACCATGCCGCCCATCAGCAACAGCGGTATGAACACGGCGACGAGCGAGAGCGAGATCGAGAGGATGGTGAAGCCGATCTCGCCCGCGGCATCGAGTGCGGCCTGCAGCGGCCGCTTGCCCATCTCGATATGGCGCGCGATGTTCTCGACCATCACGATGGCATCGTCCACCACGAAGCCCACGGCGATCGACAGGCCCATCAGCGACAGGTTGTCGAGACTGTAGCCCAGAGCATACATCACACCGAACGTGCCAATGATGGACACTGGAACCGCGATGGCCGGGATGAGCGTGGCCCAGAAGCTGCGCAGGAACAGGAAGATCACGCCGACGACCAGGCCGATCGTAAGCAGCAGAGTGAACTGAACATCGGCCACCGAGGCGCGGATGGTGGTCGTCCGATCCGAGATCACCGAAATCCTGATCGTCGGTGGAATCGATTGCTCCAACTGCGGCAGCGCGGCCTTGATCGCCGCCACCGTGCTGATGACGTTGGCGCCCGGCAGGCGCTGGACAGCGAGAACAATGCCACGCTGCTGGTTGACCCATCCCGCCAGCGTCGTGTCCTGCGGACCGACGGTCGCCTGACCGACGTCGCGCACCCTGATCGGTCCGCCGTTACGATAGGCGATGATCTGGTTGTCCCAGTCCTTCGGCTGGAGGATCTGGTCGGTGGTCTGCAGACTATAGGTGCGGCTCTGGCCGTACAGGCTGCCCTTCGGCTGGATGACGCTCACGTTGGCGAGCGCGTTGCGGACATCCTCGAGGTCGAGACCGTTCGCAGCGAGCTGGGCCGGATTGAACTGGATCCGCACTGCCGGGTGCTGCTCGCCACCGATGCCGACCAGACCGACGCCCGGCACCTGCGACAGCTTCTGTGCCAGGATGCTTTCGGCATAGTCATCCACCGTGGTGATCGGCAGAACATCCGAGGTCAGGCCCAGCACCAGGATCGGCGCGTCGGTCGGGTTTGTCTCATGATAGGTCGGCGGGGTCGGCATGTTCTTCGGGAGCTGACCGGCCGCCGCATTGATCGCGGTCTGAACCAACTGGGCCGCGGCGTTGATGTCGTCGTTGAGCGCGAACTGCAGCGTGATCTGCGTGTAGCCGGTCGAGCTGGTCGACGTCATCTGCGTCAGGTAGGGGATTTGACCGAACTGCTTTTCGAGTGGCGTCGCGACCGAGGACGCCATGGTCTGGGGATCCGCGCCGGGCAACTGGGCCGTCACCGAGATCGTCGGGTACGACACGTTCGGCAGCGCGGCGACCGGCAGCCGCTCATAGGCGACACCGCCCAGCAGCACGATCGCGACCATCAGCAGGGCAGTTGCGACTGGACGACGGATGAAGGGCGATGAGAGGTTCATTATAGCATCCCCGCGCTGGCTTCGTTGCTGTCCTGCACGCGCGGATCGCCGGCGGCCACACTTGCGATCCTTACTCCATCGTTCAGCCGGTACTGCCCGGCGGTCACCACGACCTCACCCGGCTTCAGTCCGCTGTCGATCAGGGCCCGTCCGTTCAGTGTCTCGCTCACGGTCACGGTGCGTGACTGCACGGTACTGTCCGAGGCAACAACGAAAACGAAGGAACCGCTTTGGCCTTGCTGCACAGCACTTGACGGCACCGTGATGGCATCATGCTGTTCCGCAACGACCAGGTGAACGTTGACGAACTCACCAGGCCACAATGCCTGGTCGGCGTTGGGGAACGTTGCCTTCAGCTGTGCGGTCCCGGATGCTTGGTTTATCGTGTTGTTGACGAGGAGAAGGTTGCCCTGCTCCAGCGTGCTTTGGTCATCCTGGTCGTACGCCAAAGTTTGCAGGGTGCCTTTCGCCATCGCCGCCTGGACCTTGGGCACGTCCTTCTGCGGCAAGGTGAAGACGACCGAGATCGGCTGGATCTGCGTGATCGTCACGATCGGCGTGGTGGTGCCGGGCTGGACGATGTTGCCGACATCGACGTGCCGTATGCCGGTCACGCCGTCGATCGGCGATGTAATGGTGGTGTAGCTGAGTTGCGTCTGAGCATTGAATACGGCCGCATTATCGGCAGTGACGGTAGCCTGCAACTGGGCGACCTGCGAGGCCTGGTCGGTGACCTGCTGGGCCGACGCGAAACCCTGCTTCAGCAGCGGCGTAAAACGATTGAGATTGACCTGGGCGTTCGCCAAATGCGCTTCATCGCGCGCGAGGTTCGCCTGGGCCTCCTGCAAAGTTGCCTGGAAGGGGCGCGGGTCCAGCTGCGCGATCAGGCCGCCCTGATGGACACTTTGGCCTTCGACGAAGCCGATTTGCTGGATCGTGCCGGTCACCTGCGTGTGCACGTCCACCACATTATAGGGTTCCACCGATCCGATACCGGTGAGCATGATCGGCATATTGCCGACCTCGACTTTTGCTGTGTTGACTGGAACAGACGGTGATGCAACGGCTTGCTCAGGCGCCGCCTCTGAGGGATAGAACCGGGAAGCAAGCAACGCGCCTGCGCAGACCGCCAGACACACTCCACCAAGGATGGTGCGCTTTCTCATGGGCTCTCCCTTCCACGAACATCAGTCACACGCCGCGAAAGGGCCGGCGCCGTCGCCGGCCCTTTCGGCTAGCTGGCATCCAAAGTCAGCCGTTCGAACCCGAATTGGGATTCGGCGGGAAGAGCCAGGTGCCGTGGCTGGTCTGCGTATGATAGATTCCGATGAGTGCGCCGCCGGCCTGGTTCGGGACGGGGGTGGTTGTCACCTTCTGCTGCGCCGGGGGGTTACCCCAGAAGTCGGGGAACGCGTAGCCGCTGTCATTGCTCGGGCCGGCGGCCAGCGCGGGGGCGATGCCAATGCCAACCGTGGCAGCCGCGGCGAGCAGCGCGCTCGAAGTGAACCTGGTCCTCATTGTGACTTGCTCCTTCACTAGCGCTGGCTTGAGTGCCAGCGCGGGCGGAAGGTGCCTCAGGCGCGATTGGAGCCGCTTCGCCAGATCATGAAATCGATTTTACGGCGGCCCGCGATCGTCCAGCATGTACCCCGCACCGGATACGGTGTGAATGAGCTGGCGCTCGAATCCGTGATCGATCTTGCGGCGAAGCCGATGCACGTGCATGTCGATGATGTTGCCGCGCGGCTCGAAGTCGTAGTCCCAGGCCGTCTCGAGCAGCATCGATCGTGTGACCACCTGGCCGGCATGCCGCATGAGATGCTCGAGCAGCAGATATTCGCGATGTTGCAGGTCGATGACCTGGCCGGCACGCACTGCGTGGCGCGCCTGGGTGTCGAGCGTCAGGTCGGCAACCCGCAGCGTGGTCTGCCCCCGTGCCTTGTCGGTGCGACGCGCAAGACCCTCAACCCGCGCCAGCACCTCGGCGAATGCATACGGCTTGGCCAAATAGTCGTCGCACCCGGCGCGCAGTCCCGCGACGCGATCAGCCGCCGTCGCCACGGCGCTCAGCATCAGAACCGGCGTTTCGATGCCTTTCGCGCGCAGACCTTGCACCAGGGAGATCCCGTCCAGGCCGGGCAGGCGGCGATCGACGATGAGGACGTGGTAGATGCCTTCCAGCGCCATGGCGAGGCCGGTGTCGCCTTCGTTCGCCCGATCGACGATGTGGCCGCTTTCCGACAAGCCACGAACCAGATAGCGTCCACTGCGGTCGTCGTCTTCCACGATGAGCAGGCGCATGGACCCTCCACCTGGATTAACGGCATTTCACCTTCCGGCGAAGCGGTTTTTGCACCCGAGCTTGCAATGTGCGCAATGCCGATACGGCCCATAAGTACAAAGGTGGGATGAGCGATGGCTCGAATTCTCGTCGTGGAGGACGACACGCTGACAGCAAGCGAGATCACCGCCGCGTTGGATGACCACGGCTTCGCTGCCGATGCTGCCTCGACCGGGCGTGAGGGCCTGCTGAAGGCGGCAGCGGAACCTTACGATGCGATTG
>DATMND010000139.1:0-12491 GCA_035569235.1 Acetobacteraceae bacterium | reverse complement strand
GGCCTGCTGTTCATCGGTGACGCGCCAACCGCGGACGATGACCGGTCGGGGATGCCGTTCTCCGGCGCGGCAGGCGCCTATCTTGACCGGATGCTCGGCAGCATCGGCCTGGCGCGCGCCGCCTTGCTGTTGAGTCCGTTGATCCCCTGGCGCCCGCCGGGAGATCGGCCGCCGAGCCCGGCGGAACTTGCGATCTGCCTCCCGTTCCTCTTCCGTCTCATTACCCTCGTCGCGCCTCGCCGGCTGGTCCTGCTCGGCCCGCTTGCGGCGAAGGCGCTGCTCGGTCAGTCGTCCCGTCGCCGGCCGCGCGGCGCATGGTTCGACGTTGCAATTCCCGGCCTGTCGCAGACGTTGCCGGCACTGCCGACATTCGCCCCCGGAGAGCTGATGCGAAATTTCCGCGACCGCCGGTCTGCCTGGGCGGATATGCGGCTACTGCGGCGGACGCTCGATGCCGATTTCGCAGATAATTGAGCTAAGAAGTCCCTGCAAGCCGTTGATTCCAGTGAGACACATCCTTTTTCTGTGGATTGGTATCAATTACACCGCTTGCGTCTCATGGCATGGGCGTATAGGCCCGGAGCAATGCGAGGGATCGGTCGAACGCTTACACGGCTCCCTGTTGCCCGGGCGTTGATCGCCGGGGCTGCGATACTCGCGGGGGCGGCCGCACACGCGGACTCGGCTGACTCCGGCGGCGCGCCGGCGAACACCGACGAAACCGCCATGGCGATCCCGCGCGTGGCGCTTCCCGGCAAAAACCCGGGCGTTGCATTGCCCAATCCGCTGGACCCGAGCGACGCCGTGCGCATCCGTCGGATCTTTGTCTGGCAGGAGCACGGGGACATCCCGGCCGCGACACGCGCCGCCGCGGAGATCGAGGATCCGCTGCTGGCTGGTTCCATCCTGGCGGACCGTTACCTCGGGCGCTTCCACCGCGCAACGTCGGACGAACTGGCGAGTTGGCTGGAGCGCTATGCCGACCTGCCCGAAGCGCCAGCCATCCACGCCCTGCTGATCCGCCGCCTCCCGAGGGGAGCGACGGCACCCGCCCCGCCTCGTCTCGAACCTCTGCCGAATGCCAGCGCGATTGCGCCGTTGCCATCAGAGGTTGTTTCAGCGGAGGACGCAGCCGATGGGAAATCACGGGGGGCGGCGGCGGCACGGACACTGTTCACCGGCAACCGTGATTCGGACGCGCTCAGGACTGCTATGGCGGTGCTGCGCAAGGTGCGGCCGGGCCAGCCGGTCGGCGAGGTTGGCCTCGTCGCCGGGCTTGCCGCATGGCGTCTCGGCCGCATCGATCTAGCGCAAAGCTGCTTCGAGGCTGCGGCCGAGGCGGGCGGGCCACCCCGCGTCCAGGCTGCGGCAGCATTCTGGGCAGCACGCGCGCATCTCCGGCAGCGAGATGAGGCGGGCTACGTTGCCTGGTTGCGGCGCGCCGCGGACGAGCAGCGGGCCTTCTATGGGCTGATCGCCCGCCGTACTTTGGGCCTTGATGCCGGGTTGCCTGGCGATGACCTCGCCACTGAAGCCGATGTGGAGGCGATCGCCGCGACGCCGCGCGGCTGGCGAGCGTTTGCGTTGCTTCAGGTCGGTCAGCCGGAGCGGGCGGAGGCCGAATTGCGGTTGCTCTGGCCGGAAATGAAGGACGATCCGCCGCTGCGCCGCTCGGTGTTGCTGATCGCGGCCAACGTCGGACTGACCGAGCTCGCCGCGCAGCTTGCGGCGATGACCGATGCGCAGGAGGGCCAGCCGCGCGCTGAATTGCGCTTTGCGGTGCCTCGGCTTCGTCCGGCCGGCGGGTTCCGCATCGATCCGGCTCTGGTCTATGCGCTGACCCGACTCGAATCGAATTTCAATGCGGCCGCTGTATCGCCTGCCGGAGCGCTCGGGCTTATGCAGGTCATGCCGGTCACCGCGCGCTATGTGATGGGAAGCGAGGCGCTTGGCGGCACGGCGTTGCACAACCCTTCGCTCAATCTCGATGTGGGCCAGCGTTACGTTGCGTACCTTGGACGCCAGGACGGGATCGATGGCGATCTGATCCGTCTGCTCGCGAGCTACAACGCGGGCCCTGGCGGTTTCCAGCGCTGGAGCGGCGCCGTGCATGACGAGGATGACCCGCTGCTGTTCATCGAGGCCATCCCGAACGACGAGACGCGCGCTTTCGTGCAGCATGTGCTGACCTACACGTGGCTCTATGCGGCACGGCTGCGGCTTCCCGCGCCAAGCCTCGATGAGATTGCGGCAGGGGAATTCCCACGCTTCACGCCGCTCGCTGCACAGGGCAAACTGTCGGACGCCGCGCCGCGCGTGCACTGACGGCCGGCGCGTCAGGAGGCAGCATCATGGCACGCATCGACGAAAGCCGTCCGTTCGTTCCGGTCAATATTGCCGTGCTCACGGTGTCCGATACGCGCTCCCTGGCCAACGACACGTCGGGCGATGCGCTGGCCGATCGGATCGCCACGGCGGGACATCACGTTGCAGCGCGCTCGATCGAGAAAGACGATGCCGGCGCGATCGAGCGACAACTGCGCGCCTGGATCGGCGATCCGCAGATCGATGTGGTGATCACAAGTGGTGGAACCGGTGTCACCGGGCGCGACGTGACGCCGGAAGCATTCGATCGCGTGCTGGAGAAGCGCATCGAAGGCTTCGGCGAGTTGTTCCGCATGCTGAGCTATCAGAAGATCGGCACGTCGACGATGCAGTCGCGCGCGCTCGGCGGGGTTGCGGGCGGCACCTACCTGTTTGCGTTGCCTGGTAGCACGGGGGCGGTGAAGGATGCGTGGGACGACATCCTGCTGTCACAGCTGGACAATCGCCATCGCCCCTGCAACCTGGTGGAACTGATGCCGCGATTGCAGGAACATCTGAAGCCGGCGGCGGAGTAGATTGGAGTTTTGGCCGGCCACGCTCGGCCGTAGTAATGAGGAGCGCATGGCAGAGTCGTGTACTCTGCCGCCGTAATATCGTCCACAGCAACGTCGTCATGGTCGGCGAAGGCCGACCATCCACGTCTTTGCTGATCACAGCAAGGAAAAACGTGGATGCCGACCTCCGTCGGCATGACGGCTTTGTGGCATGACGGCTTTTGTGGCGACCACCGATCACTTTTATCGGCCGTGGAATTACTTCTCGGAATCCTTGTTGTCTTTCTCTGCCTTCGCCTGCTGATGATGCCCGATGGCTGCGCCGGTTGCAGCACCCGCGACGGCATGCCCACTTCCAACCTCATGGCCTGCCAATGCACCGACCGCGGCCCCTTTGGCGGTACCGGCCGGCTTTTTGTCCTCCGCGTGGGCAGCGACAGCCAGCCCACCTACGAGAGCGACGGCAACGATAAATGCGCGCATGCACGAGTCTCCTGATGCCGGTGGGGAACGGCCTCAGTCGGACATGGTTGCCGCGCTGCCCTTCTCAACTCGCCGTGCTTTATTCGTTACGGTTACGGAAGGGGTATATTATTGGGCAAGAGTGCGGCCGATCCGCGCCACCAGTTCCTCGCGCGCAGCACGCGTGTTGGCATAACGCCGCAGCGCGCTCGACAGCACATCCGACGGTGCTGTCTCCGGACTGCCGGCATCGAATGGCGGAGAAGGCGCGTACTCGATCTGCAATTGAATGCCTTGCGCCACCTCCGGACCGGCGATCTCCGCCACCACGGTCAGCGCGAAATCGATGCCTGCCGTCACGCCACCGCCGGTGATCACGTTGCCGTCGCGCACAACCCGCTCCTTGGTCGGAATCGCGCCGAATGCGCTCAGCAGATCGTGCGATGCCCAATGCGTCGTCGCCCGCTTGCCGCGCAGCAGTCCGGCCGCACCCAGCACGAGAGCGCCGGTGCAAACCGAGGTGACGAACCGTGCACCGCTCGCCTGCTTGCGCAGGAACGCCAGCACCTCCACATCCTCCATCACGGCCGACACGCCCGGACCGCCAGGCACGCAGAGCACGTCGAGCTGTGGACATTCGGCAAGCGTCGTATCGGGCAGGATGCGCATGCCGGTCTCCGCCGTCACTGGCTCGCACGTCTTCCACAGCAGATGCACCGACGCGTCCGGCCACTTGGCGAACACCTCGAACGGGCCGGTAAGATCGAGCTGCGTCAGGCGCGGGAACAGCAGCATGCCAATGCGGATTGTTGTCATTGATCGTTCTCCTCGGTGCTCAGCCTACGCAGATCGTCCGCCGTGTCCACGTCGTGCAGCGTCCGCAACATGGCGACCCGGCGCCCGACAAAATTCATCAACGTGTCGGCCAGCGCATGTTCGCTCGACCAGCGTACCGCGGCGAACGGCCGCGCCGGCCGTCGTGGCGACAGCGCGACCAGCCAGTAGCCGCCGTCCACCGCCGGACCGAACGCGGCCTGTGCGCTGCCCAAGGCGCGAAATGCCGCCAGCACGTCGGCTGGTCCCGCATCGGGAATGTCGCACCCGATGAGCGCGACGCGGCCGCGCGGAAACCGCCGGAACGCGCGGTGCATCCTGATGCCGAGGTGACCGCTGCCTTGCGGCATTCGCGCTACCCGCACCGGCAGACGCAGCCTTGAGCGATCCGGCGTGATGGCCAGCACGGTCCGGTAGCGCCGGTCCGCAGTCAGAGCGCGTGTAAGCCTGGTCAGGGTCGCCAGATGGAAACGCAACGCAGCCCGCGCGCCGATCTCGCGTGCCAGCCGCCGCTTCACCGCTCCCAGCCGGGGCGCGCGGGCGAACACGACCACGATGTCCTTCATGCGTAAAGCCGTGCGATCAGCCGGGTTGGCACGCCAATGAAATACAACGTCAGGCACAGCAGGTTTCGCAGCGAGCGCCGGTACCATCCTTGGCGTTGCCATTTGTCCGCCGAGGTGATCGCGGCAACGTCCAGGGGGGCGAGCCGTCGGCGTCCGAGGCGGAGGATCAGATCCACGTCCTCCATCAGCGGCAGTGGCCTTACGCCACCGACCTCGCGCAGCAGGTCGCGATGGATCAGCAGGCCCTGGTCTCCGTACGGCAACGCGAACACCCGGCAGCGCCACGCGACCAGCCGCTCGATGTGCCGAGCCCGCCTATCGTCGCTGTCGAGCCTGAAACGGCAGTAGCCGGCGCGACCAGGCGAGGCCACCATGTGCGCGCCGATGGCGGTCTGCCACCCCACAGCGAGCCGTGTGTCGGCGTGCAACAGTAACAGCCACTCTCCCTGCGCAGCCTCGATGCCCGCGGCGAGTTGGCTGCCGCGGCCTCGTTGCGCGTGAAACACCCGCGCTCCTAGCGATGCCGCCAGGTCCGCGGTTCCATCCACGCTGCCGCCGTCCACCACCACCGCCTCGTCCGCCGCCGTCGCCGAAGCCAGGGTTCCTCGCAGCGAGCCTGACGCGTTCAGCGCGGGGATCACGATCGACAGCATGTTCCTATAATGTTCTTGACCGGCCTCGTCCGCTTTGGCAGTCTTTGAGCGAACGGACGGGGAACAGAACCATGGTCGATCGTGGCCTCGCTGGCAAGCGGACGCCTGACGCCGACACACTGCCGGAACCGCCTTCAGCCGCGCCGATGCCGTCGCTTGCCCGGCGCGGACGAGGCGCTACCACCAATCCTCCGGTGCGCTACGACATGCAGTCTGCCAGTCCGTTCGACGACGGCTGGGACACGCTCGACGGCGATTTCTCCGAGTTGCCAAAACTCGCCACGACGCTGACGCGCGATGCGAGCCGCTCGGCGATCAGCTGGAACACCTCGCCCGACATCGGTTTCGACCGGGCGGTGAATCCGTATCGCGGCTGCGAGCACGGCTGCATCTATTGCTATGCGCGGCCGACCCACGCCTATCTCGGATATTCGCCCGGCCTCGACTTCGAGACGAAGCTGATCTTCAAGCCGGAGGTGGCTGAACTTCTGGAGAAGGAATTCCGTAAGCCGGGTTACACGGCGCGCACACTGGCGCTTGGCTCGAACACCGATCCGTATCAACCGGTCGAGCGCACGTTGAAGCTGACGCGTGCGGTCCTTCAGGTGCTCGACCGTTTCAACCATCCGGTCGGCATCGTGACCAAGTCGGCCGGGGTGCTACGCGATCTCGACATTCTGACCTCGATGGCGCAGCGCAAGCTGGCGCGAGTGTATGTCTCCGTGACTACTCTGGATGCCGCGTTGGCCCGCCGCATGGAGCCACGCGCGGCCACGCCGGAGCGGCGGCTGCATGCAATCGCCGAACTGACGCGGGCCGGTGTGCCAGCGGGAGTGATGGTGGCGCCGATGATCCCGGGACTGAACGATGCCGAGATGGAGAAGATAGTCGAGGCTGCCGCTCGCGCCGGCGCGCGCCATGCCGGATACGTGCTGCTGCGTCTGCCGCACGAGCTGCGCCAGATGTTCGAGGACTGGCTTGCCACGCATTTCCCCGACCGCGCAAAGCATGTGCTCAATCTGATCCGCGAGACACGATCCGGTGCGCTGAGCGATGCGCGCTTCCATCATCGCTTTTCCGGCCAGGGCGTGTATGCTGATCTGCTGCTGCGGCGTTTCGCTCGTGTCACGCGGCAATGGGGATTGGACCAGGCGCGCGAGGGTTTGGATTGCGGCCGGTTCGCCGTGCCGGCTGATGGCCAGCCGCGATTTGCGGAAGCCCAGATGTCGCTGTTTTAGAGCAGGACTCGCGTGTCGTCATGGCCGGGCTTGCCCCCATAGGCATCAGGATAAGCGTGGCGCTGGACTAAAGTCACTCCCCCTACCCTGGCGGAGGAGTGGTTTGGGGGAGGGGTTTGCGGGTAGTGTGTCAGTTTGAATTTTGCTCTAAGAAGATGGCGGCGGCGCTTGGTTCAAAAACAGGCCTTGATATCCCTTTTCCGGTGTTCCGGTTGTGAGTTCAAAGATCAATTGGCAGATGCGCATGCCAGCATCCAAAATGATCTCGTGTGGGCCAGAATTCAAAATCTCCAATTGGATCGGGCCGCTAAATCCGCAGTGAATAGTAGGGGCAGTCAAGTGGACGCCGATTCCAAGACGAGCTAGGGAGCTTTTCCCCTCCACCCTAGCTGCAAGCCGCGAGTGCACTGGTATCGCCACAACTTCTCGTGTCCAAGCCAGAACAAACTGACGCGGGCTGAGGAAATGCACATCTTTTTCCTCGATCTTTTGGTTTCGGATGAAATTTGTGTACTTGAAGCCTGGGGCGCCCGGCCTAATCGGCCCCCCTTCTCGCGCTTCCCATAAAGCAAAAGTTCTACCGAGAGTCAGATCAACGCTGGTGGAAGCGTAGGAATCAGGCGTCGGGGGTGGGTCGATTTTCAGTTGCTTCTGTTGAAGCGCGATCTGTATTTCACGATCCGTGAGGATCATGCCTACGCCTCCATATTCACGCGGTCAGCAAGGAGGCTGTGGGCACCCACACGCGCCAGCGCCCCGAGGCCGACTCCCTGGGAAGTTCAACCAGTGCGCGGTCCTTTTCATAGCCCAGTACTCCCACCTCGAATTTGTCCTGGTTAACGAGCGCTGAGGTATGAAGAACGATCTCCTCATTGCCGTCCGCAGTCTTGATGCCGACCACCCTTTCGGAGGGGCCGGGGCCAGTTGCAAGGATGTCGCACTTCATAAGGAGCATGTCGTCCTCCTATCCAGAACATATACAGAACACCCGAAGGATAGGCCGACTTGCCGTAACCATCAAGCCCTAACGAATCGGATGCTTTCGGCAGTGTAAGTCAACTAGCTGTGGATAACTCACGGGACAAAAAACTTTTCCGGTTGTGGCTTTCGCGATTCAGGGTGAGTATATGCTTAGCGTTAAGCAATGGTTGAAGGTCTCGCAATGCCCTCGACGCTGGCACCGAGACGCCGAATCCCGAAACGGCGCACGACATTTTCCAACAGACGCGACACGGGGCCCTCGAAGCCATTTCGCCACAGGCTGCCGCAGAACGTGATCGAACCGACCGAGAATACCGCGCCGCCGGATGGCGTGTCGAAATACACGATCTCGCCGCGCGCGAGGTCCTCGACCTTCTCGCCGTTGATCGTGATTACGTTGGACAGCAGTTCCTCCGGCACGGTGAGAAACGACGGCAGCGGATTCTCCGATCGGGCAAGAATCACCGTCCCGTCCGGCGTGCCCAGCATCGGATCTGCGCGATCCAGTTCGAAGCCGGCGGCGCCACCGCCCGACAGGCCGTAATCGCCGATCACGTCGCCCTCGATGCCGGCGAACATCCAGGCGAACCGCGGATCGCGCGATGCCGGCAGGCGCCGGTAGTGCGTACCCTCGAATGCCGCCTGGCAGGAAAAACCGACACCAACCAGCATCTGCGGCGTCCGCCGGTTGCGCCGCCACAGACCGCCATACTGGCCGTCCGTTGCGTGGTAATACTCGCCCGGCTCTGCCGCCCAGGTGCGGATGCCGCCTTCTGCCCGACGAAGTTCGATTGCATGTGGCACGGTCTTGTTGCGCGCGACACGCCAGTAAAAGCCGTTGCCACCCAGATAGACCAGCCTGCCGCCCTGCTGCGTGTACGCCGACAGAGCATCGATTGTGCCGAGCGTGTGGTACTCGGGATGCGAACCGGTCAGCACCGCGCGATACGGCGCGATCAGGCCGACGCCCTCATCGTCGAGGTCTTCGTCTGTGACGATATCAAATGCGATCCCTTTGGCTTCCAGCCACGCCAGCAGATGCAGGTCCGCGGGGTAGTGGCGCATGCCGGAGCCACGCGGATCATTGAAGGTGAGAAACCCCGGCCGCATGGTCAGGATCGGCCGACGGCGCGATGAGAACGCAATGCCGCTGCCATCCCGATGCTTGTTGTAGGTCGAGCGCCCGTAAGTCGGATACTGAATGGGATTGTACGGATACGCGCCCCACGCGGCGACGCGCTCGTAGTATCCCTGATCGATAGCTGAGCGCTCGTGATTGGCATAGGCCTGGTAGGTGAAGGTGGAAACCAGGAACGCGATCGGCGCGAACGGACCGGTGCGCCGCGGCAGCACATAGAACGGCAGCCAGTCCTCGCCGGAATCGCAGGTCAAATGGAAAGCATAGGCGCCACTGCGGAGATCATCCGGCACCGTCCACGCGAAATCCGTCTGCCATCCGCAATCGCCGAGGTCGTCGTCGTGGAAGTGGATCGCGCCGTAGTCATGCGGGGCATGGCGCCAGCACTGCTCGAGCCCGCTCCATCGCGTGCCGACAACCGCGCGTGTCGGCAGGTTCACCAGTTCGCCGTGGCACTCCTGCGGACCGATGTCGAATATCGACTGGCTGTCGATCCCCCGCGAGAAATCCCAGCCTGCGAGCAGTTCCGCCGCCAATCCCTCCAGCGCAACGCCTGCATCTTTCCACGACGTCACAAGCCCGCGCAGGATTGCCGGGTCCTCGAGCTTGCCTGTGAAGTGATGCTGCGGGGCCGCCGCAGTCTGTGCCGCGAATAGCACGGTTCCCACAGAGGGTAGAGCGAACCCTGCCGCACTTGCTTCCGATATCATCGGCGCCGTGCCATCCAGTGGCTGCTGCCCGACGACGATGCGTCCGGTGGCTGGGTCCGCTGCAAGCCAGACTCGGTACCAACGTGCCGGCTGCATTGGCGCTCCGGCCGCAACCTCGATGACCGAACCGGCGTAATCGATCCGCCCCGCCGCACCGTTTGCTCCGATCATGAGTGCGATACTGGCGTCCTTGTCTTCCTCCGCCAGCATGGCCTGACCCGCATCCGTCAGTCCCGGTCGAGCCAGCACGGTCCAGGTACAGGCCGCTGTCCCATCGCGCGCAGGACCCGTGTTGACGACGCCGTAGGAACCAAGGCGGATCGGCTGCCGACGCCCCGACAGCGACTGATCGAAGCGGCGCGACAAATCCTCGAAGCGGACGCCGGGCCCATCCGGATTCGGATCGCCGCTCAGGACGCGCACCAGCCTGGCACGATACGTCCCGCCGTCGCGAACGCTGACAAATACGGTGAAGCTCTCGCCCGGGCGGTGCGAGAAGCGGTCAAGATAGCCGGTGATCGGCAGTTCGGTATGGCTCATGCGGGCAGAGGCTGGCGGTCGCTTCCGCACGCTGTCAAGACAATGCCGCAACGTCTGCTCGGATGGCTTGACGGCCCAAGGCCGCCTCGTCAGGTTTCAGACGAAAGCAGCGATCAGTCTGCGAACCGGGGCGGTCAACCACGCCAGAGGGGGCTTCATGCGACGCGCGCTTCCGATATCACTCGGTCTGTTGGCCGGCCTTGCATTCGGCATCGCGCCAACGCGGGCGGAGCCGTTCAAGTGCCCGCATGTCGGCGGCGATTTCACCTTCGGCCAAGAGGCCAATATCAACAGCCTCGACCAGATGACATCCGGCACGATCTCGACGCGCAACATCGCGATGAACATGTTTGAATCGCTGATGACGCGCGACGAGAATTTCAGCCCGATCCTGGAACTGGCCGATTCCCTGGCGGAATCGTCGGACCATCTGACATATACGTTCAAGCTGCGTCAGGGGGTCCGCTTCCACAACGGCAAGGAGATGACTTCGGCCGATGTTGTTGCCTCGTTTGACCGCTATGCCAGGATCGGTCTTTACCGCAGCACGCTCGGCAATGTCGATCGCTGGGACGCGCCGGACAAGGACACGTTCGTCATTACGTTGAAGAAGGTGCAGCCGACATTCCTGGAAATTCTCAGCTCGTTCAGTGCGCCCATCGTCATCGTCCCTGCGGAGGAAAAAGACGACCCTCCGATGCAGCTCAAGTCAATCGGCACCGGACCGTGGCAGTTGGTGGAATCCATTCCCGGCGGCTACGTGAAGCTGAAGCGCTACGACGGTTATAAGCCGAACACCAACTTCGAGCAGAAGACCGGCTTCGGCGGCTACAAGCAGGCCTGCTTCAACACCGTGACCTTTCGCATCGTGACGGAGCCACAGGCCCGCGTCGCCGGCTTGAAGACAGGCGAGCTGCAAGGCGTCGAGGACCTGCCCACCAAGTCGCTGCCGGATCTGAAAACGGACCAGCACATCACTATCTTGCCCCTGCAGAACTGGTGGATTCAAATCTCCCAGCCGAATACATCCGTGCCGCCCACCGACAACCTGATGTTCCGCAAGGCGGTGCAGGCGGTGCTGGACATGGACGAGATCATGGATGCGGCTTCCGATGACAACTACCGGCTTAATGTCGGATTCCAGTATCCCAATCAGGCATTCTATTCCGACGCCGGCAAGGAAACCTACAACATCAAGGACCCCGCCCTCGCGAAGAAATACCTGGCGAAATCGGGCTATCAAGGTGAACCGGTCATCCTGCTCACCGACAAGGATTATCCGGCGATGTACAACTCGGCGCTGGTGATGCAGCAGCAAATGCAGGCCGTCGGGATCAATGCACAGTTGAAGGTGGTGGATTGGCCGACTTCGGCGCAGATGGCACTGAAATCGGACACCGGCTGGAACCTGTTTTACACCGGCTGGGGCACACAGCCGGCGCTCGGCGCGCTCGCCACCATGCAGTTCTTTGTTGAGCCCGGCGCCGTGTACCATCCAAAGGGCGAGATCGACGACCCGGAAATCCTGGCGCTATGGAACGACATGAACAGCCTGCCGACCTTGCAGGGACGCAAGGAAGCCTTCGCCAAGATGCAGAAATACGCGCTGGAACAGGTCTATACGCTGCCCCTGGGTTCGCTGACCAAGGTGCAGGCGGTGCGCTCCAACGTTAAAGGCTATGTGCCGTATCGCATTCCGCGCATGTCAAATGTCTGGTTCGACCACTGAGCGGGACGCATGGGCGGGATCATCATCCGGCGGCTGGGCAGCGCAGTCCCGATCCTGCTGATCGTCAGCCTGATCACCTTCGCCATGATCCATCTGATCCCGGGCGATCCGGCCGCCGCAATTGCAGGCCTGTCGGCGACCCAGGAGCAGATAGCCAACATCCGCCACGACCTGGGCCTTGATCAGCCGCTGCTGACACAACTTTGGCGTTGGTATGCCGGGCTGCTGCACGGCAATCTCGGGCGCTCGCTGCTGCTGGGCCAGCCGGTGGTGCAGGCGACCATGCTGCGCCTGCCGGTGACACTGGCGCTGTCGGCCTATGCGCTGGTGATCACGCTGCTGATCGGCCTCGGCAGCGGCATCATCGCGGCGCTGCGGCAGAATTCCTGGGTGGACCAGGTGGCGATGATCTTCGCCATGATCGGTATTTCGCTGCCAAATTTCTATCTCGGCCTGCTGATGATTATTTTTTTCGCCGTCGATCTGCGCTGGCTGCCAACCGGCGGCTACATCGCCTTCACCGACGATCCGTTCGGCTGGCTGGCGACGTCCACCATGCCGGCGGTCTCGCTGGCGCTGCTGCTGGCGGGACTGCTCGCGCGCATCACGCGATCCACCATGCTGGAGGTGCTGCGGCAGGATTATATCCGGACCGCGCGTGCCAAGGGCCTGCCGCGACGGCTTGTGGTGGTGAAGCATGCGCTGGCGAATGCGCTGATCCCGATCACCACCGTTGTCGGCATCATCGTCAGTCTGCTGAT
>DATMND010000138.1:0-3292 GCA_035569235.1 Acetobacteraceae bacterium | reverse complement strand
TGGTTATTGCCCAGAACGTGCATGTCCCAAAGGCCAGGGATCAAGAACTTGCCGGAAGCCTTCACGGTTCTGGCGCCGGAAGACGCCTTGGACGTGCGACCGGCGAGGACCGCGGAAATTCGTCCTCCCAAGATTTTGACGGTGCGGTGTTGCGCCTCCTCTCCGGTCTCCGTATCGATAACGGTCACGTCCTCGATGTAGAGCGCCGTGGCGTCTGCCCGTGTCGCCTTGGCGGTCGCCCGTGTACCACCGAGGGTGAGGTGACTTGGCGCGATGCCGGCCAACGGCAACAAGACCACCGCCAAGGCCAGCACGGACGGGTTAGATCTCATGGCAGGGAAAGCTTATGCCGGGGTGGACTGAATATCGACCTGGAGCAGCATCGGAACCTTGGCCGGAAAAATCTCATGCAGCGCAGCATCCAGGTCCTCGCAGCATCCGACTCGGATGCCTTTCACGCCGCGCGCGCCTGTTCAGACAGGCTCGACCTTCCCGGTGACCGCACTGCCGCTGCCCGCCGCCCCGGAACTGCCGATGCCCGCCGCCGCGAGAGCTTCGTGCAGGGTGCCGAATATCCGTTTTTCGCCGACCACCGGCGTGAGGCAGTGCCTGTCCATGTCGGCACGCATGTAAGGATTGACGCGCGCGAACAGCACCGTGATGTCCCGCCGCGCGAATTCATCGAGCAGGTCGCGCATGACCTGGGCGGCGGAGTAGTCGATATCGGTGATCGCACTGCAATCGACGATGAACCAGCGAACCGGTGCGGGTGCGTGCCCCACCAGGGCGCGCACTTCATCGGTAAAACGGTTCGCATTGGCGTAAAAAAGATCGGCGCCGAAACGGTAGACGATGAGCCCGGACGCGGTGATCTTCCCCGGCGTGGCCGGAACGGGCAGCCACATCCCCACGGCGTCGGGCGCGAGCATCATCGTATGCGGGCGATAGCTGTGACGAACGTGCCTGAACAAGGACAGGACTATCGCCAGCAAAATGCCCTGTTCGACGCCGAGCGTGATGACCGTGGCGGCCGTCGCCAGCGCCAGATAGAACTCGCCGGGGCTCTCGCGCCGGATGGCCCGCAATCGCGCGACGTCGATCATGCCCACCGCGATGGAAAAGACGATGGCGGCCAACGTGCAGCGCGGCAGATACTCGAGCGGGCCGGTCAGGGCGAGCAGCACCACCAGCACGACGGCCGCCAGGGCCAGTTGCGCGATCTGACTTCGGGCGCCCATGTGATCCGCCATCGCCGTTTGCGTGGGGCTGCCGTTGACGATGAAGGTGCCGCTCAGCGACGCAACGGCGTTGGCGGCGGCAAGGCCGAGAATGTCAGCGTCCGAATCCACGTTTTCCTGGTATCGCAGGCCGAACGCCCGTGAGGTCGCGGCGCTCTGGGCGATGATCACCACAACGCACGAGGCCGCGACGGGAAGCAGTGCGAGAATATCGCCCGCGGTCACGTGCGACAGGCGGAACATCGGGAGGCCGCCCGGAACGGCGCCGACGACCGCGATGCCTTGGTGGACGAAATCGAACTTTGCACTGGCGCCGATCGACGCGACCACGGCAATCAACGCGAGAGGCACCTTCGCCGCAAAACGGTTTCCAAGCAGAATGCCGCCCGCCACGAGCGCGGACAGCGCCAGCGTGGATATATTGGGTTGGCGCAGGCCATGCAGGACTTCCCACGCGCGCACGAGCGTGTAGCGTGAATTCACTGCGACGCCGGACATGTCGCCGAGCATGGCGGTGGCCACCTGCAGTCCGACGCCGGCGAGGAACCCGACCAGAACCGTGCGCGACAGGAAGTCCGCAAGGAACCCCAGCTTGAAGAGCCGCGCCACCAGCAGCAGTACGGCGGTCAGCAGCGTCACCATCCCGACCAATGCCATGTAGCGCTCTCCCGCCGGCGCCGCCATTTGCGACAGGGAGCTGGAGAAGATCGCGGCGGTGGCCGAGTCGGCGGCAACGATCAGATGCCGGGAGGAACCGAAGACGGCAAACGCCACCAGCGGAAGGATCAACGTGTAGAGCCCGGTGACCACCGGCGCGCCGGCGATACGCGCGTAGCCGAGTACCTGCGGAATGCTGATCGACGCGGTGCTCGCGCCCGCGATTACATCGCGCAGCACGCTGCCGCGGCGAAGCGGGCGCAGGCCGGCGAAAAGCCTGATGGGCATGGTTCGGGCGATCCTTCTATTCGAAGCCGGGATTCGAAGCCGGGGACCGCGGGACAACCGGCGGGCGGCCGCGGCTCAACGCGGAAGTGTAGCAGTTGGGGGCGTTCTCCCAGCCGGCGCGCCGAATTACCTCTACACTGCCGCCATGAAGATCCCCAAGGGTTTGCAGCCGCTGATCGATGACGGCATGGTCGACGCCGTAGTTCGCCGCCTAAAGAGCGGCAAGGAAGCGTCGGTGTACATCGTGGCCTGCGGCGGCCAGGTGAGGTGCGCCAAGGTTTACAAGGAGGCCCAGCAGCGCGGGTTTCACAAGCTCGCGCAGTACCAGGAGGGGCGTAAGACTCGCAGCAGCCGCGATGCGCGCGCCATGGGAAGACGCGGACGCCACGGCCGCCGGGTCCAGGAGGCGGAATGGAAGAACGCCGAGGTGGACGCGTTGTTTCGTCTGGCCGGCGCCGGTGTTCGCGTCCCCGCTCCCTACCTGGTGCACGAAGGCGTGCTCTTGATGGAACTGGTGCGCGACGCGCACGGCGATCCCGCGCCGCGGCTGAACGACGTGGAGATCACTGCGGAACAGGCGCGGGAGTGGCATGCCTTCATGATCGTTCAAATCGTGCGAATGCTCTGCGCCGGCTTGATCCACGGCGACCTTTCCGATTTCAACGTCCTGCTGGACAGCACCGGGCCGGTCATCATCGATCTGCCGCAGGCCGTCAACGCGGCCGGCAACAACAATGCGTTTGCGATGCTGGAGCGTGACGTCAACAACATGCGCGCGGCATTCGGGTGCACGGCGCCGGAGTTGCTCGAGACGCAATACGCACGCGAGATTTGGAAACTGTATGAAGCCGGCGAGCTCACGCCGGATTCCGTGCTGACGGGACGGTTCGCCCGCAACTTCTCCGTACCGGATGTGGCCGCCGTCCTCATTCAGATTGAAGACGAGCGGCGCGAGGCGGAGGCGCGGCGCCTGCGCCGTGAAGAGGCGGACGCGGCTTAAAGGCCGCCTGTACATCCGCGGCGTGAGGAACGGCACCGGGCCTGCCAGGCCGCGCGGTTCCATATCCACCGGCGGCGCTTGACAATCCGTAAGTCATGGCTTACCGTAA
>DATMND010000137.1:0-7695 GCA_035569235.1 Acetobacteraceae bacterium | reverse complement strand
GTTGCTGAGGATGTCCTTCACCAGTCTGGCCAGGCTGCCGCCATGGCGGATGATGACCAGTTGCAGTTCCCGCCACAGCGGATGGTTCGGCATGATGCCGAGATCGCGACAGATGTCGGCGATGACGGCGCCGATCGGGCGGCGGCGGACCTCGGCGGCGATCTGCTCGGGCGTGAGCAGGTGGGCCAGACGCGGGTTGGTAGCGTCGGTGGGCGGGTCGGCGGCTCGGGCGGGCGGCGATCGGCGGGGCGATGGAGCGCGTGGTGGCGCGGGCGCGGCGTCCAACCGGGCGGCGTTGCGGATCAGCCTGGCTTCGAGTGCCTCGGCGCGGAGCAGGCCGCGGGTGATGCGCGCGAGGATTTCCGCGATGTCGCCGGCACTGAGCGGGTGCGGGTTGCCGCGGAGCGTGGTGGCGAGGTGCCTGCCGTAGTCGATGAGCTGGCGCACGAGGGCGAGGAGGCCGCTGAGGCGGTTGGGTTTAGGGGCGGCGGTGGCCTCGGCGGCGGACATCGCGTCACAGGAGCAGAGGAGCGGAGTCCGCGTCAAGGAAATTATTCCTGGCTACGGAGACATGGTCGATGGGCATGCTACCCTCCCAACGACAATGTGGCGGGGAAGCTACGCCAGACTTAGGATTCGCAGGGAAATAAGTGCTCCACGTGACGCAACGGTCGCTTCTCCATCGTCATGCCGACGCAGGTCGGCATCCACGTCTTCTCCTTGTGCTGGCAGCAAAGACGTGGATGGCCGGCCCCCGGCCTTCGCCGGGGCATGCTTCGCCGACCATGACGAGGTAGCATGAGGCGCGTCCGGAAAATGATTCGGTTGTTTCCCCTCGGGTCCTTATTGGTTCCGGCTTCGCCGGCTTAGGCTGAGACCGGCGGCCCGCTGGAGGGTTCTGTCCTATCCCGCCATCGTCAGGCCGCCGCTGACGCTCAGCACCTGTGCCGTAACATAGTCCGAACGCGCGCTGGCGAAGAACAGGATGGCGTCTGCCAATTCCTGTGGCCTGGCGATACGACGGAACGGAATCGCCTTCTCCAGCGCGATCTTCAGCTTCTCGGGCTGAGCGTGGAACAGCGGCGTGTCGGTCGGGCCGGGACAGACGCAGTTGACGTTGATCTTGTAGCGCGCGGTTTCCCGCGCCAGCGACTTGGTGAAAGCGATCATGCCGCCTTTGGCGCCGGCATAGACCGTTTCACCCAGGCTGCCGACGCGCCCGGCATCGCTGGCCACGTTGATGATCTTGCCATAGAAGTTCGCCGCCATGGCGGGGATCAGTTTCTGCGTCAGGCCCATCGGTCCGCGGATATTGATTGCCAGCACGCGATCGATGAACTCCGACGTGTTCTCGACGAACGGCTGAATCCGGTCCCAGCCGGCGGCGTTCACCAGAATGTCCACCCGCCCGTGCCGATCCAGCGCAGCGGCCGCACAGGCATCGACCGATTCGATGTGGGCGAGGTCGAGAGGGATGTATTCGATCGCCAGCCCGGCGGCCTTCGCTTCGGCCTCGGTCGCGGCGCCGCCGTCGGCGTTGATGTCGGCGACGATCACCGTCGCGCCCTGGCGTGCGAATTCCAATGCGGTGGCTTTGCCGATGCCGGAAACGCCGCCCGTGATCAGGGCAGTCCTGCCGTCGAGTCGCATGTTTGTCTCCCGGAATGTGTTCAGGACGCCAGCGTCCGGCTGATCACCAGGCGCTGGATGTCGTTGGTGCCTTCATAGATGCGGGTCACGCGGGCGGCGCGGAACAACCGCTCCACGCCGGAGTCCTCGATGTAGCCGGCGCCGCCGAAGGTCTGGATCGCATCGGAACAGACCTTCTCCGCCATTTCGGATGCGAACAGCTTTGCCATCGAGGCTTCTTTCAGACATGGCAGGCCGTGGCCACGAAGCTCCGCCGCGTGCAGGACCATCAGCCGAGCGGCAAGGATCTGGGTCGCCATATCGGCCAGGCGGTGGGAGACGGCCTGGTGCTCGTAGATCACCTTGCCGAAGCTCCTGCGTTCCTGTGCATAGGCCAACGCGACCTCGTACGCCGCGCGCGCGATGCCGACCGCCTGCGCGGCGATACCGATGCGCCCGCTTTCCAGATTTGACAGCGCAATCCGATATCCCTGTCCCTCATTGCCCAGGCGATTCGCGACCGGTACCTCGAGGTCGTCAAAATGTATTTCGCAGGTGTCCGACGCATTCTGTCCCATCTTCTTTTCGATCCGGCCGATGCGGTAGCCTTGTGTCTTCGTCTCGACGATGAAGCACGAAATGCCGCGTTTGCCCTTGGTTGGGTCGGTGCTGGCGAACACCAGGCATACATCGGCGTTCTTGCCTGTCGTGATGTAGAGCTTGGTGCCGCTCAGCACATAGACGTCGCCTTGCCGCACCGCCCGCGTGCGCAGCGCCGCCGCATCCGATCCGCCAGATGGTTCGGTCAGTGCGAAGGCTGTCAGGCATGTGCCGCGCGCCATCGGGCGCAGGTAGCGTTCCTTTTGATCGCCCGTCCCATAAGCCACGATCGGGCCGCAGCCGACGGAGTTGTGTCCGCTCATGACGGTGGCGGTCGCCGCATCGCCCGCGGCAATTTCCTCCATCGCCAGGGCGTAGGAGACGTAGTCGGTTCCCGCGCCGCCCCATTCGGCGGGGACGGTCATCCCGAGAAAGCCGAGTTTGCCCATTTCACGCAGCGCGTCGCGAGGAAACGTCGAGGTTTTCTCCCACTCCGCGGAATGCGGGGCCAGATGCCGCTGCGCGAAATCCCGCGCCATATCCCGGATCATCTCTTGTTCTGCGGTGGGGATCATTGGTAAGGTGGCATCGTAACTGAATGAATGATCGGTCGGCTGGTGAATGTTTCCTCCCGGAACGGTCTGAAGTCAAGCCGAAGCTGCACGACCGGACCAGGGATGTTCACGCATGCCGCTGAACAGGATGAAGGACAGGCCATGAGCGAAGCACATCAGTATACCGACCTGCTCTACGAGGAGCGTGACGGCATCGCCACCATCACCATCAACCGCCCGGAGAAGTACAACGCGTTCCGCGGCATCACCTGCGATGAACTGATCCATGCGTTCAACCGCGCAGGTTGGAACAAGCGGATCGGCGTGATCATCCTGACCGGCGCCGGCACCAAGGCATTCTGCACCGGTGGCGACCAGTCGGCGCATGAAGGCAGCTACGACGGCAAGGGCACAGTCGGCCTGCCGGTCGAGGCCCTGCACAACATCATCCGTGGCGTGCCCCAGCCGGTCATCGCCAAGGTCCGCGGCTTTGCGATCGGCGGCGGCAACGTGCTGGCCACGCTGTGCGATCTGACCATCTGCAGCGAGAACGCCCAGTTCGGCCAGGTCGGCCCGAAGATGGGATCGGTTGATCCCGGGTTTGGCACCGCCTACCTCGCCCGCTGCGTCGGCGAGAAGAAGGCCCGCGAAATCTGGTACCTGTGCCGGCGCTACACCGGCCAGGAAGCCGTGGCGATGGGTTTGGCGAACAAGGTCGTACCCGACGACCAGCTCGATGTCGAAGTGGAGACGTGGGCCCGCGAGATCGTCGAACGCAGCCCGACGGCGCTCGCGCTCGCCAAGCGATCCTTCAACGCCGATTCCGACAGCATCGCCGGCATCTCCGCGCTCGGCATGCAGGCGCTGAAGTTGTACTACGACAGCGATGAATCGAAAGAAGGCGTCGCGTCGTTCCTGGAGAAGCGCAAGCCCGACTTCCGCAAATACTACAGATAGGCGAATGGACCGGCCTGGCCCCGACCCGCGATCGTGAATGCCTCGGCGCCGAGCCCGCGCAATGAAGGAACCGGGATCACCGGACGGCGCGACCGAGGGACTGCGACCATGAAGACCGAACCTGTCCTGCCCGAAACACGACTGCGCAGCATGCGGGCCGCCGGTCTGTGGCCCGACAGGATCCTGCTGGATGATTTCGACCGCTGCGTCGCCGCGGCCCCGGAGCGCCTCGCGATCGTTGACCACAACAGCATGACCGGCGCGCGCACGGCGCTCAGCTATCGGGAACTTTCGCGACGCGTCGATCGGATCGCAACCGGCCTGGCCAGGCTTGGCCTCGGGCGCAGCGACGTCGTCTCAATGCAATTGCCGAACTGGTGGCAATTCACCGCCCTCCATCTGGCGGCGTTGCGGCTGGGGGCGATCACCAACCCTGTGATGCCGATCTTCCGCGAGCGCGAGATGGCGTTCATGCTGCATCTGGCCGAAACGAAGGTGCTGGTCATCCCGCACGCGTTCCGCGGCTACGGGTACCCGGCGATGGCCGACGCTATCCGCCCTTCCCTGCCAGCGCTGGAGCATGTGCTGGTGATCGGCGGCGACGGTGGCAGTGCGTTTGAACACCTGACCGATGAGGGGTGCGATCCGGACGACACGGCACGGGCCCTGTTCGTCGCCAGCCGCCCGGGCCCGAACGAGGTGATTGAACTGCTCTACACGTCGGGCACCACCGGCGAGCCGAAGGGGGTCATGCATACCTCCAATACGCTCTACGCGAACATTCTGCCCTACGCTGACCGTCTCGGCCTGGATCAGAACGATACGACCCTGATGGCCTCGCCTTTGGCACATCAGACCGGGTTCATGTACGGCGTCATGATGCCGATCGCACTCGGGGGCAAAGTCGTGTTCCAGGATATCTGGAACGCCGCCAAGGCGGTCGACGCGATCGCAGCCCATGGGGCTACCTTCACCATGGCGGCAACCCCGTTCCTGTCCGACCTGACCGACGAAGCGACGAAGCGGCCCGTCGAGGTAACGACCCTGCGCACCTTCCTGTCCGCCGGCGCGCCAATTCCGCGAGCCCTGGTGCGGCGCGCCGCGGAACACCTCGGTGCCAACATCATCTCGGCCTGGGGCATGACGGAGAATGGCGCGGTCACCACAACCCGAATCGGCGACCCGCCTGACAAGACCTTTGAGACCGACGGCTTGCCCGTGCCCGGAATGGAGATCCGGGCGGTGGATGAGCTTGGCGCCGCGCTGCCCGCCGATACGGAAGGGCGGCTGCAGGCAAGGGGGGCAAGCAACTTCGTCGGCTACCTCAAGCACCCGGAATGGTATGCCACCGATGCGGACGGCTGGTTCGATACCGGCGACCTCGCCCGGATCGACCGCGACGGCTACGTACGCATCACCGGCCGCACCAAGGACGTGATCATCCGGGGCGGCGAGAATGTCCCTGTGGTGGAGGTGGAGGGACTGATCTACCAGCATCCGGACATATTGGAGGTCGCCGTGGTGGCGATGCCCGACGACCGGCTGGGCGAGCGTGCCTGCGCCTTCGCCGTATTGCGGGCTGGTGCCGACCTGACATTCGCTGAGATGGTCGCGTTTTTGCGCGAACGCCATTTGGCGCGGAATTACCTGCCGGAGCGGTTGGAGGTGATCGAGGCCATGCCAAAGACCCCCAGCGGCAAGATCCAGAAGGTCGTGCTGCGCGGTATCGCGAAGCACCTTTCGGCGGAACCGCGGTAACCGGGCGGGCGTGCCGCAAGCTGCATATGGGAAACGACGATATGTTTCATCTTCATGTTGCCGATCGCATCGCGACGATCGTGATGGACCGCCCGCCGGTGAATGCTATGAGCGACGCCTGGGTGTCGGCCTTCCACGATCTGCTGGACGGCCTGGATGCGCGCGATGACTGGTCCGTGCTGCATATCCGTAGTGCGCTGAAGGTCTTCGCCGCCGGCGCCGATCTGAAGGAGATGCGCGAGCGGTTCGAAGCGTCGGATGGACTGGAACGGCAACTCGCCGGCGTACGCGGGTACCAGGCGCTGTTCGCCCGCGTCGAGGCGCTGCCCCGGATCACGCTGGCGGAGATCGCCGGGGCAGCCCTTGGCGGCGGCTTCGAACTCGCCCTGGCCTGCGACCTTCGCATCGCCGGGCATGATGCAAAGATGGGCTTGCCGGAATTGCGGCTGGGCCTGCTGCCTGGCGCAGGCGGCACGCAACGCATGACCTGGCTCGCCGGCAGGCCGGCATCGCTGCGGCTGATCCTCGGCGCCGAGCAGATCGATGGCACCGAGGCACACCGGCTCGGTCTGGTGCAATGGAGCGTACCCGCGGCCGCACTTGCAGCCACGGCCGCTGGCATCGCCCGGCGCTACGCCGCGGTGCCGGCGCACGCGGCGAAGGCAGCAAAGGCCTGCATCACCGCCGCGGCCGACCCGGCGATCGACGGCTTCAACGAAGAGGTGGAGCAGACCCGCCTTCTGTTGCAATCCGACAGGACGCGCGCGCTGATCGGTGCCTTCCTCGCCGGCACGAACCGTTAGGTGGCAGCCCCGGATGCGGTGATCCGGATCCATCAACCGTGACACATTGCGGCGAAGGAGCACGACCCTGACACGATCATCCCACACCGCGACGGCAATCAACATCAAGACCACTGTTGAAGACGCGGCACGCGTCGAGCGGCGACGCGCGCAACTGACGCAGGCTGCCATCGCATGCTTCAGTGAACGAGGCTACCATCTCACCACGATCCGTGATGTCGCGCAGCGCGCCGACGTCAGCGTCGGTCTGGTGTATCAATATATCGGCGACAAGGAGGATCTTCTGTTCATGGCGTTACAGGAGGTGCTCGACTCCTATATGCGCCAGATCCCGACCGCGCTGGAGGGCATTACCGATCCGTTGCAACGATTTTGCACAGCGGTACAGGTTTATTCGCGGGTGAATGGCTCCTCGGTCGACGCGACGGTGCTCGCCTATCGTGAAACCAAGTCCTTGAGCAAAGAGCGGCGAACCGCAATCATGCAGAAAGAGCTCGACACCAACGGACTGATCGCCACCTGCGTGCGCGACTGCATTGATGCGGGCCTGTTCGAGAGAATCGACGTCGATATGTTCGTCTACCAGATTGTCATGTTCTGTCACACCTGGGCGTTGAAGGCCTGGCATTTCGCGAAGGTGATGGATGTCGATACTTACGTTCGGCGTGGCCTTGATCTGATGCTGCGTGGTGTACTGACCCGTGCCGGGGTGAAACGAATGCACCGTCTGGAGGCGCTGGCCAGCAATGCTCGTTGACCCGGTTCTGTCAGCTTTCGTGACCTGGCATCGGAACCAACGGAAGCGGTTTTTCCGTTTGGTTCGCCGGCGGAAACCGTGGGTGGTTCAGGGTAATATAGAGTCACATGAGCGGCGGCGGTGAGCTGCAACGACGTAGCGGGGTTTGGGTTGGTAGCGCCTCACCGGATGGCACGGCCAATTGTGCCTCGGCCACGCGGATCGCCGTCACGCCCTGCGCCGGAGCCTGTCCTCGGGCGGCCTGAAGGGCCGACCCGTGGGGCGCACCGCTTCGCGGCTGCGGGGCTTGACCGCGACACGCCTGGCCGCGAGTTCTGCAATGGTGGCGTTAATGACGCGATCGGTTCGTCGTCGTGGTTGAGCTTGGAGCGTTTTGGCGGCGTCTGAACTCGGGGGCTGTCAGGAAGCGAAAGAGCTTGCGGCAGGTTGCATCGAAGGAGCGTTGCTCAGCTTCGGACTGGCCATGGGAGAGTAGCGGCCCGCCGTCGTCGCCAATGCGGTCGAGGACGACCTGCTCGACCGGGCGCCTGCGGAGACGACTGTCCATCTGCACCTGACGGATAACCTCACCGCCGAGGACCCAGATATTGTCGCGGTGCTGGCGCAAGGTCTTGCGCGACAGAGACAGAGCCAGCAT
>DATMND010000136.1:0-2712 GCA_035569235.1 Acetobacteraceae bacterium | reverse complement strand
GATCGGGGCGATGGCGCGCGGCTCGGCTGATCGCTACTTCCAGCAGGAGGTGACCAGCACCCTGAAGCTCGTGCCTGAAGGCGTCGAGGGGCGGGTGCCGCACAAGGGACCAGTCGGCAATATCGTTTATCAGCTGATCGGCGGATTGCGAGCCGCAATGGGCTATACGGGCAACCGCTCGATCCGCGAGATGCAGCAGAACTGCGCTTTTGTTCGGATCACCCCTTCGGGGCTGCGTGAGAGCCACGTACACGATGTCGCGGTTACGCGCGAAGCGCCGAATTATCCGCAGGACCGTTGAGACTCGATTCCTCGTCATTCTCGCGAATGCGGGATCTAGAAATCGAGGGCCGAAGTGGTCGCCCTCGACCCCCGCCTTCGCGCTAGGGCATGCACACATTTCTGAGCCCCCATCCCAGCGCCCAGAGACGGAGTTTGTCGATGCCGATTTTGAGGGTTATGGGGCCGGGTGGTCGCGAGGATGGATATCCATCCCAGCCGCCGAGCCGAGCGATCAGCCAGGCTGCCCAAGCCAGGCTGCGCCGCGGATGAGGGTTTTGCTGCCGCAGTGTCCTGCCGCAGTATTGGGTATGCAGCGCATCGAGGGTGCCGAGTTCGTCGGCGGTAAAGGCCAGAGAAGCCGGCTCGCCGCTGCGCCCGTCCCGTGCCTGCAGCAGCTGCAGGCTGAGCACCGCGGCATGAACGGCAATGGCGACGAGCTTGAGCAGTCGCTCGGCGGTCTCGACTTGGCTGTCTTCGAGGCGCAATCCTTGTTTCTTGAGCAGCCGAAACAGCTGTTCGATGATCCACCGCGCCCGGTACCAGTCGACGATCTGCCAGGCGGCCGCGGCATTGGAGACGGCATGGGTGGTGAGCAGCCGCCAGGTAATGGGCTCGCCGCCCGATGGCGGGTCGGGTTCGGTCAATTCGATCAGGCTCAGCGTGACTTGCGCCGGCAGCTCGGGCATGCCGGCATTGCGCGGCCGGGCAATCGTGACGACCCCGAACCGCAGCTCCAACCGGGCCGCGCGTTCGGGCCGACCCGGGCGCTCGCGCAGCGTCATCCGATGGGTGCCGGCCAACGGCCATTGCCGAGCAACCGTGGTCAGAGTGCCGCCGCCGACCACGCTTCGATCGTGGTGAATCCGGCCCAGTACATGGATGCCCGGTGCCGGCACCAGCGCCCACAAGGCATAAAGATCGGCCTCGCGGTCGGCGACCATCGTCACCGTCGCGGCCCCCTCGAGCACGCGCTCGCCGGCGCTGGCGGTTTCGATCCAGCGGCGCGATTCTTTTTGATCGAGCGGCCGTTTCCCATGCGGCACACCAACCCGGCCGCAACGGGTCCAAACTTCGCCGGCAACCAGGCCCAAGCACGCCTCGCTCTCAGCGTCCACGGCCACCATGGCATGCAGCAGCGCACCCCGGCCGACGCCTTTACCAATCTCCCCCAGACCGCGAGTGCGCGTTCGCGTGGTGCGAAAATTGATCTCGCTGGTGTCTTGGATCGCCAGCACATGCCGGCCGGCGACGGCCGCGCCAGTCGCCTCGCTCCATCCCGCAACCAGCCGCTCGACGGTCACCTTGGGGTTGGCAAGAAAGCGACTGAACCGAACCTCCGACCGCCGGTTCCCGTCAGCCACACGACGCAGACATGTGCTGCCCGCATGCACCATCCCTTCGAGGAGCGCAGCCCCCTTTTTCGAGGCGACGATCCCCAAACCGACCCAGCGCCATCTCCATCGGACATCCCCCAATGCCCAGCGCGTTTCTTGATAGACCCATAAGGCAGCGGGTGAAAATCTACCAATTGGGGAGTGAGTCAAATTGTCGCACCAAATGTGTGCATACCCTAGCGCCTGCGCGGGGGTCCAGGGGTAACCGCTGCAGCCTTGCCGTCGCCAGTACGCATATGCCAGTACGCATATGATAATCTGGCGCATGCCGCGTACGGATCATTCCCCGCTCTGGCCGGGCGTCCCGCTGGCCCTCGCTTCGGCCGTCCTGTTTGGTGCGGCGGCGCCTCTTGCAAAGCTGCTGCTCGGTGCGATCGATCCACAATTTCTGGCCGGGTTGCTCTACCTGGGCGCCGGGATCGGGCTTGCCGGGGTTCAAGTCGCTCGTGCCGCCTTTGGCATTCCCGCATCGGAAGCTCCGCTGCGCGGAACGGATATTCCCTGGCTCGCGGCAGTGGTTTTCTTTGGCGGCGTGGTCGGACCGCTTCTCCTGATGCTCGGCTTGGCCCGCACGGCAGCGGCCTCCGGCTCGCTGCTGCTCAATCTGGAGGGCCTGGCCACGATGGGCATCGCCTGGCTGGTGTTCCGGGAGAATGTCGATCGCCGGTTGCTGCTCGGAGCGATGGCGATCCTCGCCGGCGCAGCGGTGCTCTCCTGGGGCGGGCGCGGTATCGAATTCGATAGAGGGGCGGCGCTGATCGCGGGAGCTTGCCTGGCTTGGGGCATCGACAACAATCTCACCCGCAAGCTGTCCTTTGCCGACCCGGTGGTTATCGCCATGATCAAAGGACTCGCGGCCGGCGCAGTGAACGCCGCGCTCGCGGTGCTCAGCGGCGCAGCCATACCGGCGGCCGACATGGCCGCCGCTGCGGCAGCCGTTGGTTTCCTCGGCGTCGGCGTCAGTCTCGTGCTGTTCGTGCTCGCGCTGCGTCACCTCGGGACGGCCCGCACGGGGGCCTACTTTGCGCTGGCGCCG
>DATMND010000135.1:0-8781 GCA_035569235.1 Acetobacteraceae bacterium | reverse complement strand
GGCCTGGAAGTCCAGCATGAAGATCTGCGCTTCCAGCAGCGACGTGGTGACCCACCGCCCCACCCCGGTGCGCTCGCGGTCGAAGATCGCCATCATGATGCCGAGCGCCAGCAGGTTGCCGGCGGTCAGGTCGTCGATCGGAATGCCGACGCGCACCGGCCCCTGGCCGGGCAGGCCGGTGATCGACATCAGCCCGCCCATGCCCTGGGCGATCTGGTCCACCCCGGCGCGGTGGCCGTACGGCCCGGTCTGGCCGAACCCGGAAATGCTGCCATAGACGATGCGCGGGTTGACCGCCTTCACGTCGTCGTACGACACCTTCAGCCGATGCTTCACCTGGGCGCGCATGTTCTCGACAACGATGTCGGCGCCCTTCACCAGGCGCATGAATGCGGCGTGCCCCTCTGGCGCCTTCAGGTTCAGCGTCATTGCCCGCTTGTTGCGGTGCAGGTTCTGGAAGTCGAAGCCGTGCCGGTTGCCGGTGATCTCCTCACCGTCGGTGGCGGGCGGCTCGATCTTGATCACATCGGCACCCCAGTCCGCCAAATGACGCACAGCGGTGGGTCCCGCGCGCGCCAGGGTCAGGTCCAGTACCTTCAGGCCGCTCAGCGGCATGCGGGTCTGGCTCAGCACAGACTTGTCGGCGGGGCTCTCCGGCATCCCTGGTCTCCTTATGGTCAAGCGCCGATACTCTGCCGCAATCGCCGCTCGCTCAAGAGTGTGCGTGCACCCATCGCCGCGATGGGTTTCAATCCTCCGCCATGGACGCGGTGGATCTTGCCCTGGTGCTGGCGGTGGACGGTTCCGCAAGCGTCACCTACGAGGAATTCGGCCTGATCGCCGGCGGCATGGCGGCAGCGCTGCGCGAGCCTGCGATCATCGCGGGCCTGATCGGTGGGCCGGCCAGGGCCAGCCTCTGTTCGCTGCTGCTCTGGTCCGGCGCCGGTGCGCAGGAGGTCATCGCCGACTGGACGGTGATTGCCTCCGAAGCCGCGGCGAAGGCCTTCGCCGATGCGGTCGACAACATGCCGCGCATCGTGCCGGCCGGTAAGACCGCGATCGGCGAGGCGCTGCTCGCATCGCTGACCCTGCTCGGCCGCATCCCGGCCACGCCGAAGCGCCAGGTGGTGAATGTCATCGGCGACGGCCGCTCCAACGACGGGATCGCCCCCGGGCCGATCCGCGACCGGATGGTTTCGACCGGCATCGTCATCAACGGCCTTTGTATCCTGCATGAGGAGCCGGACCTCTTGCAGTCCTATACCGAGGAGGTGATCGGGGGGCCGGGCGCCTTCGCGCTAACCTGTCAGGATTATCCGGCGTTCGCCGCGGCGATGAAGCAGAAGCTGGCGCGGGAGATCAATGTTCCGATCGTCTGACGAACCGCACAGGCGGCGCAACGTTTCTGTCAGGGGACAGCAGCCCCTGGGGGGCCGCATGCCCTGAAAGGACCACCGGAATGAGTGCTCAGGGTCTGCAGGCCATAGGCGATATGGTCGAAGAACCGGTCGAGGCGGTCCACGAACCGCAACAGGCGGCACGCGAGGAGCGTGAGGAGATGCCGCTCCCGACCGAGCCGCGGACTATCTTTCTCGGCGGGTTGTTCCTGCTGGCCGCTCTGACCGCACTATATGTCGCGTCGCCGATCGTGCTGCCCGTCGTGCTCGCGATCGTGCTGAAGCTGCTGCTGCAGCCCCTCGTCCGGCTATTGGACCGGCTGCGGGTGCCGCACAGCCTCGGCGCGGTGCTTGCGATCCTCCTGCTTGTCGCGGCCCTCGCGGCCTTGATAAGCGGCGTTGCCGGCCCGGCCGCTTCATGGGCGGGAAAGCTGCCGGATGCGATCCCCCAGGTTCAGCAGAAGCTCGCCTTCCTGGCGCGCCCGATCAGTTCGTTCCAATGGATGTTCGGGCAGTTGGAAAGCTTCACCGGCGGCGGCACCGGTGTGCCGCAGGCGCCGGCCCCTCGCTCCTTCAATATCATGGGTGCCGTGTTCGCCGGCACCGCGACGGTTGCCGCGGGATTTTTCACCACGCTGATCGTGCTGTTCTACCTGCTGGTATCGGGCGAGACCTTCATGCGCCGCTTCGTCGAGATTCTGCCCAGCTTCGCCGAGAAGCGCCAGGCGGTGGAACTCACGCTGGACATCGAGCGCAACGTTTCCGTGTATCTGATCAGCATCACGCTGATCAACGGCGTCGTGGGTCTGCTGACATTCTGCGTCATGTGGGCATGCGGCGTGGACAATCCGCTGCTTTGGGGCGTCATCGCCTTTGCGGTGAACTTCGTGCCGATCCTCGGCCCGATGGTCGGCCTGGTGCTCTTCCTGATGGCGAGCGTGCTGTCGCTGGGCGTGACGTGGTTGGCTTTGCTGCCGGTTGGCTTGTATTTCGCCATACATGTGGTCGAAGGCGAGATCGTGACCCCGATGCTGATGGCCCGCCGCTTCACCATCAATCCTGTGGCGGTGATCCTTGCGCTGATCTTCTGGTACTGGATGTGGGGCGTGCCGGGAGCGATCCTCGCCGTGCCGATGCTGGCGATCATCAAGATCGTCTGCGACGACCTGCGTCCGTTGCGGGCCTTTGGGCATTTCCTGGAGGGGTAACGAACAGGACACCTTGCCCGCGCTCGATAGCGACCCCCACAGGGGCTGCGACTGATGATCGAGTCGGGTCACATGCAGGGGAGCGGATTCGAGCATCAACGCCACATGAGCCATAATGTTCCTGCCGTTAGTGTCAGCAGGGTCAGAGGCGCACCGACGCGAAAGTAATCCCAGAAGCTGATCGCGATGCCGCGCCGCGCCGCCTTTTCCACGACGATCAAATTGGCGATCGAGCCCAGCACGGTGAAATTGCCGGCCAGCGTGGACGCCATGGCGATCACCAGCCAGGCGCGATCATGATCCGGCAATGCGGCAACGAACGGTTTCAGCAGCAATACGGCAGGCACGTTGCTGACAAGGTTCGACAGCACCGCGGTCACCAGGCTGAGTACCGTCACGGTGGCGAGGTGCAGCCGGCCCACGGCCTCGACGGTCTGCGCTTTCAGCAACTCGCGCTCGACGCCCGCGATGATGATGAACAGCCCGGTGAACATCAGCAGCAGCGACCAGTCGATCTCGGCATAGACGCGCGCGCTCTTCACCCGGCGTGTCAGCAGCAACAGTGCGCCGATTACGATCGCTGCCTTCGCCGGCGGCTGACCTGCGAAGAACAGTGCGACCACCAGCGCGGTGGCAATCAGGGAGCGCGCCACCAGCACCCGATTGACCCTCGGCCGCGGCAGCCGCGGCCGCAGGCTTTCGCCGCGAAGGTCCGCGCGATGCAGCAGGGCCAGAAGCGCGACCGTCAGCACAAGTCCGATCAGCGCCACCGGCGCCAGCGCGGCGGCGAACTGTGTGTAGGGGATCTGTGAGAAACTGCCGATCATCATGTTCTGCGGATTGCCTGTGATCGTCGCCGTCGAACCGACATTCGACGCCATCGCCACGGCCAGCAGATAGGGCACCGGATTGCGGCCGAGACCAAGTGTCAGTTCCAGCACCAGCGGCGCCATGACCAGGCAGATCGCGTCGTTCACCAGGAAGGCGGAGAACGCGCCTGACACCAGGACGATGGCGGCAAGCAGCAACACCGGCCGGTGCACTCGGCACACCACCCATGCATTGACCAGCGCAAAGAAGCCCGAGATGCGCAGATTAGCGACCACGATCATCATGCCGAGCAGCAGGGTGACCGTTTGCATGTCCACAGCCTGATAGGCGTCGTCCAGGGTCATGACGCCCGACGCAACCATCAGACAGGCGCCGACGAGGGCGACGCCGGCGCGGTCGATCGAAAGCCCCGGGACCTTTCCGATTGCCAGCGCGAGATAGCTTGTAGCGAAAATGGCGATGGCGGCGAGTCGGCGCGTCGTTTCGTTCTCGCCAGGTGTGATCCAGGGGATGGCGGCTGCAACGAGCGCCAGCAACAACAGCAGCGCGACCGCCGTCAGGGTCGCCAGTTCACCGGCGTTGCCTGGCGTCCAGCGGTTGCTCATTCAGTGATTCGGCCACAGTCCGGGTGTTGCCACTTCCAACGAATTGCCGTCGGGATCGCGGAAATACAGGCTGGTGCCACCGCGTGCCCAGCGCACGCGGCTTTCCACTTCGATGCCCTCGCCGCGCAGATGTGCCTCCGACGCGGCCAGTTCGCCGAGCGGAATGGCGAAGCACAGATGCAACGCGCCGCTGCCGTGATGCGGCGGGATGAAGCCGCCGGGCACCGGTGCGGGCTCGTTTGTGCTGCCATGACGGAACAGCAGCAGCACTTGGCTGCCCGGCACGCCGAGCGCGCACATGCGGCTGTCATGCACGAAGCGCTCGAAGCCGAACACGCGCTCGTAGAACGCGCAGGATCGGGCCAGATCGGCGACATAGAGTGAGGTCTCAAGCACGCCGCTCGTGCGAGGAACGCCGGCCATCGAATTTTTCTCCGGGTCGCGGGTAGGGGCGAAGGTGGTGCAGGCGCCCGGGCGGCGCAATCCAATGGCGATCAAACGTGCGTTCAGCAGCGCCGCGACCTGTTCGAATTGCGGTCGCGGCGCCGTCGGGGCGGAGCGCGGCCTCTGCGATCGGGGGCCGCGCGCGCGGGCTGCCTAGTCCAGCACGCCGGTGGCTGCAATAAAGGGCGGAGGTGGTGCGACGGTCGCCCTTACGATCCGAATCAGCACCACCGCACCCTGGCAAGCCGGCTGTGGCAGCGTCACCATGGCGCGGATTTCAAAGCTCCCGGACGGCGGGAACGTTACCGCGTCGGTGTCGGCCTGGACGATGTCCCCGCACACCACGCTGGCGAAGACCTGGGCAATCCCCCCTGTCGTGCCCGCGCTCGGACCGGAGGCGAGCAGCAGGCCGGTCACCTCGACCTCCAGGCTGCTGTCGGACCCAAGTCTTGCGCGTCCTTGACTGACGACCCACGGAGCGCCGCCGCTGGGAATGCCCGCGATCGTGGTCCCAACCGCGGATCCGACGATCGGGGAACTGAATCGGGTATCGTCGGCTTTTGCCTGCATGGGCGTGGCGGTCACGCATGTCAGCAGCGTGGCAGCAAGACCAATTCCCAAAAACTTCGCAGTCATCTCGTTCCCCCCTGGAAGCGCCTTGCGCCAGGCCAACCCTTGCGCCGGTGCTGAAGGTGACGCCTGGGCGCGGGGTTCATGCCCGGTTGCGGCGCATCACACTTGCGGGAGCCTCGCGCGTTCGGGACCACGGAACAGACGTGGTCAGTCGCAATTGCGGTTTAGCAATATCAGGGTGGTTCGCCCGTCACCGGCGTCCGCAGCACATCCAGCGCCACCAGCACGCCGTCGCGCTCGAAGTGCCAGAAGGTCCAGCCGTTGCAGGATGGCGCATTCTGCACCGTGGCGCCCACCTTGTGGATCGAGCCGCGCACCCCGGCCGCCGCCACCGTTCCATCGGCAGTGACTACGGCGCTGACCCGGCGCATGCGGTCGTACAGTTTGGTTCCGGGCGCGATCAGCCCTCGCTCCACCAGGCTGCCGAACGGGACGCGGGGCGTCTCGCGCTTTGACACGGCTCCGGCGAGCCCCTCATCCGATACCGGTCGAATCTTGCGAACCCGGCCGATTGCCGCCTCTGCGTAGGCTGGGTGACGCTCGATGCCGATGAAATGCCGATGCAGCCGTTTCGCGACCGCCGCAGTCGTGCCGGTGCCAAGGAACGGATCGAGCACGATGTCGCCCGGCGCGGTACTTGCCAGCAAAACCCGATGCAGCAGTGCCTCGGGCTTCTGCGTCGGATGCAGCTTCAGGCCGAACTGGTTGCGCAGCCGCTCCGGACCGGTGCACAGCGGAATGAACCAGTCGCTGCGCATCTGGATGTCGTCGTTCAGCGCCTTCATCGCGGCATAGTTGAACCGGTGCCGCGAGTCGCGCTGGCGCGCCGCCCAGATCAGTGTCTCGTGAGCATTGGTGAAGCGCCGGCCGCGGAAGTTCGGCATCGGGTTGGCCTTGCGCCAGATCACGTCATTCAGCACCCAGAAGCCCAGGTCCTGCAGCGCGGCGCCGATGCGGAAGATGTTATGGTAAGCGCCGATCACCCACAGCGTGCCGTCCTTGCGCAGCAGCCTGCGGCATTCGGTGAGCCACTCCCGGGTGAACGCGTCATAGGTAGGAAAATCGGTGAAGCGGTCCCAATCATCGTCGACCCCATCGACCAGGCTATCGTCAGGCCGCCGCAGTTCGCCACGAAGTTGCAGGTTGTAGGGCGGATCGGCGAACACGCAATGCACCGAGGCCGGCGGCAGCATGCGCATCATTTGCACGCAGTCCCCCAGCAGAACCTGATCCAGCGGCAGTTCGCGGATGACTTCCACGTGTCTCCCAGGCGGGAAGAAGGGCGATTCCCCCGAGTCGCGTCCGGGGCGGGCTTATCGTGACGGTTGTGCGGAAGGCGCGTCAATCAGAAGACAAGGTTCCACACGGAGGTCACCGAGGGCCATCGAGACGGAAGCAAATGGCGCTTCGCCCGGAGCGCATAAATACATCCACTGGTTGAACTCCGTGGCTCTCGGTGTCGCTTCCTCGGTGACCTCCGTGAGGACCCTTCCTTACCTGGCTCACAGGAGTTGAAGCCTGAGCTGGCTAACGGTGCCGAAGCTTGGCCGGTGATGCCGCGTCGGTCCCAGCCGGCGGAGCGCCAAAACGTGGAACTCGGTTGCGTAGCCGACATTGGTGCCCCAGCCATAGTCTGGGAAGCGGACCGCGAGCCGCGTCATCGCGCGGTCGCGCAACACCTTGGCAACGATGGAGGCGGCGGCGATCGATAGGGACAGTCCGTCTCCGCCGATCACGCAGCGCAGGGGACAGCCGAGCGGCGGCGGCTGGTTGCCGTCGACCAAGACGAGGTCGGGTGGAACCGGCAGCCGGGCGACGGCACGGCACATCGCCAGCAACGCGGCGTGCAGGATGTTGAGCCGCTCGATTTCGGCCACCGAGGCGGCGCCGACGCCGATCTCGGCGCGACCCGAGAGACGCAGCGCCTGAAACGCGACGAGGCGCTGTTCGGCCGATAGCTTCTTGGAATCGTCGAGCAGTGCGGCAAGCCTGCGCGGAACACCGGTCGGGAACACAACGGCGGCGGCGACAACCGGGCCGGCGAGCGGGCCGCGCCCCGCTTCATCCACCCCGGCCACTCGGCCGCCAGCGCGCTTTTCCAAGACGAAGTTCGGCATACCCCAGACGAGTAACATTCGCCGCGGAGTCGGGCCAGCGTCGTGCGTTATTCGCCGAGCTGCCTGGTCAGATGGGTGACCAGGCTTCGGACCCTGGCTGAACTGGCGCGATAGGCAGGGCAAACCGCATAAAGGTTCTCGCCTGCGGGCGTATAGTCCGGCAGCAGCCGCACCAGCCTGCCATTGGCGATATCGCTTTCCACCAGATACTCGGCGCACAACAGTACGCCGGCGCCGGCCCGCGCTGCGTCGCAGCGCAGCATGAGGTTGTTCACCCGCAGCCGGCCTTCGATGGCCACTTCGGTCTCGCCATTGGGGCCCCTGAACCGCCAGATTCCGGTGCTGTCCTGGCTGTTGATGATGCAGTGGTGATGCGTCAGTTCGGTGGGGGTGGCAGGCACGTCGTGTTGGGCAAGGTAGGCGGGAGCGGCGCAGAGGACGTAGTTCAGCGGCATGAGCGGCCAGACGACGAGACCCGCCGCATCGGTGGGACCGGTGCGGATGGCGAGGTCATAGCCTTCCTCGATCAGATCGACCGGTCGGTCGGTCAGTTCGACGCTGAGTGACAGTTCGGGGTGCTGGTCCATGAAATCGACCACGAGCGGCCCCAGCCTGCTGCTGCCGAACACCACCGGGGCTGTGATCCGCATATAACCGCGTACCAATGCTTCCGGCCTCGCCGCATTGCGCGCGCTTTCCATCTCTTCAAGAATTCGTGAGCATTGGATGAAGAAGCTTTCGCCGGCATCGGTCAGCGCGACACGGCGGGTTGTGCGATGCAGCAGGCGCGCACCGAGCCATTCCTCCAATGTCTGCACGTGCTTGCTGGCGGTGGCCTGGGAGATGCCGAGCTCACGGGCCGCACCGGAGAAACTCCGTATGGCCGCAACCCTGGCGAAGACTGTCATGCTCGTCAGTCGGTCCACGTTCACCACACAAGTAGATCACAGCGGTCAATTTCGATCCCCGAGCAATTCGATCACTTCACTGATCGGGCGTGGAAGAAACTAGTTAAAATCTGGTATCGAAATAGATTCGATCACGTTATGCTCCCCTGTCTCGGCGCTGCCTGTCCGAAGGCGTCGGCAGTGTTTTCAGTCAAGATGTTGGCTGCCGTGATAATTGCTTGGACGCTTTGTGTCTTATATTATTCCATCCGTAGCACAGAATTATTTCCGTTCACCTTATTGGACGATCGAGAATCCCCCAATACAACCGCCAAGACCTGCGACCTACGTCGTTCTGACTGTTGCAATTCCTCGAGCAGTTGAGTGCCGGTAACGCCTATGCGGAACCGGTGATCCGTGATGGTCTGTCGAACCCCATTCTTGGTTCCGTCCGTTTGATGCCCAGACGACTCCATCATCCCTCGCGAAGTGTCCAGCCGGACGTGAAGCGGCAATACGGGTATTCTCCCGGTTTGCCGTGGAGGAGCGGAACCGCGGCGGCAGAGCAGGCAGCTTTCTCTTGGCTATCGTTGATCCTGATTTCAGTCAATTCCGAAACTGGACTCCACAATTGGATTTGACACTACAACCGAGCTCGA
>DATMND010000134.1:0-5445 GCA_035569235.1 Acetobacteraceae bacterium | reverse complement strand
AAGCTTCTCCAGGCGGGCGATCTCGGGCAGCTTCAGGTCGGTGAACAGGCGCAGGAAGCGGCCGACATCGGCATCCTCGGTGTTGCGCCAGAACTGCCAGTAATCGTACGGCGACAGCCGGTCGCGCGTCAGCCACACCGCCCCCTGCGCGGATTTACCCATTTTGGCGCCGGACGCGGTGGTGATCAGCGGCGTGGTCAGGCCGTGAACTGCCTTGCCGTCCGTGCGGCGGGTCAATTCCATGCCGCAGACTATGTTGCCCCACTGGTCCGACCCGCCGATCTGCAACGCGACGCCGTGGCGACGGTTCAGCTCACGGAAGTCGTAGCTCTGCAGGATCATGTAGTTGAATTCGAGGAAGGTCAGCGGCTGCTCGCGATCCAGCCGAATCCGCACGGAGTCGAAGCTCATCATACGGTTTACGGTGAAATGCGTGCCAACGTCGCGCAGCAGCGGGATGTAGCCGAGCGCGTTCAGCCAGTCGCCGTTGTTCGCCATGATCGCGTCGGACGGCCCGTCGCCGAAGCGCAGGAACGGGTCGAAGCAGCGGCGGATGCCGGCCATGTTGGCTTCGATTTGCTCGTCCGTCAGCATCTGGCGCGTCTCGTCCTTGCCGGATGGATCGCCGATGCGCGTGGTGCCGCCGCCCATCAGCACCAGTGGACGATGACCGTGCCGCTGCAGCAGGCGGAGGATCATGATCTGCACCAGGCTGCCGACGTGCAGGCTGTCGGCCGTGCAGTCAAAGCCGATATAGGCCGTGACGGTGCCATCGCGGAACGCCGCGTCCAGTGCCTCGGTGTCGGTGCACTGGAAAACGAAGCCCCGTTCGGTGGCTTCGCGCAGAAACTCGCTTTTGACCATGACGCCCGGCCTGTATCAGAAGGGAGCGTGGGCTAGCACAGACGCGGCCCAGGGGAAATCGGGCGAAGAAAATGCTGCGCACCATCGGGCTGATGAGCGGGACTTCGCTGGATGGCGTCGATGCCGCCTGGCTGGAGACCGACGGCGAGCGGATCGGCGCATTCGGTCCGACCGTGACGATGCCGTACGACGACCGCCTTCGGGCGGACCTGCGGCGCATCCTGGACAACGCGTCTCGGCTGGACCCTGATGACCGGCGGCTCAAGAGCGCCACCGCGCGGCTGACCGAGTACCACGTGCGCGCGGTGGCCGCACTGGGGAGGCCAGCGGACCTCATCGGTTTCCACGGCCAGACCATTCTGCATCAGCCCGACCGGCGACGGACCTGGCAGATCGGCGACGCCGCCGAACTCGCCTGGCGGACCGGAGTGCCGGTGGCGCACGATTTCCGTTCGGCCGATGTCGCCGCTGGAGGCCAAGGGGCGCCGCTTGCGCCGGTGTACCATGCCGCCCTGGCGCGAGGCATGGCGACGCCCCTGGCGGTGCTGAACATCGGCGGCGTGGCGAATGTGAGCTGGATCGGGCCGGACGGAAGCCTGATCGCATTCGACACCGGGCCGGGAAATGGCCCGCTGGATGACTGGATCGCGCGACACACGGGAGCGCCGTTCGATCGGGATGGCGCGATTGCCCTTTCCGGGCAGGTCGATCGGCAGGTGCTTGGCAGGCTGATGGCGCACCCCTATTTCGCAGAGCCGGCGCCAAAGTCGCTGGACCGGCTGGACTTCGCGGCCGTGCTCGGCGCGAGCGGACTCGCCACGCTGTCTCCGGCCGATGGTGCGGCGACACTGGTTGCCTTCACGGCCGATGCGGTAGCCGCGGCGCCACTGCCCGCCCTGCCGCTTCGCTGGCTGGTCACCGGCGGCGGACGCCGGAACCCGGCGATCATGCAGGCGCTACGTGACAGGCTAGCTGCGCCCGTCGATCCGGTGGAGGCGCTCGGCTGGGACGGCGACGCACTGGAGGCTCAATGTTTCGGCTTCCTCGCGGCGCGCACGCAGGCCGGTCTGCCGATCAGCTTTCCGGGCACAACCGGCGTCCCGGTCGCTCTCACTGGAGGGACGATTACCCATCCTTCCAGCTTACGCTGAACGCGAAGGGGACTCCCGCACCAACTGAGCTCCACGCGTCAAGGTTGCCGCTGCCTGCGCGATGACCCGGTCGATGATCTCGGATGCGGCTGGAATGTCGTTGACCAGGTCGACGCCCTCGCCTGCCCAGACGACGCGCGTGGCAAAGTCGTCTTCTGCCGACATCAGGTAGGTCTTCTCCTGTTCCTGCTGGTCGGCGGCCAATGCCCCCTCCTGACCGTGCCAGCGGGTAGAGAAGGCGTTGCGCAGTGCGCGACCGGGATAGATTGCCGGCCAGGGCGCCCCGCGGACAACGTCGAACACGCGCGTCTGCTCGGTCTGGTCGCCTCCTGCAGCCAGAGCGGCGGCCTTCATCGCCTGACTCCACAGCGACTCGCGGGACGCGGTGAAACGGGTGCCCATCGAGACGCCGGCGGCCCCCAATGCGAGAGCCGCGGCGAGGCCACGGCCATCGGCGATGCCGCCGGCGGCGACCACGGGTATTGGAGCAACGGCATCAGCCACTGCCGGGACGAATCCCATGGTGCCTCGCGTCACCCCAGAATGACCGCCCGCATCGCGTCCCTGGGCGATGATGATATCGGCGCCCGCGGCAGCAGCTTCCTTCGCCTGCGCCAGGGTCTGCACCTGGCAGATGATCTTGCAGCCGGCGCTCTTGATACGGCCGGTGAATGGGGTGGGGTCACCGAAGGACAGCATCACAGCCGCGGGCCTCGCGTCGAGCGCCACATCAAGCGCCGAGGGGTTCTTCTCCAGGGCCCAGAGTATGAACCCGATGCCGACCCGTGCATTGCCGGCCTCGGTCAGCTCCTTCCGGATGGTGTCGGCATTGGCATAGCCCGAGCCGACAAGGCCGAGCCCGCCGGCATTGGTGACGGCTGCGGCAAGTCTGCCGCCTGCGGCCGATCCCATCGGCGCAAGCAGGATCGGATGCTCGATGCCGAGCAGGCGGGTAAGGGCGGTTTCGATGACGGGCATGCGGCGTCCTTTCGGGTCATTCACCAGCCGGTCGCGCCGCAAGCTCCTTGCGCAACGCGCGCAACTCGTCGAACCGTGCCGTGACATCGCGCATGATCGCGGCAATCCCGACCATCCGCCCAGTATCGTCGGTGAACGGCACGATGGTGAACTCGACCGAGATCCGCGCGCCATCCTTCCGCACGGCCGGTACGGACAGGACCTGGCCGTCGCCATAGCGTGATTGCCCAGTACGCATGGTGGCGCGGTAGCCGTGCCAATGCCGCGAGCGCAGGCTTTCAGGGATGATGATGTCGAGCGAATGACCGAGCGCCTCGGACTCCTCGAAGCCGAAGATACGAGCCGCGCCACGGTTCCAGCGGCGGATCACGCCCTCGGCGTCCGCGAAGACGATCGCGTCGGGCATGCCGGCAACGAGATGATCGGCGAAATGCTCCGGGTCAGGCGACATCGCCGCTGTCTTCCCCTGGAGTGCGCAGGATCAGCGACAGCGCGTGCATGCCGCCGGCGAACTCGGCCTCCAGCACCGCGTGCACGGCGCGTGACCGGGCCAGGCGGTTCTGGCCGCGGAACGCCTCGGACACCAGCAGCACGGTGTAGTGCGTCTCGCCGTCCGGCTGCGCACCGGCATGTCCGGCGTGGCGGGCGCTGTCGTCCACCACACGCATCAGCGTCGGCGAGAAAGCACGGCTCAGGACCTCTTCCAGCCTTGCGGCACGCGACTGCATTGCCGACATATCGGCCTGTTCCCCATTAACGCCAAGAGTCAGTTGCCAAGCGCCCGCCAAGCTGCCCATAACGGCACCATGAGCCGACGTGCCCCCAGATCCAGGGCCTACGCACCCGACCCGGCAGCGCCGGGCCGGAACTGCGAGATGCCGGGCTGCGAGGCGCTGGGCGAGTACCGCGCGCCGAAATCGCGCCGGAATCTCGGGGATTACTGGTGGTTCTGCCTGGAGCATGTGCGCGCCTACAATTCGACCTGGGACTACTACAAGGGCATGTCGCCGGGAGAGATCGAGGCGCAGCTGCGTGCCGATACCGCCTGGCAACGGCCGTCCTGGCCGCTCGGTCGGTTCGGCAGCACCTCGGCCTGGGACGAGGCACTCGTCCGCGATCCGCTGCATCTCCTGGCGGCCGGCCGGGTGAAGCGGGGAACCTCCCGGACACCGGAGCAGACGCCGCCCGAGCTGCGCGAGCCGCTGGCCACATTGGGATTGTCCTGGCCGACCACGCTCGATGCCGTGAAGACACGCTACAAGGAATTGGCCAAGCGGCACCATCCGGATGCCAATGGCGGTGACCGGGCCGCCGAGGAACGCCTGAAGACGATCAATCTCGCCTACGCCGCGGTTCGCTCGCGCCTGGTTGCCGCACCCAGCGTGGCGGCCACCGGCTGAACCGAAGCCGACCGCCGTTCCCCTCGCTCTTGCGCGAGCTTGCACGGGGGCTAGACTTTTCGAGGACTGATACAGGAACCGCTTGCCCGATGAACAACGTTGCCGCTCTGGCCGAAATCCGTCCAACCTCCGCGATCGACATACCGGACACCACGGTGGTCGCTCGCGACGCGTTCGAGATCGAAACCGACATGGTCGTGCCGGCGTTCTCGGTGCGCACCGAGCACGTGCCCGACATCGATACGGCCTACAAGTTCGATCGCGAGACGACGCTGGCGATCCTGGCGGGCTTCTCGTTCAACCGACGCACGATGATCCAGGGCTACCACGGGACCGGCAAGTCCACGCACATCGAGCAGGTTGCGGCGCGGCTCAACTGGCCGTGCATCCGGGTGAACCTCGACAGCCACATCAGCCGCATCGACCTGATCGGCAAGGACGCCATCGTGCTGAAGGATGGCAAGCAGATCACCGAATTCCGCGAGGGCATTTTGCCGTGGTGCCTGCAGCACGCCTGCGCGCTGGTGTTCGACGAATACGATGCCGGCCGGCCGGACGTGATGTTCGTGATCCAGCGCATTCTCGAGGTCGAGGGCAAGCTGACACTGCTTGACCAGAACCGCGTGATCCGGCCGCATCCGTCATTCCGGCTGTTCTCGACCCCCAACACGGTGGGGCTGGGCGACACCACGGGCCTGTACCACGGCACGCAGCAGATCAATCAGGGGCAGATGGACCGCTGGAACATCGTCGCCACCTTGAACTATCTGCCGCATGCGATGGAGACCTCAATCGTGCTGGCGAAGCTCGACGCCAACCCGAAGGACGCAGCCATCAAGAAGCGGATCGAGGCCATGGTGGCGCTGGCCGACCTGACGCGCGCCGGCTTCATCAACGGCGATATCTCCACGGTGATGTCGCCGCGGACGGTGATCACCTGGGCGGAGAACACGCGCATCTTTGGCGATGTCGGGTTCGCGTTCCGAGTGACGTTTCTCAACAAGTGCGACGAGGCGGAGCGCGCGACGGTGGGCGAATACTACCAGCGCTGC
>DATMND010000133.1:0-2440 GCA_035569235.1 Acetobacteraceae bacterium | reverse complement strand
TGTTACGTGGTTGACGTCGCGCCGCAGACTGGCATCCGCCAAACACGTCTCCTGGAAGGCGAGTACGTTGTCACCAAGGAAGACGTGACCGGCCGCGTGCACTTCCCCGACAGCATCGCCCGCGGCCGTGACTATTACACGCCGTATCGCGCGATGTTGCCGAAGGGTGTCGATGGGCTGCTGGTCGCCGGCCGGCACTACTCGGCGACGTCGCAGGCACAGAAGATCTCGCGCGAGATCCCGCCCTGCATGGCAATGGGTGAAGCTGCCGGTACTGCGGCGGCGATGGCGCTGGCCTCCGATACGCGGATCCGGGACATCGATGTGGCTGCGCTGCAGCAAAAATTGCGGGCGCAGGGCGCCGATCCCGGCGACCAGCCCTCGGCCGAGGCCCGCGTGCTGGAGATGCACTGAATGAACCACAATGATGATGCTCAACCGCTCGCCGGCATCACGGTGATCGACTTTACCCAAGTGATGCTGGGCCCGTGCTGCACGCAGATGCTCGGCGACTACGGCGCCGACGTCATCAAGGTAGAGCGAGTCGGCGCCGGCGATCTGTCGCGTACTGCAATCGAGGATCCGGCCGGACCACTCAATCCGGTGTTCTGCAGTCTCAATCGCAACAAGCGCAGCATTGCGTTGGATCTGAAATCGCCGACAGGGCTGGCGGTTGTGCACCGGCTGGTGACCAGCGCCGACGTGGTGGTGAACAATTTTCGTGCCGGCGTGATGGAGCGGATGGGCATTGGCTACGCGGCACTGTCCAAGATCAACCCTCGCATCATCTTTGCCTGCGGCACCGGTTTCGGCAGCGAGGGCCCGTATTCGCACAAGGGCGGACAGGACATTTTGGCGCAGGCTATGAGCGGCGTAATGGCGCGCAAATGCGACCCGTCCGAGCCATTGACGATTTATCCGACGGCGCTCGCGGACTATTCGGCCGGGATGCACCTCGTGCAGGGGATCCTCTTGGCGCTGCTGCAGCGGGAGAGGACCGGCCGCGGCCAGCAGGTGGAAGTCTCGCTCTATGACAGCATGCTGGCGATGCAAATGCAGGAAGCCGCGATGTGGCTGATGCGCGGACGCGATTTCTCCTGGGGAGCGTTGCCGCACACCGGCGCGTTTGAAACGACTGATGGCGCGTTGGTCATCGTCGGCGCTTTCAAGCCCAATCCGCTGCGGGAAATCTCGCTTGCGCTCGAGCTCGACGACCTGTCGCAGGACGACCGCTTCGACACGTTCGAGAAATGCGTGCGCAACCGCACCGAGCTGCATGACGCCCTGCGCGCTCGCATCCGCACGAACTGCACTGCGCACTGGATCGCGCGCCTCGAGGAGCGCGACCTCCTCTGTGCACCGGTGAGGCGGCTCGGCGAGGCACTGGCCGACGAACAGACCGAAGTCAACGGCATGCTGGTGCGAAACGACGGGCCTGATCCGCTGGGTCTAGTCGGTTCGCCAGTGCATCTTTCCTCCGACGGCTTCGCCCTGCGGCATATGCCCCCGGAGCTCGGCGCCGACGGTGAGGCAATACTCACGGAATTCGGGTTCAGCCGCCAGGAAGTCGCCCGATTGCGAGCGGACCGGGTGCTGGTATGAGCGCCCGGTTGGAGATCGTTGATCACGTCGCGCGCGTCACCATCGACCGGCCAGAAGTGCTGAATGCCCTCGATGCGGACGCCGAGGCGGCACTCCTAAGCATCTGGCAGCGCCTGGAGGCCGATCGCGAAATCCGTGCGGTCGTGCTGACGGGGTCCGGCCAGCGCGCCTTCTGCGTCGGCGCCGACATGAAGAATGTCGGAAAGTCCGGGCTGGAGTACTGGGCCGCCACCCGGCGCGACGGGTTCGGCGGCATCGCCCTGCGCACCACGCTCGATATACCCGTGATCGCGCGGGTGAATGGGCACGCATTGGGCGGCGGGTTCGAGATGGTGCTGGGTTGCGATATCGTGATCGCGGCGGAGGGGACGAGTTTTGGTCTGCCGGAGCCGCGCGTCGGACGACTGCCGCTCGATGGGGGTATGGTGCTCCTGGCACGGCAGATCCCGTTTCGTCTGGCGATGGGCATGTTGCTAACGGGTCGGCGCATCGACGCGGCGCAGGCGCTCGAATTGGGGCTCATCAACGAAGTCGTGCCGCGCGCCGACCTGGACGTGGCTGTGGATCGGTGGCTCGCCGACATCCTGGCTTGCTCACCGCTCAGTCTGCGGGCGATCAAACAGACTGTGCGACGCACCGCGCAGCTAGCCGCCACCGAAGCGCAGGCGCTCCGCTTGCCGGCATTGATCGAGTGCCTGCAATCGGCTGACGCCGAAGAAGGCGTTCGCGCGTTCCGCGAGAAGCGTGCACCGGTGTGGACCGGCCGTTGATGACACACGTCATTGCCAGTCATTATAATATAAGTCGGCTCGTGCCGCTCTTGCGCCAGGCCGACCAC
>DATMND010000132.1:0-2376 GCA_035569235.1 Acetobacteraceae bacterium | reverse complement strand
AGCGCGACCTCGAAGACGTTCTGACCCTCCTGCACGCGCCGTGCCTGAACGTCGAGGTTGATGTTGACCTGTGGCTGCGTATGGAGTTGCGAGAAGATTTGGGGTGCGCCGGGAACCTCGAACGACAGATCCTTGACGTACTGGATGTTCACAACCAGCGGTGGAGTCTGGGCTTGACCAGCGGGCTGTGGGGGAGTTGTCGTCTCGGACATTACAGTCTCTCCGTGTATTGCGCGCTCGGGCGACTACGCCCATGCGGGGCCGCCGGGTAGCACGGATGGGCCACCGGCGCCATCCCGTTATCTGGAGGTCAGGCTCGCCAGGTGATCTCCTCGGGGGCTGGTGCGGTCGGGTCGCAGCGCAACCATTGGCCGTTCATCACGCTGCTGCCGGTCAGCGACAGAATAAAGCCCCAGTGGGTCACGACAACGGTATCGGACCAGTTCGGCAGTGCTGCCATCTCGGCCCGGAACAGCGCGGCCCGGCCGATCACCGAAGCGGCCGGCTCCTCGATCGCGGGCCACCACACTTCGCCTATCGTCGAAAAGTCGTGGGCCGGCCAAACCCGCTCGAGTTCGGTTCGCGGCGTGCCGATGTCGCAGGCAAACGCATAGCGCTCGCGGACGGTCGGGTTGATCAGGACCTTTGCTCGGAGCGCCTTGGCGAGCGGTGCGGCAGTCTGAAGGGCCCGCGTGTAGGGCGAGGTGATGATGCGGGTAATCCGTTCGCTCGAAAGCTGCCGGGCCGCCTCGGCAGCCTGGATGTGGCCGAGTTCCGTCAGCCGTGCATCGACAATGCCCGGATCCCGGCGCATCGCGGTGAAGTGGAGGTTGAATTCGCTCTGCCCATGACGCAGCAGGATCATCGGCGGGCAATACAGGCCGGCTGGGCTGGCGGCAACCCGCCCGAATGCGAGAAATATTTGTGTCCGGGGCCGCGCGTCCTTATCTGAGACCAACGAGGAGAGTGACGATGGGTGCGGGCAGCGGTTTTCCGATCGACCTGATCCTGTTCGGGATGATAGCGGCCTTCCTGGTTCTGCGGCTGCGTAGCATCCTGGGCCGGCGGACGGGATATGAGCGGCCGCCGGCGCAGCCCTACCAGGCGCCGCCCGGTCTGGCTCCGGCGGGTCCGGTGATCGATGGCCACGCCGAGCCGCAGCCCGCCACCAACCGACCGGTGCCGGATCCTGCGGGCCCGATCGGCCAGACCCTGGCCCGAATGCGGACGATCGACCCCAGCTTCGACCCGGCTGTGTTCCTCGATGGAGCGGAGAAGGCATTTCGCATCATAGTCACGGCCTTCGCGGCCGGAGATCGCGGCACCCTCCGCAGTCTGCTTGCGGATGATACCTATCGTGCCTTCGAACAGGCGATCGCCGGGCGGGAAGCTGCCGGCCAGACGCAGGTGAACACGATCCACAGCATTCACAATGCGGCCATCGAAAGCGCCGAGTTGAAGGGCACGACCGCCTTGACCACGGTGCGCTTCGTGTCTGATCAGACCAGCCTGACCCAGGACAAGGACGGGCATCCGGTCACCGGAACGGACGCGGTGACCGAGATCACAGACGTCTGGACGTTCGAGCGGGACCTGTCCACGCGCGACCCGGCTTGGCGCCTGGTGTCCGCGCGCAGTTCCTGACGGCGGCATAACCGACATCGATCTGTCCCGAATGTCCGCTGTGCATCGGCTGATCTGTGCGGACTGCCTGACCGCGCTGCCGAGCCTTGCGGCGGGGACGGTGGACGTGGTCGTAACGTCACCGCCTTACAACCTGGGCGTGTCCTATCACGGTTACGATGATCGCCGTGCAGAGGATGAGTACCTGGACTGGCTACTGCGCGTGGCGACCGAGGTCCGTTGCGTGATGAAGGAGGACGCATCTTTCTTCCTGAACATCTCCGGATCCTCCAGCGCACCTTGGCTGCCATTCGAGCTGATCGTGCGCTTGCGCCCGCTGTTCGTCTTGCAAAACCACATCACGTGGATCAAGTCGATCGCCGTCAGTCGTGATTCCGTCGGCCACTTCAAGCCGGTCGGCGGACAGCGCTTCCTTCACCACAACCACGAGCACATTTTCCACCTGACGCTGTCCGGCGATGTGAGGCTCGACCGACTCGCAATTGGCGTGCCGTTCAAGGACAAGTCCAACATCGCCCGGCGCGGCCACCCCCAGGACCTGCGTTGCCGGGGCAACACGTGGTTCATCCCTTACGACACGGTGCAGAGCAAGTCCGAGAAATTTCATCATCCGAGCACCTTCCCCGTCGCGCTGCCCCGGTGGTGCATCCGCCTGCACGGCCATCCAAACGCCGTCGTCCTCGACCCGTTCATGGGAACGGGAACGACCATGGTGGCGGCGGAACTGGAAGG
>DATMND010000131.1:0-2576 GCA_035569235.1 Acetobacteraceae bacterium | reverse complement strand
CCGAACCAGAAAACATTGATGGTGATCGCGTCTTGGCGAACGCTTCAGCGACCACGAACGGCGCGCATCTTCTGCGTCGTACTTGTGGGCCAGGTTTGCCGCTTGCGGCGACCTGGGGATCGGAGGCAGAATCCTGGGTGTATTTAGTTTTCGTGTCTCAGGGGTGGGGTTCGGTCCAGTTCTTTTCCGTGTAATCCGTGCAAAATCCGTGTAATCCGTGTTATTCTTACTTTCCTTACTTACATAGACGCCTTCGCCCCTTCCGGCCTACGCCTTCACCAGCGGGCAGCCACCCTCGCTGAGCGGCCGGAACGCCTCATCCATCGGCGTCGTCGCCAGCACCTTCGCCACGTCCCACTCCTGCTTGCTCTCGGACGGCGTCTTGGCCTCGAACAGGTAGCAGGGATGCAGCGTCCGCCCATCGTCGCGGATGCGGCCGGGACCGAAGCAGTCGTCATCCGTCGGCATCGCCTTCATGCGCGCCACCACCGCGCGGCCATCGGCCTTCGCCGCTGCCACGCCCATGTCGGCGACCGCCTTCAGATAGTGCAGCGTCACGGCGTAGTCGCCGACCTGCGTCATGTTCGGCCAGATGCCGTTCGGCGTCTTCGTCCTGACCCGCTCATTGAACGCGCGCGTGCGATCGTTCAGGTCCCAGTAGTAGGACTCGCTCCAGCGCAGGCCCTGCGACGTGGCAAGCCCCAACGAATGCACCCCGGTGCTCTGGATCAGCAGCGCCGCCACCTTCATGGTCTTCATCAGACCGAATTCCTGCGCCTGCTTGATGCAGTTCTGCGTATCGCCGCCGGCGTTCGCAAGTCCCAAAACCTTCGCGCCCGACGCCTGCGCGCGCACCAGCATCGCCGAGAAGTCGGTGGTGTCGGGGAACGGATAGCGGATGCTGCCCAGCACCTTCGCACCCATCTTGGTGATGACCTGCGTGGTGTCGCGCTCCAACGCCTGGCCGAATGCGTAGTCGGCGGTGATGAAGAACCAGCTATCGCCACCCTCCTTCACGATCGAGCCGCCGGTCGAGCGGCCCAGCATGTAGGTGTCGTAGGTCCAGTGGATCGTGTTCGGGCTGCATTGCGGACCGGTCAGGTCGGACGTGCCGGTGCCCGAGTTCAGCATGACCTTGTTCTTCTCGCGGCACACGGTGTTGACCGCGAGCCCGACCGACGATGTCGGCACATCGACGATGGCATCGACGCCGTTCTGATCAAACCACTGCCGCGCGATCGAGGCGCCGACATCAGGCTTGTTCTGGTGGTCGGCGGCAATGATCTCGACGTTGAACCCTTTGCCGGAGACGCCGAAATCCACCAGCGCCTGCCGCGCGCAGACCACGCCCGTGGGGCCGCCATCGTCGCGGTATTGTCCGGACTGATCGTTAAGTACGCCAATGCGGATGGTCGGAGTCTGCGCGCGCACCAGGCGTGGGGCGGCGGCAAAGGCGGCGGAGGCTAGCATGGCTCGGCGCGTAAGGCGCATCGGTCAGGTCCTTTTGGCATTGAGGGTGCGCGAACCCAGGCAGTCCCATACCCCCTCCCCCGCCTCGGCACCAGAGAAGGGCCGATTCAGGCGTGCGGGCGGTGGGTATCCGCGCCCTGCCGCCGCCGTCGGTCGTCGCCACGCCTGAGGAGCCCGAAGCAGACCGGGAGGCGGGGCCCAACGCCCAAACCATTCACACAAACTCCCTCTCCGCCCCGCGGGGCGGAGAGGGCCGGGGAGAGGTGGGGCCGATGCCGCTGCGGTAACGGACCAGCACGGCATACCGTCAGCGTCGCGTTCCCGCCGATGCGGAATAGCGTCTCTGGCATACTCTGCAGACTCCCTTTGATCGAGAACATCGACCGAGCCTTGCTGGCCGTGCTGCGGGCGCTGGATGCGTCCCCCACCTCACCCTGACCCTCTCCGCCCCCAAGAGCGGAGAGGGAAATGCGCCGGCGTCGCCTCTCCCGCTCCCCGGAGAGGGGGTGTGGGCCTGCTCCTACGCCGGGGCGAACATCGGCATCGGCGGGCCGCCCTCACTCGGCACGAATTTCAGCTTCACGTTCTGGCCGATCTTCAGCGCATCAAAATCGCAGTCCACGATGTTGGTCATCATCGACGGACCTTCCTCCAGCGTGACATACGCCATCGCGAACGGCACCTCGGCGCGCGCCATCACGCTGAACGAGTAGATTTTCCCCCGCCCGGACCCTTCCACCCACTCGCATTCGCCGAAGCAGAACGGGCAGAGCGCGCGCGGGTACCAGTGCGCCTTCTTGCACGCGGTGCAGCGCCGGATCAGGAACTTGCCCGCCGCGCAGGCGTCCCAGAACGGCTTGGTCTCCGGGTTGGTGTCGGGCGCGCCGGCAAACGAGATCTTCCGTTGAACATAGGCCATGTCGATCACTCCCGCTCCATGATCACAGTCGAGCCGCAATGCCGCGTGCCGAGCGAACCGCCCGTGCCATGCGCCAGCGCCAGGTTGCAGTTCTTCACCTGCACCGCCGGATGCGCCTCGCCGCGCAACTGACGCACCGCCTCGATAATCTTGGTGATGCCGCCGCGGTTGGCCGGATGATTGCTGC
>DATMND010000130.1:0-4115 GCA_035569235.1 Acetobacteraceae bacterium | reverse complement strand
CGCCGGCCAGGCGTACATGCAGCCGACCCTCGTGCCAGGCGCTGGCACTCACAGGCAATGGCTGCGATGCCCAGCGCTTCAGTTGCTCGAGCGCCTGATGTTCGTCCCGATCGAAGCACAGCGTCGCGGCGGTCCGGCTGATCGGCAACACCTTGATCGACACCTCGCAGATGACGCCCAAAATACCCAACGACCCGGCTATCAGGCGCGACACATCGTAGCCGGCCACGTTCTTCGCGACCTGTCCGCCGAATGTCAGGACCTCGCCGCGTCCATTGAGCAGCGTGAGGCCGAGCACATGATCGCGCACCGACCCGACATTGGCGCGTGCCGGTCCGGATAGCCCCGCTGCCACCATTCCCCCCACCGTGCCGCCGGAGGCAAAACGCGGCGGCTCGAACGGCAGGCATTGACCCTGCTCCTCGAGTGCAGCCTCGAGTTCACTGAGCGGCGTACCGGCGCGAACCGTCACGACCAGTTCGGTGGGTTCGTAGGAACTGATGCCCGCAAGGCCGGTCGCGTCCAGCCGCTCGCCCTTGGCAGGCCCGCCGTAGAATGCCTTGGTGCCGCCGCCGCGGATATCCAACGGCGAATTCAGACCTCGCGCGAGCGCGACCCTATCGATCAAGCGCGCCAGGGCTGGATCCTGTTGATCCATCAAAACCTCGGCAGGCCCGGAAACGGCAGCATCCCGCGGTGCACGTGCATCTTGCCGTACTCCGCACAGCGATGCAGCGTGGGGATGACTTTTCCCGGATTCAATAACTCAAGCGGGTCGAACGCGTGCTTGACGCCCAGGAACTGCGCACGCTCGGCCGGCGAGAACTGCACACACATGGAGTTCAGTTTCTCGATACCCACTCCGTGTTCGCCGGTCACCGTGCCACCCAATCGCACGCTGGTTTCCAAGATATCGGCGCCGAACAACTCGCAGCGGCGCATCTGGTCCGGTTCCGCCGCGTCGAACAGGATCAAAGGGTGCAGATTGCCGTCACCGGCGTGGAAGACATTGACGCAACGCAGGCCGTACTTCGTCTGCATGTGCTGAATGGACTGCAGCATCTCCGCCAGTCGCTTCCGGGGTATGGTTGAATCCATGCACATATAGTCGGGGCTGATGCCGCCGGATGCCGGAAACGCATTCTTGCGGCCGCTCCAGAACTTCAGGCGCTGCGCTTCGTCGCAGCTCACCTCGCATCGCGATGCTCCGGCACCCTTGAGCACCTGTTCCATCCGCTCGATCTCCTCGGCCACTTCCAGGGGTGTGCCGTCACTCTCGCACAACAGGATGGCGGCGGCGTCGAGGTCGTAGTCGGCGTGCACGAACGCTTCGACCGCGGCGGTCATGGCCTTGTCCATGAGTTCCAGGCCCGCCGGTATGATGCCGCGCGCAATCACGCTGGCCACCGCGGCGCCGGCCGATTCGATGTCATTGAAGCTCGCCATGATGCAGCGGGCCAGCTGCGGTTTGGCGATGAGTTTCACGGTGACCTCGGTGATGATGGCCAGCATGCCCTCGCTGCCCACGATCACCGAGAGAAGATCGAGGCCCGCCGCGTCCAGGGCTCGCGAACCGAACTCCACCGGCTCACCGTCCATCATGAAGCCGCGGATCCGCAGCACATTGTGCAGGGTCAGTCCGTACTTCAAACAGTGCACGCCGCCGGAATTTTCGGCCACGTTGCCGCCGATGGTGCACGCGATCTGGCTGCTGGGGTCCGGCGCATAGTACAGGCCGAACGGTGCCGCCGCCTCGCTGATGGCCACATTGCGCACGCCGCATTGCACGGCCGCGGTGCAGGCCGCGGCGTCGATCTCGATGATTCTCGTGAACTTGGCGAGCGACAGAATCACGCCCCAATGGTGCGGCATGGCGCCGCCGGATAAACCGGTGCCTGCCCCGCGGGCGATGACCGGCACCCCCATCCGGTGACACATCTTGAGGGTCGCTGCGACCTGCGCTTCGCTGTCGGGAAGCGCCACCACCATGGGCGAGGTGCGGTAGGCGGTGAGCGCGTCGCACTCGTACGGCACGGTGTCTTCATGGCGAAAGAGGATTGCCCCGCCTGGCAGGACTTCGCGCAGCGCCGCCACCACCTCCGCTTGGCGTTGCGCGCGCGACGGCAGCGGCACATCGGCCCGGTACGAGTGTTCAGTTTGGTCCTCTCTCATCATGCGCGACATTATGCATCACTCCTGCGGGACCCGGCCTGCCCGCGGGCGGGTGCCCGACTGCCTCACCTGAGACAGCCAATTTGAGCTGCTCCTGCGCCCGTGCTAGGTTATGTTTGCCCGCGCCGGGAGCGCGGGTGTTGTGCCCAGCGGAGCAATCGCAAAAAAAGAATCAAACTGCGGCGAATCCGACCCTAAGCTTAACGCCGCGCCGCGCATCGAAGGAGAAATCATGTTCACGCAACTGATCGACCCGCTCGACAACCTGACGCTTACCTGCCTGGTGGCCCTGGTTCCCGTCGTTTCACTGCTGGTCTTGCTCGCGGTATTCCGGTGGCCGGCTTGGGTTGCGACGCTGGTCGGCTCGATCATCACGTTCTCTCTGGCAGCATGGGTATGGAAAATGCCGTTTGACGTTGGCTCGCATGCCTATGTCTATGGCGCGGCTACCGGAGTGTGGAACGTTGATTGGATAACGCTCTGGGGCATGGTGCTGTTCAACACGCTGGGGGTTAGCGGCGTGTTCGAGAATTTCCGCCGATGGCTGATCGCACAAGGCAGCATGGACGTACGCGTGCAAACCATGCTGTTCGCGTGGGCCTTCGGAGCGCTGCTCGAGGGTCTGGTCGGATTCGGCTATCCGTGGGCGGTGGTTGCGCCGATCCTGATTTCACTCGGCATATCGGACCTCAACGCGATCCGCGTCGCCGCGATTGCCAATAATGCGCCGGTCTCCTACGGTGCGCTCGGCGCCCCCATCATCGCGCTGGCCGCCGTGACCGGTTATCCACTGCTGGCGCTGTCAGCCTCGATCGGCAGCGTGGTCGCCGTGCTCGCCTTGCTGCCACCGTGGGTACTGTTGTACTTGGTCTCCGGCAAGGAAGGCATGAAGGGAGGTTGGCCACTCGCCGTGGTCGGCTCGCTCGGCTATATCGCAGGGCAGTATCCGGTCGCCGTTCATCTGGGGCCCTATCTGCCGGACGTCACCGGCTCGATCGTTTGCTTCGTTGCGCTGCTCACACTCCTCAAATTCTGGCAGCCCAAAACCGTACTCGGTTATGGGGGCGTGCCGGTCGATGCGGCAATGGCAAGGCAGACGCAAGGACACGGACTTAATTTTGGCGAAGTGCTGCAGGCCTGGATGCCGTTCGCAGTGCTGCTGATCGTGGTCGCGGCCTGGACCGGCCCCTGGTCACCGTTGCCGAAAATAACCTGGTTCAGCGCCAAGGCGGTCGCCTGCTCGGCCCTCACCGCCGGCTGCACCGCGGATAAGGCCCCTGTCACCGCGGTGTTCAGATTCGCTCCCTATATCGGCGGTACTGCAATCATGGCATCGTGGCTCATCGTTGCGGCGCTGCTCGGGGGGATGGGCAAGCTGAAAGGCGCTCAGATCGGCGAGATATTCCGCCGTACGTTCCACCAGATGTGGGGGGCCTGTCTGGTCGGCGTGTTCATCTTTGGGCTGGCATACGTGTTCAATTACTCCGGCATGGCCGCCTCGCTCGCGAAGGGCTTTTCGACCATGGGCACCGCGTTCGTCATTGTCGCCCCGATACTCGGCTTCATCGGGGTCGCACTATCGGGCTCGAATACCTCAACGAATGCCATGTTCGGCAAGTTCCAGGCACTCGTCGGCGCCCAACTCGGCATGCCGGCACTGCTGCTGCCGACCCTTAATTCGGTAGGCGCGGAGATCGGCAAGCCCGTTGCGCCACAAACCGCGAGCGTCGGCGTTTCAACCAGCAAGTTCGTGCGCAAGGAAGGCGATGTCATCCGCCACAACATGGGCTGGACCTTCATCCTGCTCGCCTACCTGATCGTGCTCGCGATCGGCTGCTACCTGCTGCGTCCGGCCGCGATGAACCTGCACTAGAGAGGCACGCGCGCGGCGGCGCTCGCCGCCGCGCGCGCTTCAGAAGGCGTTGATGCCGGTGAGCTCGCGT
>DATMND010000129.1:0-3756 GCA_035569235.1 Acetobacteraceae bacterium | reverse complement strand
GTGATCGGAATGACCAACTGGCTCCAGCCGGCGCTGCGCAACGCCTCGACCCGCTGCTTCAGTTCCTGCTCGGTGGCGGTGAACGTGGTGCGCCGGATCAACTCCGCGGTGACGAACTTCCGCTCCTCCGGTTTGACGAACACGAAGTGGCCGCGATGGTTCGTCAGGTAACGCGCGTCCGGTGGTTCGTAGGCGCGTGCCATGGCGACGTAGCCCGCCACCTGCTCCGCCACCGACGGCGGCACCGGTGAGGTGTTCTGCCAGCCTTCCATGTCCTGATCGGCCGCGCGGTGCAGTAGCACCGCGGCGCGCGGGCCAGCCTGCGCCACCGCGCGTGGACTGTCGATCGGCTCGCCGTCGGCGAGCACGCAGCCACAGGCCCAGGCCGTTGCATAAAGATCGCCGGCACTTCGCCCAGCCGCCTGCCAGCTCTGCTGCATGCTTCCCAGTGCGGTCATCGCACCCGGGACGTCGGAGATGAAGCTCTTCCAGCCGGCGTTCAGCTTCGCAGTCAGTGCCTGCGACTTAGGTCCATAGGCGGAGACGTGCAGGCGGATCGGATCGCGCGTGTTGATCAATCCGAAATCGGGATTGAGGAAACGGATCTTCTTGCGCCTGCCTTCGACGTTCGTCTCCAACGTCTCGCCGTTCAGCAGTCCATAGACGACGCGGATGTATTCCTCCATGTCGGCAAGCTTCATCGCGCCAAGCCCCATGGCGCGGCGTGCCGAGAAGCCGGTGCCGACGCCGAAATCGATCCGTCCGGGCGCCATGCCGTTCAGCGTTGCGAAAGCATTTGCCGTGACCGGGGCGATGCGGTTCGACGGCACAAGCACGCCGGTGCCCAGCCGAATTCGCGACGTCTTCATCGCCGCGGCGCCCATCGCGACGAAGCAGTCGGCGGTGATCATCTGCGTGTCGAAGAACCAGGCGTGGGTGAAGCCAAGCTCCTCCGCGCGCTGCGCCAGCTTCCATGAGTTGCTCGACGTGGCGATGCCGATGCCGAAATCCATGTTGTCCGCTCCCATCCTGCGGTCGGCAGTCTAGCACGGTCGCGGCATTGCACAGGCCGGGCGCGATGGGGCAGGCTTCGGCACTATCTCTGGCGGGCGAGACACGATGAAATTTGGGCTCTGCTACATCCCTGACTATCACCAGGAGCTGTCCGGTTCCTGGCAGGACTGGTACGAAGGGATGATCGAAGAAGTGAAGCTGGCGGAGCGGCTCGGCTTTCACGGTGCGTGGTTTGCCGAACATCGTGTGCCCGGCTTCGCTTTCGGTTCGCCGGCGATGTTCATCGCCGCCTGCGCACGCGAGACAAGCCGCATTCGCCTGGGGTGCTCGGTCAGCCTGTTGCCGTTGAATAATCCGGTCCGCATCGCCGAGGACTACGCGATGGCCGATGTACTTTCGCACGGCAGGCTAGATTTCGGTGTCGGACGCGGCCTCTACAAATATGACTACGACATATCCAACATACCGATGAGCGAAAGCCGTGAGCGATTCGACGAAAATCTCGCCATCATCCGCGCGCTATGGACCACGGACAACGTCACGTATCATGGACGCTGGACCACGGTCGACGCCCACACGCTGGGACCGAAGCCGGTGCAGCGCCCTGCTCCGCCGATCTGGGTGGCGGCAGTGCGGACCGAGGACACCTATGCGTGGGCCGGCGCCAATGGGTTCGATCTGCTGACGGCGCCGTTCTTCTTCCCCGATCATCGCGATCAGCAGCGACTGCTCGGTGTATATCGCGACAGCTTGCGCGCGCATGGCCATGATCCGGCGCGAAAGGAGATCATGGCCGTCTATCACATGTATTGCGGCGAGCATGACGCGGACATCGCCGCCGTCGCCGATCCGGCGCTGGGCCGGTATCAGGCCTTCACCAAGGCGACCGACCTCAGCAGACAGGCCTATCGGGATCCGGTTGCCTACAAGGACTGGAAGGGCTTCTTCGAAAATCGCGAGACCATCACGTTGGAACAGATGAAGGCATCGCGTGCGGTGATCGGCCGGCCCGAGGAGTGCATCGAAAAGGTGGCGATGCTGTCTGAACGGTTCGGCGTGACCTATCTGTGCTTCGAGGTGAATTTCGGTGCGCTGCCGCATGTCAGGGTGATGGAATCGATGGAACGCTTCGCAGCGACCGTCATGCGGCATTTCCGTTAGCCCGTCTTCGCGGATTCGCCCCTCTGACGCGCCAATGTTGGCCGCTCGGATTTCGATAAGCATTAGATATTCGTGGAGAGAAGTTTACGGAAACAGCTGAAAGCCGCTGTGGTGAAGACTTACCCTATTCCCAGGCGCAGATTCCCATCGCTAGATTCGCACAATCATGTTTCTGCGGAACACCCCACGCAAGAAAGACGGCAAGACGCACGACTATTGGAGCATCGTCGAGAGCAAGCGTGTTGCAGGTGGCCGCGTCGTGTAGCGTCACGTGCTATACTTGGGGGAGATCAACTCCTCGCAGGCTGCGGAGTGGCGCAAGACCATCGGGGTGCTTGACGACAACGCGGGGCGTCCGCGGCCCCTGCGAAGGCGGGGAGCACGCAGTGGTCCGGCAGGTGCCGGTTTCTGATCCCCGGATCAATTCCGGTGACCTGATCGCGCCGGTCAGCGAGTGGAAGTGCACCGCGACTGGTCAGGCAAAAGCGCCATGGCCGACCCGCTGGGGGCGGATTTTGGACCTGCCGAGGCGCATAAGGACCCGAGGGGAAACAACCGAATTATTTCTGGACGCGCCTCATGCTTCCTCGTCATGGCCGGCGAAGGCCGGCCATCCACGTCTTCGCTGCCAGCACAAAGGAAAGACGTGGATGCCGACCTGCGTCGGCATGACGATGTGGAAGCGACCGTTGCACCACGTGGAGCACTTATTTCCCAGCGAATCCTAAGCTCTGAAATCCGCGCGCGCGCCGACAGTTATCGCGGCCACCGTGCGACGCGGCGTTACGGCCTCGCGGCCATTCAACCCGGCGGCGCTCAGTCAGCCGATCAACCAAGCCTTAGCCCTATGGCAAGGGGTTCGCCGCGGCATTTCTGTTGGCCGTCACGTCGTACGGCGGTGGAACCCGTGCCCAGATCCCGACCGCCAGGTCGCCGATAGCAAACAGTGGTGTAGGGGGCTGGAGCCGCGGACTGGGCGTAACCGATTGACTGCTGAACGTACCAGTAACCCCCTGTCCCGAATTCACAACAGGTTTCTGGGCGTGCGCGGTTGTCGCGAGCAGAACTGCGAGGATGCTTAAAATGGCCGTGTGTACCGTATTCATGGCTGATGCCTTCGTCCTTCGCCCAGCCGACTGTCTCCACGCCGCCGGACGCCGCTCACCACATGTGCGCGTGAGCTGGTGTGATCGACCAGCCGGGTGCCGCCCCGCTTTCCGAAATCGACCAGCCGGCTGCCCCATCCTCCGTCGGTTGTGCTTGTGGGGACGGCTGAAGTGCTCCCGACGTAGTGGCCAAGATGACAGCGGCGACGGTCACAGCAGCAAAAACGAACTTCTTCATGGGACTGCTCTCCGCCAGCCTTGCCGTGCTGGCTGACGAACTCACGCTGCCGCGGATGAACGCGCCGCGATCTGAAGCACTTCACACCACGTGCCATTGATCGTCCGAAACCGCGTGGACGAGGCTCAGGGACAGCGTGACGAAGACGGCGATCACCACACGTTGATCGACAAGTCGGGTGCCGCCATGGTTTCAGTCATCGACCAGCCGGCCGAGACTTCCTTCATCGTCAAATGT
>DATMND010000128.1:0-4256 GCA_035569235.1 Acetobacteraceae bacterium | reverse complement strand
CAAGGCTGAAGTCGCCTGCAGCCCCAATTTCGGCTACGACCTCTGCGTCAGCCGCTACCGGCCCGAGCAGATGGAGGGGGTCGATCTCTCCTCATGGAAGGCCGCGCTGAACGGCGCCGAGCCGGTGCGCCGCGACACCATTCGCAAATTCACCGACACCTTCGCCGCCCATGGCTTTCAGCCGAACACCACGTTCCCGGCCTATGGCATGGCCGAGGCGACGCTGCTGATCTCGGGCGGCAGCCGCGGCGCCGGGCCTATCACACGAACCGTGAGCCAGAGCGCGCTGCAGGCGCATCGCGCGGAGCCGCCGGCCGATGGCGCCGACGCGCAGACGCTGGTCGGCTGCGGGCGCACGCTGCAGGGCGAAGAGATCGCGATCGTGGATCCCGACGACCGCATCCGGCTGCCCGTCAACCGGGTCGGCGAAATCTGGGTCAGCGGGCCGAATATCACGCGCACCTATTGGCGCAACGAGTCCGCCACCCAAAACGGCCTGCATGCGCACATCGAGACTGAAGACGCCGCGACATCGTGGCTACGCACCGGCGATCTCGGTTTCCTCGACGAGAACGGCGAGCTGTTCGTCACCGGACGGATCAAGGACCTGATCATCATCCGCGGCACCAACCATTATCCGCAGGACATCGAGCAGACCGTGCAGCGCCTGCACCCGTCGTTGCGCCAGAACGGCGGCGCGGCGTTTTCGGTGCGGGACGAAAACGGCGAGGAGACGCTGGCGATCGTGCAGGAGATCGAACGCACCGAGCGCCACAAGATCGATCAAAAGGAACTGAAGGAGCTGATCCGCGAAGGCGTCGCCGACCAGCACGAGCTGTTCACTCGCCACATCGCGCTGATCCGCCCGGGCACGCTGCCAAAAACCACCAGCGGCAAGATCCAGCATGCTCTGGCGCGAAGGCTCTGGCTCGAAGGGCGCCTGCCAACGCTCGACGCCGGCACGGAGTGATATCGGCAGGTGCGTGTGCTTCGACGCAGGCTATGATGATGCCGCGACACGCGTGATCTGGCACAGATTGGCACGGTGGCCGGGCGTGCCGCTGACGGGATCGCGGTTCGTGGGGTCCACCGTTGCATTGAAGTTAGACCCTTCGGAGCTGAAGGGATCGTAGCGGGTCGCGGCAAGTTCGTCGCAACCCTGCCACCAACCATGCTCCCCGATGACGACACGGGGATCGAGCTGATCGTTCAGGCGGACACGCGCACGCATGCCGCCGAAGGGCGTCTCCAAGGATACCCAATCGCCGGCCGCGATGCCGCGCTCCCCGGCGGCAGCGGAGTGCATTTCGACTTCCGGATGGGGCGCGCGCTTGCGCAGGCTTGGCAAAGCGCGATGCTGACTCTGGCAGAACAGCGTTGGCTTGGCGCAGGTGAGCACGAGGGGGTAGCGGACGGTCAGCTCAGGCTGCGAGAGCGGACTGTTTTTCGGTTCGACGAAGGCGGGCAGCGCCGGGTATCCGCACTCGAGCAAAATCTCCGACCAGAATTCGACCTTGCGCGAGCGCGTGGGAAAGCCGTGCGGCTCACCGTTCTTGTCCGGTTTGCCATGCTTCGCATGCTTTATAACGAGCGGCACTCGTACGCCCCCGGGCTCGGCGTAAAGCTGTTCCAGGGTGATGCCGCTGGGCTGGAGCTGTTGGCGATAGGCGGCCTCGACACTTCCGCCGAAGAACTGCTCCGTGAAACCCAGACGCCGCGCGAGATCGAAGACGATGTCCGTATCCGAACGTGCCGCGCCAGGCGGTGGCACCACCGCCCGGCGCAACTGAACCAGCGACTGCGCTTCAGCGCTGATCTCGAAACCGATCTTCAGTGCCTCGCGTTCGAAGCAGGACGCAATGGGCAGAATGATATCGGCCATGGCAGCCGTCGGATTCATGAACAAATCGGCATGCGCATAGAAATCCAGCGCCGCGAGAGCGTCGCGCCCGCGGATCGGGTCGGATTGTGCGAGCAGCATGTTGTGACCGAAGCCGATCAATCCCCGCACGGGATAGGGTGTTTCTTCGAGCACGGCCCGATAGAAATCGAGCACCGCCACGCTGTTCCACCGCGCCGGTCCCAGCGGGCGCTCGGCGGCTCCGATCGCCAGCGACATGTTTTTTGCAGCAGGGAGATCCTCGCCGGTGATCGACGCACTCGGAATCGATGGCAGCAGAACGTTGCCGCCGGGCGCGTCGAAGCTGCCGGTCAACGCATACAGCAACGCCAAGGCGCGCGCCGTCTGGGTCGTGTTGGCATGTTGCTCATGCCCGCTCCAGGCATAGTAGGAAGCCGGGCGAGCGTGCCACATGGTGCGAGCCGCCGCTTCCAACTGCGCTTGCGGAATCCAGCACGTCGCCTCCACCATTTCCGGCGACCAGGCGCCGCAAAGTTCCGTGTAGTGATCGAAGACGGGCCGGCAATCGATCATGCCACTGGTCCCGGCTACACGGTACTCACCACTCAGAGCAAGACGATCGCTGGGAGCGTCATAACGGCCGGTGACAGGGTCGTACGCGACGGGCTGTCCCGTTGCTTCGTCCCAGGCGACATAATGGCCGGCATCGCCGCCTGCCGCCAGCTCATGGGCGCGCAACAGCTTGCCGTTGTCGGCCCGGACCAGATGCGGACCATTGCTCCAGTCGCGGACGAAGCCACGATCATACCAGCCGTTCCGGATCATCACATTGGCGAGGCCCAGCGCCAGCGCGCCGTCCGTGCCGGGTCGCACGCGCAGCCAGATATCGGCCTTGTTGGCGAGGCCAACATGACGCGGATCGATGACGATCAGCTTCATGCCCCGCTTGAGCGCTTCGATGACGGCCGTGGCGTGGGTCAGGCGCGAGTGCGAGGGATTGTATCCCCACAAGACCAGGCACCCGGTGTGAGAGATTTCCGGCATGGCGCCGCCGGCGCTGCCCGTCCCCACGCTTCCCACGCCATAGACGAAGCGGGTGGCGAACCCCCGGCCCCAACCGCACAAATCCAGGGGGAAGACCATATTCGGCGTGCCAAACGCATTCATCAATCGGCGTACAAAGACGCCGGAGTCCGCAATGGCTGTCGTTGACGGCGAGGATTGGCTGAATGCGACGGCGTGCGGCCCATGTCGCGCCGCGATCTCGCGCATGGCGTTCGCTGTCGCGTCCAGCGCTTCGTCCCAGGAGATCGGTACCCAGCCGGGATCGGCATCCCCCTTCGGACGCGTGCGGCGCAATGGCTGGGTCAGGCGATCGCTGTGATAAACGATTTCGGGAGCGGCGCGGCCCTTGGCGCAAAGCGCCTGACCGGTCGGGTGCGAGGGATCCGGATCAAGCCGCGTGAAACGGCCGTTCTCGACCGTCGCAACCGTGCCGCAACGAGCAATGCAAAGGCTGCAATAGCCCTTTACCTTCACGACGCCGGTGTCGGTCATGATGGCTCCCGTCCAAGGTTCCCAACAGTCCCCAGATTTCGGCGCCGGTCAATGGCAGAAGTCGCTGCCAACTCTGTACCGGTCGCTCACCGAAAGCGGGCAATGCAGATCCTAGAAATCGATCTTCGCCGCCTCGCCCTGGTGGATGCTGGCGGCAATGCCTTCCGATATCTTGGTCGCGATCAGCGGGCGGTAGTGGATGTAGTCGACGAAATTGGCGCGGTCGCGGGTCAGCGCGTTGTCGACGCGATAGTTGATGAAATTGCTGTGTGGACGGCCGGCGACGATCTTTCTCAAGGCCGCGTTGCACGCTAGCCGTTCCGCCGCCGCATCGCTGCCCGGTTGCGGGACTGTCGGCGCAAAGGTCGGGGGCACCAGGATCACGACGGGAACCTCAGGCGGCAACTTCTTGACCATGCTGTCGAGCTTCGACACATCGGGGAAAGTATCGCGGCTCGCCGCGTCCACCGCCGGCGACGGATCGGCCGGAAGGTTCTTCTCGAAGAACTGGCCCGCGGGCCAGACGTCCTCCGAGTTGAAGGTGCCGGAGGGATCGCTGCGCTGGCGCTTGCCGAGACCGATCGAGACCCGCTGAATGGCATGCTCGATCCCCGCGCCGGAGAACAGGTAACCGGCATAGACCAGCGCGCTGTCGCCATAGAGCCAATAGGGAAACGGACGCGGCTTCCCGTGCGGAGTATGCTCGCACCAGCCGGGATCGGCCACGATCGCCAGCGCACCGAGGCGCGGATGATGGCGCAGGAAGAAATCCAGCACCGCCATTTCCTCGCCCGGACTGCCGCCGACCACGGAAAGCTGCACGAAGCGCAGGCCGGTG
>DATMND010000127.1:0-17998 GCA_035569235.1 Acetobacteraceae bacterium | reverse complement strand
CATGCTGCGCGGCGTGGACATCCTGGCCGATGCGGTGAAGGTCACGCTGGGCCCGAAGGGTCGCAACGTGGTGCTCGACAAGAGCTTCGGCGCACCGCGGATCACCAAGGACGGCGTGACCGTCGCCAAGGAGATCGAGCTGGCCGACAAGTTCGAGAACATGGGCGCGCAGATGGTGCGCGAGGTCGCCTCCAAGACCAGCGACATCGCCGGCGACGGCACCACCACCGCGACGGTGCTGGCTCAGGCGATCGTGCGCGAGGGCGCCAAGGCGGTGGCCGCAGGCATGAACCCGATGGACCTCAAGCGCGGCATCGACAAGGCGGTGATTGCCGTCGTGGAGGAGCTGAAGAAGCGATCGAAGAAGATCACCACGCCGGCCGAGACCGCACAGGTCGGAGCGATCGCCGCGAACGGCGAGACCGAGATCGGCAAGATGATCTCCGAGGCGATGCAGAAGGTGGGCAACGAGGGCGTGATCACGGTCGAGGAGGCCAAGGGCATCCAGACCGAGCTCGAAGTCGTGGAGGGCATGCAGTTTGACCGCGGCTATGTCTCGCCGTACTTCATCACCAACGCCGAAAAGATGATCGCCGAGTTGGCCGATCCCTACATCCTGATCCACGAGAAGAAGCTGTCCAGCCTGCAACCGATGCTGCCGCTGCTCGAGAGCATCGTGCAGTCGGGGAAGCCGCTGCTGATCATCGCCGAGGACGTGGAAGGCGAGGCGCTTGCGACACTGGTGGTGAACAAGCTGCGCGGCGGATTGAAGGTCGCGGCGGTGAAGGCGCCCGGCTTCGGCGATCGCCGCAAGGCCATGCTCGAAGACATCGGGATCCTCACCGGCGGCCAGGTGATCAGCGAGGACCTCGGCATCAAGCTGGAAACCGTCACGCTGAACATGCTCGGTCGGGCGAAGAAGGTGCTCATCGAGAAGGAGAACACCACCATCGTCGAGGGCGTCGGCAAGAAGCAGGAAATTGTTGGCCGTTGCAACCAGATCCGCGCGCAGGTCGAGGAGACCACCTCGGACTACGACCGCGAGAAGTTGCAGGAGCGGCTGGCGAAGCTGGCCGGCGGTGTGGCCGTGATCCGTGTCGGCGGCGCGTCCGAGGTCGAGGTGAAGGAGCGGAAGGACCGCGTCGATGACGCGCTGCACGCGACCCGTGCGGCAGTCGAGGAAGGTGTCGTGGCGGGTGGCGGCGTGCCGCTGGCGCGTGCATCGCTCATCCTGTCGAAGCTGAAGGCGGACAACGACGACCAGCGCTTCGGCATCGAGATCGTGCGCAAGGCGGTGCAGACGCCACTGCGCCAGATCGCCGAGAATGCCGGCGAGGATGGCGCGGTGATCGCCGGCAAGATCCTGGACCGGGACGAGTACAACTGGGGTTACGACGCACAGACCGGCGAGTTCAAGGACCTGGTGAAGGCCGGCATCGTTGATCCGACCAAGGTGGTGCGGACGGCGCTGCAGGACGCAGCCTCGGTCGCCGGCCTGCTGGTGACCACCGAGGCTATGGTTGCGGACAGGCCGGAGAAGAAGGGCCCTGCGATGGCGCCAGGCGGCGGCGGCATGGGCGACATGGACTTCTGATCGGAAGTCCAGGGCTGCGAACGAAGGGGGCGGGCTGCAAGGTCCGCCCTATTCGTTTGGTGAGAGCAATGTAGGGGCAGCTTCCCTATTGTCATGGCCGGGCTTGACCCGGCCATCCATGTTTACGTGCAGCTGCCAAAAAGAAGTCGTGGGTGAACCGGGCCAAGCCCGGTCATGACGGCAAGCGCGGCTGCAGCTGCGCGGGCTCAACCGACTGGGCGCTGATCCTCCTCCGCGCGTTGCGGGGCGGCGGGTCCGAGCGCCGCTTCAATACCGAACTCGCCGGGCAGGGAGCCCTTCGGAAACAGCCGGGTGACGTGTCCCATCTTGCGACCAGGCCGTGCCTCGGCCTTGCCGTAGAGGTGTGGGATCAACCCGGGCGTGGCGAGAATCTCCGCCCACAGCGCCGCCTCGCGCGGACCGACCAGGTTCTTCATCACCGCATCCGAGTGCCTTGTTGCCGGCAGCAGCGGCATGCCGGCAATCGCCCGGATATGCAGTTCGAACTGACTCGCCGGGCAGGCGTCGATCGTCCAGTGCCCTGAATTATGGGGGCGAGGGGCGATCTCGTTGACCAGCACCTTCCCCTGTGCGTCGACGAACATCTCCACGGCGAGCAGACCCACCAGGTCCAGCGCATCGGCGACACGCCGGGTAATCGCCTGGGCCTGTCGGTCCACCGTTTCGGGTATCCGGGCAGGCGCGAGCGTGACGTCGAGAATGTGCCCCCGATGACGGTTCTCCACCGTGTCGAACGCGGCATTAGCGCCGTCTTCCGCGCGGGCGGCGACCACGCTGATCTCCTGGGCAAAATCGATGAAACTTTCGAGGATCAACGGCTTGGGTGACAAACCCGCGAATGCGTCCGCAACATCAGCGATGCCACGCAGCAGCGCCTGGCCTTTACCGTCATAACCGAGACGGGTCGTCTTCAGCACCGCGGGCAGGCCGATGCGTTCGACTGCAATCCGCAACGTGTCAAGATCTTCGACCGCTGCCCAGGGCGCCGTTGGGATACCCGCGCCATTCAGGAACGACTTCTCCAGCACGCGATCCTGACTGGTGCGCAGAATCCCCGGTGAAGGTCTCACCAGCTTCAGGGAAGCAAGAAGATCAAGTCCTTCCGCGCTGACATTCTCGAACTCGAAACTGATCACATCGACCGCGGCAGCGAATTCGCGGAGGCCATTCGGTTCGTGGTAGTCGCTGATGGTCGTTGCAACCGACACTTGGCTGGCCGGGCTGCCCTTCTCGCGCGTCAGGATATGGCAGCGGTAGCCGAGCCGGGCGGCGGCCAGCGCGGACATCCGGCCGAGTTGCCCGCCACCGACGAGACCGATCGTGGCATTCGGCGGCAGCGGAAAGGTCATGTCTGAACTTGCGGCTCGTTCGCGACGGCGCTGGTCTGTTCCTCGCGCAACGCATCCAGCCGCACGGCCAGTTCCGGATCGCCGATAGCAATGATCGCGGCGGCCAGCAGCGCCGCATTGACCGCGCCGGCCCGGCCGATCGCCAGCGTCCCCACCGGGATCCCGGCAGGCATCTGCACGATCGAAAGAAGGCTGTCCATCCCTTTGAGACTGTGGGATTCCACCGGCACGCCGAGTACCGGCAGAGGGGTCCACGCGGCGCACATTCCCGGCAGATGCGCCGCACCGCCGGCGCCGGCGATGATGACCTTCAATCCCCTCTGGCGACCACCACTCGCGTATTCTCGCAGCCGGTCCGGCGTACGATGGGCGGAAACGATCCGTGCCTCGTACGGCACGGCGAGCCGATCGAGCATCTCGGCGGCATGGCGCAGTGTCGCCCAGTCCGACTGGCTGCCCATGATGATACCGACGGCAGCTTTCCCGGCGGGCTCCATCAGGCGATGCTGTCGGGGATCAGCCGGCTCTCCAGCCAGGCAATCTCGTCTTTCAGCATCAGCTTGCGCTTCTTGAGCCGTTGCAGGTGCAACTGATCCGCCGCGCCCTGTTCCGCCAGCCGCGCGATCACCGTGTCGAGGTCGCGATGTTCGCTGCGGAGTTCGTGCAGCTTACGCAGCAGCGAGTCCCGGTCGGTCAGCATGGCTGCTCAATAGCACAGCCAAGCGGCTGCAACCCAGACCCCGGTTGCAAGATTCGCCATGGCCCTCGGTGTGTCATTTGGGTTACCATGACGGTCCTGGCTAACGTTGAGCGGAGAAGGTTAATGAGCCTGCAGGCCCATCTCGATGCCCTGAAGGAACGCCATGCCGCGCTCGAATCGCGCATCGCTGACGAGGACCAGCGACCTCGGCCTGACGCCGAAACCCTCACGCGCCTGAAGATCGAAAAACTGCACGTCAAGGAGGAGATGGAGCGCCTGCGAACCCAGACCGAGTGAACTGAACGAGCCTTCCAGATTCTAGACGACCTCGTCCGCCTCGGGCACTGGCGGGGACGGAACAACGCGACCCTCGCGCTCCAGGCGCTCGTTCGCCTGCGCGACGGCGGCGTTCAGATCGGTCTGGCTGCACAGGCCGAGGATCACCGGATCGCGGGGCTTGATGTTGGCGCTGTTCCAATGAGTTCGTTCGCGCACCTTTTGGATCGTCTCCTTGGTCGTGCCGAGCAGCTTGGCCACCTGTGTCTCGCTCAGCTGCGGGTAGTTGCGCAGCACGAAGGCGATGGCGTCCGGGCGATCATTCCTCTTGGCGACGGGCGTGTAGCGCGAACCGCGCAGGCGCTTCGGCACAGGAAGGGCCGTGGGCGCGAGGCGCAGCCTTACCGCGGGATCGGCCTCCGCACGCCGGATCTCATCGGCGGTGAGTTGGCTGTTGGCAACCGGGTCGTAGCCGACGATGCCCTGCGCCACCTCGCCATCCGCAATCGCCTGCACTTCCAGGGGATGCATGCCGCAGAAATCGGCGATCTGGGTGAAGGTGAGCGCGGTCTTCTCGATCAGCCACACGGCGGTGGCCTTGGGCATCAGCGGCAGTGTCATGTCGTGGTCATCCTTGGGCCGTTTGCTCGCGCGGCACGGGTACGCGCGCCGCGGGCGCGGCCGGACGCGGGATATGCCAATCGTCCGGGGGTGGGTCAAGGGTGCGGTTGGGATTATGATGCAATCGCATTCAGATGGGAGGCGCAACATGCGCGAAGAGGACGAGGAGCCGGTTCGCAAGCGGACGCGTCTGGAAAAGCCGGTGCTGGACACGTTTGGGATCGTGGAGCTGCGGGAGTATATCGCGGAACTAAAGGAGGAGATCGCTCGGGTGGAGGCGGACATCGAACGCAAGCAGGGGCACCGAAGCGCTGCGGATGCATTCTTCCGGCGGCCTTAACCGCAAAGCTGGCGTCGACGGCGTAATTCCTCACCTCTCGTCGCGACCCTCCTGGAGCAGAGTCTCGGCGGGTGTATGGGCGCGTCCAGCGGTCAGGGCGCGCAGTTCCGCAGCCAGATCACCGAAGCCCGCCTCGGTCTCTTGTGCCAGGACCTCGCGCAATATTTCGCGTACCTCTGCCTCCGCCGAGTGGCCATTACGCGCGGCCCGGCGCTTGAGGCTGAGGATCAGTGCGCCATCCAGATTTCGAACGCTGATGCTTCCAGGCACAAACGATCTCCTTGCCAGCAATGCTGGTATTGATAACGCATTGAAATGCGATTGATCAGATGCGATGCCACGAAAAAGGGGCCGGCGAACCGGCCCCCTCGTCTGCAGCCCTCTGTCGCGTCAGGCAGCCTTGACGGCGCCCTGCGCGTCGTTGGCGATCGCCGTCGGTGCGCCGCCGCCGATCGTGATCCGGCGCGGCTTCAGGGCCTCGGGTACCACGCGCTTCAGGCCAACATGCAGCAGCCCGTTCTGCAGGTCTGCGCCATCGACCACGATGTGGTCGGCGAGCACGAACCGGCGCTCGAACGCACGGCCGGCGATGCCACGATACAGCACCTCACCCTTCTGGCTGTCATTGGCCACCTTGCCGGAAACCACCAGCGTGTTGTCCTTGACGACCATGTCCAGTTCATCCGGCCGGAAACCCGCCACCGCCATGGTCAGGCGGTAGGTGTCCTCGCCGGTCTTCTCGATGTTGTAGGGCGGATAGCTTGGCGCCTCGGCGGCGGAAGCAGCTGTGTCCATCAGCCGAGCCAGCCGGTCGAAGCCGATGGCGGTACGGAACAGTGGTGCGAAGTCGAACGTTGTCATGATAAAACCTCCTGCTTGAGCAAGGTCATGTATTTGGACCGCCCGGTTGGGCCGGCCCCGTGAACTCGTCCGCAACCCCAATGGGCGTTCCGGACACCACAAAAATTGGCAGGCGGCGCCCTCGGTTCAAGGGCTCAGTGCGTCGCCAGCCACACCGCAACATGAGAAAGATTGGCTTAGCTTGCCGCTGCGCGCCACTGGAAACCCGCGGCCGCGATCACAGCCACGAATGGCAAGAAGGCGATAACGGCCCCCTCAGATGCAAGCAGACCGGCGACGATGGCCCCGGCGCCATAGATCAGAAACATCCCGATCTGCCGTTTCGTTGCGAAGGGCAGCCGGTGCGGCCTTCGCACCAGTGCTGCCGTGACTGCGGTCGCGATGGCGGTCAGCGTGCTCGTGAACACGACGGTCGTAATACCCGGACGATCGACCAGCCGTGCTGCGAAGCTTTGGATGCCCATCGCCGACGAGGCCAACACGATGAGACCATACAGCCCGACACCGGAGATCGGCCGGTCGCAGAACTGCCAGGCTACGGCGAACACCGCGAGAAGACAGGCTTCGACGGCAAGAAGCCGACGAACCGCGCGCGACACCGGACATCCGTCCAGGCAGAGGTCCACGCCCGCTGCCGCCGCGGACGCGGCGGTCAGAAAGCCGGCAAATGCGACAAGGGGGCGCGAGGCGGCGACCAGGTTCCCCTGCCCCAGCGCCAATCCAAGCAAGGCCGTGTTTCCGGTCATAGCCGATGGAAACACCTGACGCAGATTTAGAAAGGCGAGGGCATCCATGCTGCCGGACGCAAAGCCGAGCAGCGCCAGACCGAAATCGCCGCTATCAATATGTTCTTCGACGGGACGAGCATCCGCCATATCCGCCGAGCTTCGGCGACGTGGCTAGGCTCGAATGCCTTTCCAGCCTATTTCTTCATCCCGAGCCCGGCGAACTTCTTGTTGAACTTTGCGACCTGGCCGCCGCTATCGATGATCCGGTGCTGCCCGGTCCAGGCCGGGTGCGACTTGGGGTCGATATCCAGCCGGAGCGAGTCGCCCTCCTTGCCGTAGCATGACCGCGTCTTGAACTGGGTGCCGTCGGTCATGACGACATTGATCTCGTGATAGGCGGGGTGGATGCCGGGTTTCATCGCGCTGCTCCTGCTGGCGCCGGCATATAGCGCCGGCGCCGGACGATGGCCAGAGGGTAGCACGCTCCAGGGTCACCGCGCAGCGGCTTGGTGGCGGGTACGCGCGTTCGACGCGTAATTGCGGAAAAGCTGGTCTGCTGTCGCCTTCTGCTGCTCGGACAGTGTGGCATAGAGGGCCTGGAAGGCCGGGACCAACCTCTGCATAGCCTGCGCCCGCTGTTGCTCGAGTTGCGCGAACGACTGCATGTTGTCGACCGCCGACATGGAGGCCAGCTTTTCCGCGCGCTGCTGGTTGCTCTGATCCATTTCCGTCGCATTCTGCCGCATTATCTCGGCGAATTTGTCCCATTGCGGGCTCTGATCGGCGGTGATGTGCAGTCGGCTGTGCAGATCGCTGATGCGCCGCTCCGCGAGGCTCTGCATCGTCTCACTCGGTTGCTGAGCCGCAGCGGCCCGGCGGTTGCGCGGCATTGCCTCGTGGGCGGTTCCAGAAGGCCCGTTGGCGGTCGGGACTGAGGTCACGGGCGGCGCGGCAGCTGACGGACTGGCGGGCGCGTTGGCCGACTGTGCCCATGCGGGGGTGGTGATCAACATTGTGGTGATCAGAAGGGGTGCGGTACGGTTGGCCAGCGTTGTAAACATTGCAGGCATCTCCGTTTGAGTTGGCATGGGAAAGGCTGGTCGCAAATCGGGGCGGTATTGGTCGCTTGGCGGGGCATTGTTGTGGCGGTTGCCAGCACGGATCACCCCAGCGTGGCGTGCCAATAGGGCGGCGGCAGCTCGGGCTTGACCCCCAGCGCTTTTGCGGCGCGCAACGGCCACGCAGGATCGGCCAACAGCACGCGCGCCGCGAACACCAGATCAGCGCGTTCGTTGGCCACGATCTCGGCGGCATGGGTCGGCTCGGTGATGAGCCCGACCGCGCCCGTGGCGATCCCGGCCCGAAGCTTCACGGCATCGGCGAACGGCACCTGATAGCCGGGATGCGTCGGGATGCGCGCATCGGGCGAGATGCCGCCCGACGAACAGTCGATCAGATCGACGTCGCCGCGCGCGGCCAACTTGCGGCACAGCGCCACGGTGTCATCGATGCTCAGCCCGCCCGGCAGGTAATCGACGCAGGACAGGCGCACGAACAACGGCAGGTCGGCGGTCCATTCGGTGCGCACCGCGTCGATCGCCTCCGACAGGAAGCGGCTGCGCCCGTCGAGGTCGCCGCCATACGCATCGTTGCGGTGGTTGGCGATCGGTGAGAGGAACGAGTGCAGCAGATAGCCGTGCGCGGCGTGGATCTCCACCACCTTGAAGCCAGCCTTGCGCGCCATCCGCGCGGTGGCCGCGAACTGCCCGGCGATGTCCGCGATCTCGGCCGCCGTCAGAGCGTGAGGGTCGGTGGCGCCGGGGTGGAAGGATATCGGGCTCGGCGCGACCGGCACCCAGCCGCCGTCCTGCGGCGGGATCGGTTTGCTGCCCTCCCACGTGCGCGTCGTGCTGGCCTTGCGTCCGGCATGCGCGATCTGGATGCCCGGCACGGCGCCGCCACGCGTGATGATCGCGGCGAGGCGGGTCAAAAGCGCCTGGTGCTGTGCGTTCCACAGGCCCAAGCAGTGATGCGTGATGCGGCCGATCGCCGAGACATGGGTTGCCTCGGTGAACACGATGCCGGCGCCGCCCATCGCCCGCGCGCCCAGATGCTGCACGTGCCAATCATCGCCCAGTCCGTCCTCGGCGCTGTACTGGCACATCGGCGCCACCACGATGCGGTTGCGCGCGGTGACCGAGCGGAAGCTGATCGGCTGAAACAGCAGCGGCGTTGACATGCGGGCGAGGTCCCTGCGGTTGCGTTGCGGTGCAGTATCGCGCCGCTACGCAACCGCTGCTGCCGGATCAGGACGGCTCGGGCGCCATGCCCTTATCGGCCAATTCGCGGTGCGCCTTCTCGGTCTTCTGCATGGTCTTTTCCGGCCCGAAACCCATGCCGCGCAGCACGTGCGGCGCCTTGGTGTATTGGATGTCGCTGTACGCCACCACTTCGACCCGGTTGCCCCAGGGGTCCAGGAAATCCAGGAACGGCCCATCGAGCAATTCCCCGCCGGCAGCCACCACCAGATCGCGCACCGGATCGCGGTCATCGACCACCAGGCCGAAATGTCGCGGACTGTCGCGGTGTTCCGTGCTGACCTGCGTCAGGTTGATGAACTGGTCGCCCATGTCGATGAAGGCATTGGTCTTGCCCTTGCCGCGCAGTGTGAATTGGAAGATGCGGCCATAGAACGCGAGCGCCTCCTCGATGTCGCCGACCTCGAGTGCCACGTGGTTCATTCCGACCAGCCTGGGCCTGCGCGTGGGTGTGTCGTTCGGTTGCGGCATGTGTGCTCCTCCTCGGGTGAATTGCCGCACAGATGGTCGCTCGGCTGGCCTCGCGCCAGGGGTGACGCGAGCCTGGCTGCCCTTGCACGCCGCATCGCCGACATGCGAGCCTTCACTGAGGACGCCGGCCAGAAGGGAAACGACCATGAGCAGTTCGGGATTCGATATCACGTCGCGCTTTGCCGATGGGCTGCCCGATCCTGCGCCGCGCTTCGGCGGATTCCCGAAATACAACTTCGTTGGCGGCCACAACGATCCCGTGCAGATTCCCATCGAGGGCTTGATCGAGGCGACCGCCTCGGTGCTGCGCCGCGAAGGCTCGAAGCTTGCGATGTACAACCTGGCGCAAGGCCCGCAGGGCTATGTCGGGTTGCGTGAGTTTGTCGCCGACAAGTTGAAGCGTCATCGCGGCATTGCCGCAACGCGCGACGATGTGTTGATAACGACGGGCTCGGGTCAGGGCATCGATATCGTCAGCCGTCTGTTCATCAATCCGGGCGACACGGTGATCCTGGAGGAATTCTGCTACGCCGGCGCGATCAACCGGTTCAAACGTATCGGTGCAAATATCGTAGGCGTGCCGCTGGATGAGGACGGCATGCGCATGGACGCGCTGGCCTCGACGTTGGAGGGCCTGAAGCAGAAGGGCGTTACGCCGAAATACATCTACACCATTCCCACGATTCAAAACCCGTCCGGCAGCATCCTGCCGCTGGAGCGCCGTCAGCAGATGCTGGCGCTTGCCTTGCAGTTCGGCGTGCCGATCTTCGAGGACGAGTGCTATGCCGACCTGATCTGGGCCGGTGGCGCGCCGCCCGCCCTGTATGCCATGGCTCCCAAGCAGGTTGTGCATATCGGCTCTTTCTCGAAGTCGCTCGCGCCGGCGCTGAGGGTCGGATACGCGGTGGCCGAATGGCCGGTGCTGTCGCGCATGATCTCGTCCAAGACCGACAGCGGCACCGGCGCGCTCGATCAGATGATCGTCGCCGAGTATTTTTCCAAATCCTTCGACAAGCACATCGGTACGCTGTCGGGCGTGCTGAAGGGCAAGCTCGACACGATGGTGGAAGCGGTCGAACGGGAGTTCGGCACCACCGCCGACATGTGGCGGCCGAAGGGCGGCATCTTCCTGTGGTTGAAGCTGCCCGATGCGGTGGATGTGCGGAAGCTGGTGAAGCCGGCGGCCGATGCCGGCATCAACTTCAACCCGGGACCCGAGTGGGTGTGCAATCCCGAGCCGGCGAAATCATACATGCGGCTGTGCTTCGCGCTGCCGTCGAAGGAAGAAATCCGCGCCGGCGTCGCCGCGCTGGCACAGGTCTGCTACGAGCAGACCGGCATTCCGGTGCGCAGTGCGAACGTCGAGCGCGCGGGCGCTCGCGAGTCGGCGTGATCCATGGCGCAGGACATCGCACTTACGGTGAACGGCGGGAGGGTCAGCGTCACGGTGGACACTGTGACGCCGCTGCTGGACGTTCTGCGCAACCGGCTCGATTTGAAAGGCTCGCGATATGGCTGCGGCCTGGAGCAATGCGGAAGCTGCATGGTGCTGCTCGATGGCGAGCCGATCTACGCGTGCTCACGCGAGATCGGCACCGTCGCCGGGCGTAGCGTCACTACGATCGAGGGACTCGGCACAGCGGCGCAACCGCATCCGCTGCAACAGGCGTTTCTGGACGAGCAGGCGGGTCAGTGCGGCTATTGTCTGTCGGGAATTCTCATGAGTGCCAAGGCGCTGCTCGACCATAATCCAGCGCCGACGCGCGCCGACATCGTCGCAGCATTGGACAGGCATCTTTGTCGCTGCGGTGCCCATCCGCGGATTCTGCGGGCGGTGGAGAAAGCTGCGGCCGTGTTGCGGGAAGGGAAGGGCGCATGAGCGACACTTTGCCGCTGTCGATCCAGACCAACCGGCGGCTGGAGAAGTGGCTCCGGTTCAATTCCGATCGCACCGTGCGCCTGGCGGTCGGCAAGGTGGAACTGGGCCAGGGCAACGTCACCGCTTTGGCGCAGATCGCCGCCGACGAGCTCGACGTGAATTTGGACCGTATAGCGGTGCTGGCGGGCGACACGCAGGACGCCCCGGACGAGGGCCAGACGACGGGCAGCCAGTCGATCGAGGTGTCCGGTCGTTCGGTGCGCCTGGTGTCGGCGGAGTTGCGGGCGCGCGTGCTGGACCGGCTCGCGCAACGGCTGAACTGCAGCCCGTTGGAACTGAGTGTGGAGGATGGCGTCATTCGACGCGGCGACGCGTCGACCGGGCACGACTATTGGAATTTTGCGACTGCCGAGGACTTTGCGCGGGATATCGAAGGGACTGCGACGCCGAAGTCGCACACGGATTATCGCGTGGTGGGTAAACCGGTGCCGCGGCGCGACCTGCCGGCGAAAGTCTCAGGCGCTGCCTTCATCCATGACATGGTGCGGCCCGACATGCTGCATGCGCGCATCCTGCGCCAGCCTTGTCGCGGCGCGAATCTTGCGTCGCTGAACGAGGCTGCGCTGCGACGCGCCGAACGGGGCGACTTCCGCATCGTGCGCGTCGGCGACTTTCTGGCTTTCGTCGGCAGTGACGAGACCGTCATGCAGCGTGCTGCCGCGGCCGCGCCGCTGCACGCGAAATGGGACAATGTGCGGCAAATTACGCCGGACCAGCAGGATGCGGCGTGGCTGGTTGGCCAGGACTCGAACGATCGTGTGCTGGGCAGCGATCTTCCCGCGGCTGAGACGAAGAATGTGGTGGTGGCGAGCTATTCGCGGCCCTACGTCGCACATGCCTCGATGGCGCCGTCCTGCGCGCTGGCCGAGTATCGCGACGGGCATCTGTCGGTGTGGTCACATACGCAGGGCGTCTATCCGCTGCGTGCCGCGCTGGCGAATGTGCTCGGCATCGCGCCCGACATGATCACCGTGCGTCATGCGCATGGCGCAGGATGCTACGGACATAATGGAGCCGACGATGTGGCGGTCGATGCCGCCGTGATTGCGATACAAATTCCGGAAAATTGCATCCGCGTGCAGTGGCGCCGCGAGGAGGAGTTCGGCTTCGAACCGCTCGGTCCGGCGATGCACGTCACGCTGCGTGCCGCGTTGGACGATGCGGGAAAACCCGTGGACTGGACTGCGGACGTTTGGTCTCCGACACATGTGCAGCGGCCGAGCACCGGCGGCAACCTGCTGACCCACGAGGCGCTGCCGACGCCTCCGCCGGATCCGCGACCGACCGATCCGCCCGAGTCAAATGGCGGGGGTGGTACGCGCAACGCGTTCCCGTTGTACGACTTTGCCGCCACGCGCGTGCTCCATCATTTGATTCTGCGCCCTCCGGTGCGCACATCCGCGCTTCGCGGTCTCGGCGCGTTGACGAACGTGTTCGCGATCGAATGCTTCATCGACGAGCTTGCTGAACGTGCCGGCATCGACCCTGTGGCGTATCGGCTGTCGATACTGTCCGACGCGCGCGCGCGCCGCCTGATCGAGAACGTGGCTGAGCGCTGCAACTGGTCGGCGCGCGGACCGGCGGGCACCGGACGCGGCGTCGGGCTTGGCTGGGCGCGCTACAAGAACAAGGCGGCGTACGCCGCCGTCGCGGTGGAGGTCGAAGTGGACCAGGAGGTGCGGCTGCGCCGTGTCTGGTGTGCCGCCGATGCGGGCCTGGTGATCAATCCCGATGGCGCGCGCAATCAGCTCGATGGCGGCATTATCCAGGCGGCCAGCATGGCGCTGAAGGAGCAGATGCGGATGGAGGGCGACGGCATTACGTCGCTCGACTGGGAGAGTTATCCGATCCTGCGCTTCTCCGAGGTCCCGGAGATCGACACCGAGATCATCCACGCACCGGATCTGCCGACGCTCGGCATGGGCGAATGCACATTCGGTCCCACCGCAGCCGCGATCGGGAACGCGGTCGCGCATGCGCTTGGCGCCCGGATCAAGGACATGCCACTGACGCGTGAACGCATAGAGGCTGTGCTGTTGAAGTGACGGCAAAGTCGTCATGGTTGGCGTAGGCCAACCATCCACGTCTGTTCGTGGCGGATCAAAGACGTGGCTGGCCGAGGGGGTGACCGCTACGCCTTCACCAACGTGCAGCCGCCGTCCGCGAGCGGTCGCCATGCCTCATCCGGCGGAATGGTGACGAGTTCCTTGCAGTAGTCGTAAGGATACTTCGCTTCAGACGGCGACTTCACCTGCCAAAGATGCATCACGTGCATCACCCGCCCGTCCTCGCGGATTTTCACGTCGGTGTTGTACATGTCGTTGACGGGCGTGGCCTTCATCTTCGCCACCACCGCATCGGCGTCGGTGGTGCCGGCCGCGTGCACGCTCTTCAGCCAGTGCGTCGTCGCGCAGTAGTTCGCGGCGTGCAGCAGCCCCGGAACCATGCCGTTCATCTGCGCGCTCCACCGCTTCGACCAGGCGCGCGTCTTGTCGGTCATGTCCCAATAGAACGAGTCGGTGTAGACCAGCCCCTCGCAGGTCTTCTGGCCGAGCGAGTTCACGTCGTTGATCGCCATCAGCAGCGTCGCCATGCGCACACCGCCTTGGGACATGCCGAATTCGGCCGCCTGCTTGATGCAATTCTGTAAGTCGGTGCCGGCATTGGCGAAGCCGATGACCTTGGCGCCCGATGCCTTCGCCTGCACCAGGTAGGAGGAAAAATCCGCAGTGGCCAGCGGCGCCTTCACGCCACCGAGCACCTTGCCGCCTCCTGCCATCACGGCCGCGGTGGTGTCGCGCTCCAGCGCATAGCCAAAGGCGTAATCCGCGGTGATGAAGAACCAGCTGTCGCCGCCAGCCTTGGTCAGCGCAGTGCCCGTGCCGTGCGACAACGCATAGGTATCGTAGGCAAAGTGGATGCCGTAGGGCGAGCACTGCTTGCCGGTCATATCCGACGTGGCCGGACCGGTGATCAGGTAAATGCGCTTCTTCTCGCGGCACACCTGCTGGATGGCGAGGCCAGCCGATGAAGCGGCGCCATCGGCGAGCGCATCGACACCCTGGTTGTCGATCCACTCGCGCGCCAGCGCACTGGAAACGTCAGGCTTGTTCTGGTCGTCGCCCTGCAACACCTCGATCGGCCGGTCGAGCACAGAGCCGCCGAAATCCTGGATTGCCATTTCGACCGCGACGCGGTTGCCCGGCCCGCCGACGTCCCGGTACGGTCCGCCCATGTCGCTGAGCAGACCGATCCGCACCGGCTTCGATGTGCTCTGCGCGCGCAGGATCGCCGGCATGGCGACCGGTGCAGCCACCAAAGCGCCGACTGCGGCGCGACGCGATATGCTTTTCATTGAGTTCCCCCAGCGCAAGGAGCCTAGCGAAGCGAGGCGTTCAATTTCGCCAATGCAGCCGAGCCAGGACACAACGCCGCCTCATCCAGTTCGTTGAACGGCGTGATCACCGTGTTCATGTGATGGTGGAGGTCTTCCGGCTCCGGATCGACAAACAGCAGCCCGGTGACGATCTCACCCGCAGCCTGACGCTCCTGCAAGTACGTCATCGCCGCGATCCGGTCGTGCACGTCATAGTCGTTGGCGAGCTTGCGCAGGCGCAGCACCGAACCGTCGTGCTGCTTGACCATCTCGACGGTGCCGGCGGCATATTCGACGGTGATCGACTCGCGGCTCGGGATCACGTCGAGATAGTTCACCGCCAGATTATGTTCGCGCACGTAGTCAAAGCTGGTGTGCGAACCCTCGTGGTTGTTGAACGCCACACAGGGCGAGATGCAGTCGATGAAGGCGGCACCTTCGTGTTTCAGCGCGGCCTCAATCAGCGGCACCAACTGCTCCTTGTCGCCGGAGAAGCTGCGAGCGACGAAGGTTGCGCCAAGCTGCAGCGCCATGGCAATCAGGTCGATCGCCTCGTCATTATTCACCACGCCGCGCCGGCTTTTGGCGCCCTTGTCGGACGTGGCGGAGAATTGCCCCTTGGTCAGGCCATACACGCCGTTGTTCTCGACGATGTATGTCATGTTGACGCCGCGCCGCATGACGTGGGCGAACTGGCCGATGCCGATCGACGCACTGTCGCCGTCGCCGGACACGCCGAGATAAATCAAATCGCGGTTCGCCAGATTGGCGCCGGTCAGCACCGACGGCATCCGCCCGTGCACCGAATTGAACCCGTGCGAAGCGCCCAGGAAGTAGGTCGGTGTCTTCGACGAACAGCCGATGCCCGACAACTTGGCGATGCGGTGCGGCGGCAATTCCAGGTTGAAGCACGCGCGCACGATCGCAGCACTGATCGAATCGTGGCCGCAGCCGGCGCACAGCGTGGAAACCGCGCCCTCATAGTCACGCCGCGTGAAGCCGAGCGAATTAACCGGCAGCGCGGGATGGTGCAGCTTCGGCTTGGGAATGAATGTCATGTTTGTGCCCGGGCGTCAGCCCGGCCTTCTCCGGTCATGGCCGGACTTGATCCGGCCATCATGGCACCGCCTTGCGGAACGGAACGATCTTCAGCGAGTCGACCTTGTCGGCGATGGCGCCGGAGATGAAGCGCGCGGTGATCGGCGTGCCGTCGAAGTGCAGCACGCGCGTCAGCTTCACGGGATCGATCTCCAGCTCGTTCACGAGCAGCGTGCGCAACTGCGCGTCTCGGTTCTGCTCCACCACGAAGATTTGGTCGTGTTCCGTGATGAAACTCTTCACATCGTTGTGGAACGGAAAACCGCGCACCCGCAGCAAATCCAAATTTATGCCGCGCTCGGCCAGAATCTCCTCCGCCTCGTTCATCGCCGGACTGGTGGAACCGAAATAGATCGCGCCAAGCCGTGTCGGCTCCTTCGCCGGACGCGCGACGGGTCGCGGCACCATCTGCTTCGCGGTCTCGAACTTCTTCAGCAGCCGTATCATGTTCTCGGCGTAGTCCGGCCCTTCCTCGCTGTAGCGCGCGCGGGCGTTCTTCGAGGTGCCGCGGGTGAAGAATGCGCCGCGCGTCGGGTGGGTGCCGGGATAGGTGCGATACGGGATGCCGTCGCCGTCAACATCCAGGTAGCGGCCGAAATCCTTGCTGGCCTCCAACTCCTCGGCCGTCATCACCTTGCCGCGGTCCATTTTGCGGCTGTCATCCCAGACGAACGGCTTCGACAGTCGCTCGTTCATGCCGATCTCGAGGTCCAGCATGACGAAGATCGGCGTTTGCAGCCGGTCCGCCAAATCGAAGGACAACGCGCCGAACTCGAAGCACTCGTACGGGTCTTCGGGGAACAGCAGCACGTGCTTGGTGTCGCCGTGCGACGCATAGGCGCAGCTCAATATGTCGGTCTGCTGCGTGCGTGTCGGCATCCCGGTGGACGGGCCCGAGCGCTGCACGTCAAAGATCACCGCGGGGATTTCGGCGAAGTATGCCAACCCGACAAATTCCTGCATCAGCGAGATGCCAGGCCCCGACGTGGCGGTGAATGCGCGCGCACCATTCCACGCGGCGCCGATCACCATGCCGATCGAGGCCAGTTCGTCCTCTGCCTGCACGATCGCGAATTTGGCCTGCTTGGTCTGCGGATCCACGCGGTAGCGATTGCAATAGCGGGTGAACGCCTCGGCCAGCGAAGACGAGGGCGTGATCGGATACCACGCGCACACCGTCGCCCCGCCATACACCGCGCCCAGGGCGGCAGCGGCATTGCCTTCGATGAAGATGCGATCGCCAACCGCATCGGCGCGGCGCAAGGTCAGGCCGATGGGGCACTCCAGGTTCTTCAGCGCATAGTCGCGCCCCATGTGCAGCGCCTGCACATTCGCCGCCACCAGCTTGTCGCGCCCGCGAAACTGCTCGGCCAGCAACGTCTCGATCTCCGCCGCGTCCATCTGCAGCAGTGCGGACAGCACGCCGAGATACACGATGTTCTTGAACAACTGCCGCTGGCGGGAATCGGTGTACGCCCGATTGGTGATCTCGGTCAGCGGCACGCCGATCACCACGATGTCGTCGCGGAACCTCGACGGCGGCATTGGCTTCGTCGAGTCGTAGAACAGATACCCGCCCGGCACGATCGACGCGATGTCCTGTGTCCAGGTCTGCGGATTCATTGCCACCATCAGATCGACGCCGCCGCCGCGCGCACCCAGATGCCCCGCCTCGGACACCCGCACCTCGTACCAGGTCGGCAGGCCCTGGATGTTCGAGGGAAAGATGTTGCGCGGCGTGATCGGCACGCCCATCCGCAGGATCGACTTGGCGAACAGCGTGTTGGCGCTCGCCGAACCCGATCCGTTGACGTTGGCGAACTTGACGACGAAGTCGTTGACGCGCTGGAGACCGGTTACGCGCTCTGCAAACTGCAACATGCGTGCTCCGCCTGTGCCACATCGAGAAGGAAACGCTGCATGTCCCATGCGCCGGTGGGACACCGCTCGGCGCACAGACCACAATGCAGGCAGACGTCCTCGTCCTTGACCATCACGCGGCCGGTCTTCAATGCACCGGAAACGTAAAGGTCCTGGGTCTCGTTCATGGCCGGCGCGCTCAACCGCAGCCGCAACTCCGGCTCCTCGCCGTTCTCGGTGAAGCTGATGCAATCGACGGGACAGATGTCCACGCATGCGTCGCACTCGATGCAGAGCGCGTCGGTGAACACCGTCTGCACGTCGCAATTCAAACAGCGCTGTGCTTCGGCGAAGGCCAGCTTGTCATCGAACCCCAGTTCGACCTCGGCCTTGATGTCCTTCAATGCGATCAATTTGTCGCGGTGCGGCACCTTGAAGCGCAGGTC
>DATMND010000126.1:0-14594 GCA_035569235.1 Acetobacteraceae bacterium | reverse complement strand
GGCGGAAACCGAGAACGCCGGGAAGGTCATGGCGCGTGCGCTCCGGCGTGATAGCATTGCTTCCTCTCACCAACGTCCGAAGGTACATCCGCCATGCTCGACCTTCCAAATCCGGCCGCCAATGAGTCCGCTTCGGCCCGCGATATCGCCTATCACATGCACCCATTCACCAACATGCGCCGCCTGGAAAGCGAGGGTCCATTCGTCATCACGCGCGGCGAGGGAATCCATGTGTACGACGAGGCCGGGCACGACTACATCGATGCGATGGCGGGACTTTGGTGCGCCAGTCTTGGCTTCAGCGAGAAGCGGCTGGCGGACGCGGCGTATCGGCAGATGCTCGAGCTTCCTTATGCGTCCACCTTTGGGCAGCGCTCGCACCCGACGGTGATCGCGCTGGCGGAGAAGCTGATTTCGCTGATGCCCGTGCCGATGTCGAAGGTGTTCTTCAACAATTCGGGGTCGGAGGCCAACGACACGGCCGCCAAACTGGTCTGGTACTACAACAACGCGCTCGGCCGCCCGCGCAAGAAGAAGATCATCGGGCGGATGAAGGGCTATCACGGCGTGACGATCGGCTCCGCCAGTTTGTGCGGGCTGCCCTATGTGCACCAGGACTTCGATCTGCCGATCGCCAACATCCGCCATGCCGACTGTCCGCATTACTGGCGGATGGGCAAGCCAGGCGAAAGCGAGGAGGACTTCGCCACGCGCATGGCGGAGAGCCTGGAAGCGCTGATCCAGCGCGAGGGCCCCGATACCGTCGCCGCGTTCATTGCCGAACCGGTGCAGGGCGCCGGCGGCGTGGTTATTCCGCCGCGCACGTATTTCCAAAAGGTGCAGGAGGTGCTGCGCCGCTACGATGTGCTGTTCATTGCGGACGAGGTGATCTGCGGGTTCGGCCGCACCAGGAACATGTTCGGGTGTGAGACATTTGGTATCACGCCTGACATTCTGACATGTGCCAAGGCTTTGTCGTCGTCGTATCTGCCGATCTCCGCGACCGTGATCAACGAGAAGTTGTATCAGGGATTGGCGACTCAGGCCGACAAAAACGGCAGTTTCATTCATGGCTTCACCTATTCCGGCCATCCGGTCTGCGCCGCGGTCGCGCTGGAGACGCTGAAGATTTATGAGGAGCGCGATATCGTCGGGCACGTGCGGGCGATCTCGCCGCAGTTTCTCGCGGGTGTACGCCGATTTGCCGATTATCCGTTGGTAGGCGAGGTGCGCGCGATCGGTTTGATGGCGGGCATCGAGTTGGTGCGTGATAAGGCGACCAAACAGCCGTTCGATGCGAAGGCAGGCGTCGGCACGTTTTTCGAGACGAGGGCGCGCGAGGCTGGTCTGCTTATGCGCGGACGCGGCGAGCAGTTGGTGCTGAGCCCGCCGCTGATCATCACGCCAGCGGAGATCGACGACCTGCTGGGCCGGTTGGCGGGCGCACTGGATGCGACGGCGAAGATGGCTACCTCGTTGTCGTGACGCGTCTGCCGCTGCCGCCTAGCCTGTACGCGCAGACGGCGCGGGCGGCGGTCGATACACCGCCGTTGGATGGCAACCGGCGTGTGTCGGTGGCAGTGATTGGCGGTGGCTTCACGGGATTGTCCGCCGCGTTGCACCTGGCCGAGCGGGGCGTCGAGGTTGCTGTGCTGGAGGCGCATGAACCAGGCTGGGGTGCGTCAGGACGCAACGGCGGGCAGGTCAATCCCGGATTGAAGCATGATCCCGATCAGGTGGAAGCGGATTTCGGTGCGGACCTCGGCGGGCGCATGGTGGCGCTGTCGGGCGAAGCGCCGAACGTGGTTTTTCGGTTGATCGAGCGCCACCAGATCGAATGCGACGCGCTGCAATCCGGCACGTTGCGTGCGGCGTTTCATGCGCGCGATGCAGCGTGGATTCGAACTGCGGCGGAGCAGTGCATCCGACGAGGCATGCCGGTTGATTTGCTGGAGAGTGATGCCGCGCGGCAGATCACTGGCACCGACCGCTATGTCTCCGCCATACGGGACCGGCGTGGCGGGCAGGTGAATCCGCTCGGCTATGCACGCGGTCTGGCGCAGGCGGCGATGCAGGCAGGCGCGGCAGTGCATGGCGGAACGCCGGCGCTGGCGGTGCATCGCAATGGCCGCGCGTGGCAGGTGCGGACACCGACAGGTACTGTGCAGGCCGACAAGCTGATCCTGGCAACCAACGGCTACACCGATGATTTGTGGCCGAAACTGCGTCGCAGCGTCGTGCCGGTGTTCAGTGCCATCGTGGCCAGCGAACCACTTCCGGACGCGTTGGCGCAGGCAATCATGCCGACGCGCTCCGTGTTGTACGAGGTTGGTCGCGTGACCGTGTATTTCCGCATGGATCGCGGGAACCGCCTGTTGATGGGAGGTCGCAGCCACCAGCGCGAAATCAGCGAGCCGAGCGAACTGCAGTACCTGATTGACTACGCCGAACGGCTCTGGCCTTCGCTGCGCGGTGTGCGATGGACGCACGCATGGAGCGGCCAGTTGGCGATCACACAGGACCATTATCCGCATGTGCACGAGCCGGATGAGTCGGTGCTGGTTTGTCTCGGCTATAACGGCCGCGGCGTTGCGATGAGCACTGCAATGGGTCCGCAACTTGCGCGCCGTGTTATCGGTGGCGAGATCGACATGCCGATCACCACGCTGAAGGAGATCCCATTCCACGCGCTGTGGCGTTCGGCGGTAACGGCTCGCGTGATGTACGGACGAATCAGGGACTGGCTGGGTATCTAGCAGCGCCCCTTTCCGGGGACGGTGCGCCAAGTGCAAATGTCAGAACAGCGAGTAGCCGCCGTCGATCACGAACGTATCGCCGGTGTGATATCGGGCCGCCGAACTCATCAGGTACACAGCGATGCCGCCGAAGTCCTCGCCCCGGCCCCAGCGCCGCATCGGAATGCGCGGCATGACGCGCTCGCGAAACCGGTCGTTCGTGGTGAGCCGTTGCGTCATGTCGGTCTCGATCCACCCCGGCAGGATCGCGTGCGCGCGCACGTTGTTACGGGCGAACTCCACTGCTAGCGAGCGAACCATCGAGATCATGCCGCCCTTGGTCGCCGCATAGTGCTCGCTGCGTGGCGAGCCCTCGATAGCGGCGAGTGACGCGGTGCCGACCAGCACCCCGTCGCCGCCACGCTCCACCATGTGCCGCGCCGCCGCACGAAACGTGTAGAACGCACCATCAAGATTCACCCGCAGCACACGGTGCCACTGCACCGCGGTCATCTCCAGGAACGACGCCGCCCCACCGCCGCCCACACCGGCATTGGCGAAACAGCCGTCGACCCGCCCAAGCGTTTCGAGCGTGCGCGCGAACGCGGTAATCACCGCGGCTTCGTTACCGACATCGCAGTCCAGCGCTACGATGCTGCGGCCCGTCTTTGCCAGTTCGGCCTGCGCCGCCGCATTCTTCGCCGCATTGGTACCCCAGATCGCGACATCCGCCCCGGCCTCGGCCATCGCCTTCGCCATGCCGAACCCGATGCCGCCATTTCCGCCGGTCACCAATGCAACCTTGCCAGTCAGATCGAACGCTTGATACGCCACGCGCCTGTCCTCGTTCACGTACTCGTCTCGAACAGTTCCACTTCCCAGCCGGCGGCGGTCAGCGGGAATTTCTTGATCACGTCGCGCACCGCGAACTGGTAGATCGGTTGGAACAGCACGATCAGGTTTGCCTGATCGATCATCGCCTTCTCATACTCAAGATAAAGTTCAGAACGCTTCTGCGCATCAGCTTCGCTCGCTGCCTGCGCCACCAACTTCACCAGGTCCCCGGGTGGCGTCCAGTGAATGCGCTTTGCCACGCGTTGCACCGTCGCCGAACTCCAGCCATCCGTCTCGACGCCGGAGGGATTCCAGAACGTCAGCACCGCGGTCGATTTGCCGGTGGTGTACTGCGTGCGCAGGTTGACCTGGTCCATCGGATCGAGGTTCACCTTGATGCCGACCCTCGCCAAGTCCGATTGCAGCTTTTGCGCCAGCACCGAATAGGAAAGCCCGGACACCGCGGCATCGCCGTAGCTCAGCTTGAATTCGAACCCGTCGGGGAAGCCGGCCTTCTGCAACAGCTGCTTCGCCCGGTCGAGATCCTGGTGATAGCCGAACTGCTTGGTGGTTTCCCGCGTCGAGCCATACAGCCCGATCGGTATGAAGCTGGCACAGCGGATCGCCTGGCCGCCCAGCATGCTGTTGATGATGCCGTCATAGTCAATCGCGTACCAAACGGCCTGGCGCGCCTCCTTAACCGCCAGCGCCTTGCTGAAGTCGGGCTCGCAGGTCAGCGCCATGTAGACGAAGTCCAGGCTCTCCAGCCCCTCCACCCGCACATTCGGATCGCCCTTCAGCGTCGCCACCTGCTCGGGGATCAGATTGAACGCTGCGTCGATGTCGCCGCGCTTGATGGCGAGCAACTGCGTCGCGCTGTCGCCCATGTGGCGCAGCACGACATGTTCGAACGGCGCTGGGCCGCGCCAGTAATGCGGATTGCGCGTCAGCATGATCTGCGCGTTGCGCGTCCAGCCCACCAGCGTGTACGGACCGGCGCCGGCGGAATTCTGGTTCAGCCACTGGGTCGCCTTGTCCTCCGTATTGGCGTTCGGCGCAGCGGTGCCGCCATGCGCCTCCACCACCTTGCGCTCCATCACGCCGAAGTTCGGGCCGCACAGCACGGTCACCAGCGGCTGCGTTGGGTCCTTCAGAATCACGTCGATCGTCTGTGGATCGACGATCGCCACATGATCGACGTTGGCCACGTACTGGGAGGGCTGATCCTTGACGTTGATCACCCGCTCGATGCTCCACTGAACGTCCTCGACGGTCACCGGATTGCCGCTGTTGAACTTCGTCCCCGGCCGCATGGTGAAGCGCCACCCCTTGCCATCGGGCGTGCGCGCCCACGACGATGCGAGCGTCGGCTTCACGTTAAGGTAATCGCCGGGCGTCATCGTGATCAGCGACTCGTACGCCGCGGTCAGTGTCAGCGGCGGCGTGTACTGTGCCTCGCGCGCCGGATCGAAGGTGATGGAGTCGCTGATGTCCAGGCCGAGAACCAGCGTGTTCTTCGTGGCCGCTGCGTGCACACGTTCCGGTAGCCCCGCAGCCAGGGCAGCGCCGCCGGCGCCGAGCAGACGCATCACATCCCGCCGACCAATCCAGCCGATATCCCGCACGTCTGCCTCCCGGTTTGTTCTCTTGGCGAGCCACCATCATAGCGGTGCGGCATGCGGACACAACTTGGCTGCCTCAGTCCGATCGGCAATAGTCCGCCGATGCTGCGCTACCTTGCCTCCCGTCTCATCGTGGCCGCACTGATGGTGCTGCTGGCCACGCTTGCGATATTCCTGATCGCCAACATGGTGCCCGGCGATCCTGTGCTGACCCAGCTTGGCGACATCGCCGCGAACAACCCCGAAATGGTCGCGGCCTTCCGTCACAAATGGGGGCTCGATTTGCCGTTGTGGGATCGGTACTGGATTTTTCTCACCGGTGTCGTTCACGGCGACCTCGGAATTTCGATCGGCTCGCAGCGGCCGGTCCTGGAGGATATCGCGCAATACGCGCCGGCCACCGTGGAACTGTCCACGATCGCGTTCCTGCTCGCGCTGCTGGTCGGCTTGCCGCTGGGGGTGCTGGCGGCGATGAAGCGCGACAGTTGGATTGACCATTTGGCGCGCACCATCTCGCTGGTCGGTGTCTCGGCACCGACGTTCTGGCTCGCCTTCGTGATGCTCGCGGTGTTCTACGGTGCGTTGGAATGGGCGCCGGGGCCCGGACAGATCAGCGCCAGCACGTTCCCGCCGCCCACCGTCACTGGCATCATGCTGATCGACGCGCCGCTGGCAGGCGATTGGGACACGTTCTGGGATGCCGCGTCGCACCTTGTGTTGCCATCGATCGTTCTGGCGGCCAGCACGCTTGGGCTGATCACCCGCACCACGCGCGCGGCGATGCTGGAGTCGCTGTCGCAGGACTACATCCGCGTCGCCCGGGCCAAGGGCCTGAAGCGCCGCGCGATCATGCTCGGCCACGCGCTGCCGAACGCGCTGCTGCCGGTGGTGACGTTGGGCGGTCTTGCCTACGCGCAACTGCTCACCGGCACGGTGCTGACCGAATCGATTTTCTCCTGGCCGGGTCTGGGTCGTTACACGTTCCAGAGTGCCGTGCGGCTCGACTTCCCCGCCATCATGGGCATCACTCTGGTGGTCGCCGCGATCTACGTGCTGATCAACCTGCTGGTGGACCTGTCCTACGCGGCGCTCGATCCGCGCGTGTCACGGCGATGAGCGGCGCCGAGGCCGCGCTGCTTGCCGCAAGCACGGACACCGGCAGCGCGGGACGACGGCGACGCTGGCTGCGTCGCTATGGCCTCGCCGCGCTGGGCGGCTCGGTGATCGCGCTGTGGGCGCTTGCGGCATTGCTCGCGCCATGGATCGCGCCGTATCCGCCCGACGTGGTGAACGTCGCTGGGCGATTGCAACCTCCATCGGCGTTGCATTGGCTTGGCACCGACGTGCTGGGGCGCGACGTGTTCACGCGTGTGATCTTCGGCGCGCGCACCTCGCTTGCTGTCGGCTTCGTCGTGGTGCTGCTGGGCGGCGTGTTCGGCTCGTTGCTCGGCGCGGCCGCCGGGTATGTGCGTGGCTGGGCGGAAGAGGCGCTCATGCGCGTCACCGACCTGGTATTCTGCTTCCCGCCGATCATCCTGGCGATGGCGATCGCAGCCGCACTTGGCATCGGCACGCGCAACACGGTGATCGCCATGCTGGTCGTCTGGTGGCCGAAATTCGCACGATTGGCGCGCAGCCTGGTGATCGGCCAGCGCTCCGCCGAGTACGTCGCCGCGGCGCAGGCGATCGGCTTCGGTCCGACGCACATCCTGCTGCGCCAGATCGTGCCGAACGCCATCGGTCCGCTGATCGTGCTGATCACACTTGACCTCGGCAATGCAATCCTGGTGTTCGCCGGCCTTTCCTTTCTCGGCTTGGGCGTCGTGCCGCCAACTCCCGAGTGGGGCTCTATGGTTTCCGAGGGCCGCGAACTTGTGAACCAGTGGTGGGTGGCGACGTTTCCGGGGCTAGCAATCCTAACGGTGGTGGTCGGCTTCAACTTCGTCGGCGACGGCATCCGCGACTGGCTCGATCCGCATGCACGACGTCGCTGAGCCGATCCTCCAGGTCGAGAACCTGCACACGTGGTTCTTCACCGATGCGGGCGTGGTACGCGCGGTGGACGGCGTCAGCTTCGTGCTGCGCCCGGGCGAAACGTTGGGCATCGTGGGCGAATCCGGATCCGGCAAGAGCGTCACGGCAAAATCCATCATCCGCCTGCTCGATGAGCCCGCGCGCATCGTGGATGGCTCGATCAGTTTCCGCGGCCGCGACATGGTGCATCTGAGCGACGAGGCACTACGCGAAATCCGTGGCGCAGAGATCGCCATGGTGTTTCAAGATCCGATGACGTCGCTCAATCCGGTGCTGCGGATTTCTCGCCAACTTATCGAGACGATGACCGCGCATCGGCGATTCAAACCGCGCGCCGCACGTGAGCGCGCGGTTGGATTGCTGCGCCGGATGGGAATGGCAACACCGGAGCGCGCGGTGAATTCCTTCCCGCATCAGTTCTCCGGCGGCATGCGGCAGCGCGTGATGCTGGCGATGGGGTTTGCCAACGAACCGACACTGTTGATAGCCGATGAACCGACCACAGCGCTCGACGTGACGATCCAGGCGCAGATTCTCGATCTGCTGCGCGAATTGAATGCCGACCTTGGCACCGCGGTGATCCTGATCAGCCACGACCTGGGCGTGATCGCCAATGTCTGTTCGCGCGTGCTGGTGATGTATGCCGGCGAGGTTGTCGAAGAGGGCGCACCCGACGAACTGCTGAGCGATCCGCGTCATCCGTACACATGGGCGCTGCTGCATGCGGCGCCTCGGCTTGACCAGGCAACCGAGGACGACCGGCGGCTCACCACGATCGAGGGCCAACCGCCCGACGCGCACAATTGGCCGTCGGGCTGCCGATTTCGTGCGCGCTGCCCGTTCGCCGTCGCGCAGTGCACCAAGCATCCGGCACTTCTGCCGGTCGGCGATGACCGCGCGGCGCGTTGTTGGGTGACGCAAGGCGGCCAACGACTTCACCCGCCGGACCACGCGCGCGCAATCACCGAAACCAGGGCCAGGACCGCGATAAAGCCGTTGCTGGAAGTGCGCGATCTCGCCAAGCATTTCGAGTTGCCCCGCGACGCCTTCCTAGAGCCTCGGCGTATATTGCGCGCCGTTGATGGCGTCGACTTTGACGTGCTCCCTGGCGAAACCGTAGGCTTGGTCGGCGAGTCTGGTTGTGGCAAGTCCACGCTCGCCCGCGTCGTCATGCGCCTGACCGAGCCCACTGCGGGACGCATCACATTTGACGGCCAGGACATCACGCACCTCAGCCAAGCCGAATTGCGGCCGTTGCGCCGGCGCATGCAGATGATCTTCCAGGACCCGTACGGCTCGCTCAATCCGCGCATGACGGTGGGTGAAATTCTCGGCGGCCCGCTGCGTCTGCATGGACTGGTTCCCCAAGGCGGTTCGGCGCGCGTGCGGGTGCAGGAGCTGCTCGATCTGGTCGGCCTGCCACCGGCGGCGGCAGCGCGGTTTCCGCACGAATTTTCCAGCGGCCAGCGGCAGCGCATCTCGATCGCCCGTGCGCTGGCCGTGGAGCCCGGATTCATCATCGGCGACGAACCGATATCCGCGCTCGACGTCAACATCCAGGCGCAGATCATCAACCTTATGATCGGGCTGCAGGAACGGCTGGGACTGACTTACCTGTTCATCGCGCACGATCTTGCGGTGGTGAGGCACATTTCAGACCGCATCGTGGTGCTTTATCTGGGGCGCGTGGTGGAAACCGCATCGGCACGCGAGTTGTTCGCACACCCGCTGCACCCTTACACCAACTCGCTGATCTCGGCCGTCCCGGTGCCCGACGCGCATCGAGAGTGCAGCCGCCCGCGCATTGCGCTGCAGGGCGAAGTGCCAAGCGCGGTCAACCCCCCCTCCGGCTGTCATTTCCGCACGCGCTGCCCCGCTGCCGCCGCGCGCTGCGCCGATGAGACGCCGCGGCTGACCGAGGCGGCGCCGGGACATTTCGTGTCCTGCCATTTTCCGGGGTCTGTCGTCATTGAGGCGGGAAGAGCGGTCTAGCGTCGGTCGGCACAATCGGAACTGCGGCAGCGGCGGCGATGGTGTAACATACCCGCAAGGCTCGCACCGCAAGGAGTAATCAAGTGGCTGTCATCGAGCGCGCCAGCGTCTGTACATTCGATTGTCCCGACACGTGCAGTCTCAGCGTCACCGTCGATGCGGGTCGGATCACCAAGGTGCGCGGTTCCGACGCGGCGCCGATCACCGCTGGTGTCATCTGCAACAAGGTTGCGCAGGACATGGGCGCCTTCGTGCACGGGCCGCAGCGGCTGCTGCATCCGTTGCGTCGTACCGGACCGAAGGGCTCCGGACAGTTCGAGCCCATCTCTTGGGACGCGGCGCTGGACGAGATCCACGCGCGTGTCAGCGCGGTGATCGAACGCTGGGGTCGCGAGGCGGTGACGCCGCTGAATTACGCCGGCCCGCACGGCTTCCTCGCCGGCGACAGCATGTCCTCGCGGTTCTTCCACAAGCTCGGCGCCAGCCAACTTTATCGGCGGTCCTTGTGCGGCGGTGTGCGCAGCGAGGCGTGGGCGGGGACCTACGGCGCCGTCCCCGGATGCCCGCCCGAGTTTGCCGAACACGCCAAGCTAAACGTCGCATGGGGCAACAACGCGACGGTTACCAACGTGCATTTCGTCCGCTGCGCCCGCCATGCCAAACGCAAGGGCGGCAGGCTTGTCGTGGTCGATCCCCTGCGCACCAAAATTGCCGAGCAAGCGGACCTGCATCTGGCCTTGTTGCCCGGCACCGACGTGCTGCTTGCCTGGTCGGTGGCGGCGGAACTCGAACGTTCGGGCGCGCTGGATGCGGCGTTCATCGCCGAGCATGTGCTGGGGACCGAGGAGTTCATGGCGCAGGCGCGCGAATGGCCGGCGCGGCGGGCAGCGGCGGCGTGTGGCTTGCAGGAGAGCCAGATCGTCAAATTCGCGCAATGGTTGGCGGAGGCCGATCCTCTGGTGCTGGCACCGGGCAACGGACTCGAGCGCGGGCGCAACGGGGGCAGCGGCATTCGCGCGTTGATTGCGTTGCCGGCGCTGCTCGGCAAGCTGGGCAAGGGCAGCGGCATCATCCTCGGCGCCAGCAACGCTTTTCCGAAGACGCCGGCCAGGCTGCAACGTCCGGACCTTGCGCCCGAGGGCACGCGCACGCTGAACCTGCTCGATGTCGGTCGTCATCTGGCGGCCGACGACATCGATCCGCCGCTGCGCGCGGTGTTCATCTACAACCATAATCCGATCGTCGTGCATCCCGATCAGAACCGGATGCGTCGCGGACTGGCGCGTGACGATGTCTTCGCGGTCGGGATCGACGTGACGATGACCGAGAGCATGACCCATTGCGATGTGGTGCTGCCGGCGGCGACGCATTTTGAATATGCCGATCTGTATCCGTCGTATGGGCATCACTGGCTGCAGCGTGCCGAGCCGGTGATAGCGCCGCTTGGCGAGTCGTTGCCGAACACGGAGATCTTCCGACGTCTTGCGGCGCGCTTCGGGTTCGATGAAGTGTGCTTCAAGTCGTCGGACGAGGACCTGATGGATGATGCGGTCGATCCGGCGCACCCTCGGCTTGGCGGTGTGCGGCCGAGCGGGATCCCGACCGAAGGCGCGTTGCAGATGAAGGGGCCGGACGGCAAGCCGCTGGTGTTGTTCGAGAACGTCTTTCCCGCCACCCCGTCGGGCAGGATCGAGCTGAAGTCGGAGGCGCTGGCGAAGCGATGGGGTGCGGCGGCGCTGACGCCAACTTGGCGCGAACGTCCGGCCACTTATCCCCTGATGCTGATTTCGCCTGCTTCCGGCAAGCGGATTTCATCGACGTTGGGTGACCTCGCGGGCTCGCGCAAGGCGCCTAAGCTGATGATGAATCCGCGTGACGCTGACCAGCGCGGCCTTGGGCGCGGCGTTGAAGTGCGCGTGTGGAATGAGCTTGGAGAAGTGATACTGCCGCTCGAAGTAACTGATGACGTGCCACCTGGCGTGGTGGCCAGTGAGAAGGGAACCTGGCTTTCGACCAGCCGCACGGGGCAGACTATATCAGCGCTGGTTTCCGCCGACATGCGCGCCGATCTTGCGGAAGGCGCCTGCTTCAATGACACGCGGGTCGAAGTAGGAAGCGCATGATTGCTCGCCGCTTGAGTCGTCATCGCCGCCTCGTTTTTGTTGTCACCCCCTCGTTGTTTTTGTCATCCCCGCGAAAGCGGGGACCCAGGCGTGCAGCACAATGCGTCGTGCCTGGTTCCCGCTTTCGCGGGGATGACGACGGTGCTGCGACGGTGCGGTGCTGACAGCAGACCCGCGATGCCGACCGAGAGTCACCGCGGCAGCGTGGTGCTTCCCATTAGGAACTCGTCCACCGCGCGGGCGCATTGGCGGCCTTCGCGGATGGCCCAGACCACCAGCGACTGGCCGCGACGCATGTCGCCGGCGGCGAACACCTTGGCAACTGACGTGCGGTAGTCCGTGGTGTTTGCCAATACATTCCCGCGCGGATCGAGCGCGACGCGCACCTGCTCGACCATTCCCGGCTTGCGCGGGCCTAGAAAGCCCATCGCCAGCAGCACCAGATCCGCCTTGAACTGGAACTGACTGCCTGGCACTTCCTGCATCGCCAAACGGCCATCCGCGCCCTTGGCAAATGCGACGCGCACGCACTCCAGCGCCTCGATCCGTCCGCTCAGTCCGATGGCACGCTTGGTCAGCACGGCCCAGTCGCGGTCGCAGCCTTCCTCGTGCGCATGCGAGGAACGCAGCTTCAATGGCCAGTCCGGCCACGTAAGCGCCTTGTTCTCCCGTTCCGGCGGCTTCGCCAGAATCTCGAGCTGGATGATGGATGCCGCACCCTGCCTGGCCGATGTCCCGATGCAGTCGGAACCAGTGTCACCGCCGCCGATCACAACGACATGCTTGCCCTTTGCGGTGATCGTGCCACGCCCGGTCGTGGCGCGTTGCTCGTCATCGCCGGCAATGCGCTTGTTCTGCTGCGTGAGGAAATCCATCGCAAAGTGGATGCCATCCAACCCACGCCCAGGCACGCCCAGATCGCGCGGCCATTCGGCGCCGCCTGCCAGCACCGCCGCGTCAAAGTCGCGCAGCAGCGAGGCCATCGGCAGCGTCACGCCGATCTCGATCCCGGTGCGAAATGCCACACCTTCGTCCGTCATCTGCTCGATGCGCGCGTCGATCAGGTGTTTTTCCATTTTGAAGTCGGGAATGCCGTAGCGCAGCAGGCCGCCGATACGGTCGCTCTTCTCGAACAGCGTCACGGTGTGTCCGGCGCGCGCCAGTTGCTGCGTGCAGGCAAGGCCGGCAGGGCCGGAGCCCACGACTGCGACACGCTTGCCGGTTCGGTGCGACGGCGGATGCGGCTTGATCCAGCCTTCCTGCCAACCGCGATCGATGATGGCGCACTCGATCGTCTTGATGGTGACGGGGTTGTCGTCGATGTTCAGCGTGCAGGAAGCCTCGCACGGTGCAGGACAGATGCGTCCTGTGAACTCAGGGAAATTGTTGGTGGAGTGCAGCGTGCGCAGCGCCGCTTCCCACTGGTGGCGATAGACCAGGTTGTTCCAGTCCGGGATCAGGTTGTTGACCGGGCAGCCGTTGTGACAGAACGGGATGCCGCAATCCATGCAGCGCGCCGCCTGTCCAGCAAGCTCCGGCTCCGGCAGCGGTTTCAGGAATTCCTTCCATGATCTGCGGCGCACGTCGGGCTTTTCATAACTGCGATCGTGCCGCTCGATCTCCAGGAAGCCAGTTGGTTTGCCCATGAAGTACCCTAGTCGGCAGCAGCGGCTTTCGCCGCCTGCCGCTCAGCGCGCAGTTCGAGCAGTGCGCGCCGATAATCCAGCGGCATCACCTTCACGAAGCACGACAAGGCATTGTCCCAATCGTCAAGCAGTTCGCGCGCCCGCTCGCTGCCGGTGAACAGCAGGTGCTTCTCGACCAGCACGCGCAGCCGTTCGGCATCGAAGCGCAGCAGATCGCCCATGCCGCTGTCCTCGACCGAGACCGCGCGCTGTCGCGGACGTTCCGGATCATCTGTGGCGTCGGGGTCGGCCGGCTGGATCGGCTCCAACTCGACACCGGCGAAATTGCACAGGCTCTCGAACACGCGTTTCGGGTCATAGACATAGGCGACGCCGCCCGACATGCCGGCAGCGAAGTTGCGACCGGTGTCGCCCAGCACGACGACGACGCCGCCCGTCATGTACTCGCAGCCATGGTCGCCGCAGCCTTCCACGACCGCCGATGCACCCGAGTTGCGCACGGCGAAGCGTTCGCCCGCGACACCCTGGAAATACGCCTCGCCGGCGATCGCGCCGTACAGCACGGTGTTGCCGATGATGATGTTCTCGGTCGGTTCGCGCGTTGCCTCTGGTGGCTGGCGCACGACCACCCGGCCGCCCGACAGACCCTTGCCGACATAGTCGTTGGCATCGCCGGTCAGCTCGAGCGTTACGCCGCGTGCCAGGAAAGCGCCGAAGCTGCCGCCGGCCGTGCCGCGCAGGCTGATCCAGATCGTGTCTTCCGGAATGCCTGCATGCCCGTGGCGTTTCGCCACCTCGCCTGACAGCATCGCACCGACCGTGCGGTGGACATTGCGGATGTCGCGGGAGATGCGCACAGGCTCGCCTCGTTCGATCGCCGGCTGCGCCGCCTCGATCAGTTCGTTGTCCATCGCCCGGTCGAGGTGGTGGTTCTGCTTCTCGCAATTGTATATCGCGACGCCTGGTCGCGGCGGCGCGTGATACAGGATGCGGCTGAGATCGACGCCCTTCGCCTTCCAGTGGTCGACCGCACGCCGCATGTCGAGTTTCGCGACGTTGCCGACCATTTCGTTGAACGTGCGGAAGCCGAGCTTCGCCATCAGCTCGCGCACTTCCTCGGCGATGAAGAAGAAGTAGTTGATCACGTGCTCCGGCTCGCCGGTGAAGCGCTTGCGCAGCACGGGGTCCTGCGTGGCGATACCAACCGGGCAGGTGTTCAGATGACACTTGCGCATCATGATGCAGCCGGCGGCTATCAGCGGCGCGGTCGAGAAGCCGAACTCATCGGCGCCGAGCAGTGCGCCGATCACCACGTCGCGTCCGGTGCGCAGGCCGCCGTCAACCTGCACCGCGATGCGTCCGCGCAGCCCATTCAGCACCAGCGTCTGCTGTGTCTCCGCCAGGCCGATCTCCCAGGGCGAGCCGGCGTGTGTCAGCGACGTAAGCGGCGACGCACCTGTGCCACCCTCGAAGCCCGAGATGGTGACGTGATCCGACCGCGCCTTGGCAACGCCGGCAGCGACCGTGCCGACGCCGACTTCCGACACCAGCTTCACCGAAATGCGCGCCTGCGGATTGGCGTTTTTCAAATCGGCGATGAGTTGTGCC
>DATMND010000125.1:0-47845 GCA_035569235.1 Acetobacteraceae bacterium | reverse complement strand
GTCGTAGCGGGGGCGGTTCTTGGTCGACCACATCTGGCACCTCGCAAAGCGGCGCCGCAAAGAGAATCACAGACAATTCGAGCCGCACAAGCCCGCCCGGTAACTGATTCAAATGATTCACGATCCTTCCGGACGGACACTAAGTGTTGACGCACGGCACTGGCCACACACACGTCATGGCCGGGCTTGACCCGGCCATCTGAACGTGCGGGGCGGCTGCGAAGATGGCCGGGTCAAGCCCGGCCATGACGGTTTTGCGGTGACGCTGCGCCTGCCCGGAGAGTCAACCTTTAGGGCGCTTAGTATGAGCAGCCACGAAATGGCGACGGGTCGGTGTGGGGAGGGGCCACCGACCCGTCGCCATCAGCGCCAGCTAATTGCGCGCTGGCGCAATGCCCCTTCACCTGGCTTATGCCGGTGATGGAAATTCCGACCAGCCGGGGCAAGTTCTGGGGAAACCGCTTTGTTGAAATCCGTTGTTGCCTGACGAATGCACCTTTTCAACAAATCCCCAAGGTCGCGCATTGATCTAGATCAACATGAACCATCTCGCTCTGGGCTCGCTGGCGCGGGGCCAAATTGCTCACGAGACCGATCTTCTGCGCGTTACTTCGCCGGCCTGTTGCGCTCAATATCGCTGATCAATGCCCCCAATTCCCGACGGAACAACTTGTCTGTGCCGGCCCAAACTTCGAGTGCGTATACCTGTTTCAATGGCGACGAGGGTATGTTGGTGCGGAGAACTTCGAAGGCGTGCTGTAATGCGGCCGCCAGATCCTCAGCGACAACATCCGATGGAAAGACGACCTCGCCGCGCCGATCCAGCATATTACAACGGAATTCGGGCATGATGTGCTCCAGTGCGCCGTTCTAGGCGGGAGCACACGCATCTCTCTGTCACTGGCGCCTATGGGAAGACCATCTGCCAGCAATGGCGGGAAACGTGCGCCTTGGAATTCCCACATGCAAGACGAAAAAGGACTACAAGCCTGATTACGGCAAGAGATGAGATTGACGAAAGATTAACGCAAACCAAACAGTGCATGGAGAGGCGCGGTGTGGGCACCGGCCGGCGCGAGATCGAGGCTCTGGTGCAGCGCATTCGCCGATCGGGGACTGCACGGCCGCGCGCCATCCAACACGTGACGAATGTCGTCATCAAAGTGGGCGGCAGCAGCGCATGTTCCGATATCGGAAGATAGATCAGTTCATTCACGATAAGGCGTAAGCCGGAACCTCTCAAAATCGTCATGGCAGGACTTGTCCCGTCCATCCACGTCTTTCCTGCGGGCCGACAAAGGCAAGTCGTGGATGACCGGGTCCAGCCCAAGGACGGTCCTGACCGGATGAGGGATGACCGCGCTTCCGTTCGGGATGGGCGGATGCACGTGCCCGCGCGAGGCAGATGTGCAGCGAGCTACCGCACGATGATGTGAGGTGGGCCAAAGTCGAGGTTCCACGTTAACCGCACAATCGCGGAGGTGCGAACCTATGGAACCTGGCATGACACGCCGCTATCTGCTTGCCGGTACGGCAGCCGGCCTCGGCGCATGGCCGCTGGTCGGCCGTTCCGATGATGCCACACCGGGGCCGGTCACGGCTGCGTCCACGCCGCCCCCGCAGGCGGGGCACGTCGATGTCACGTTGCAGGTGAACGGTGCGCCGGTGAAGCTGTCTGTCGAGCCGCGGACCTCCTTACTAGATGCGCTTCGTGAGCAAGGCGGGCTGACGGGAACCAAGAAGGGCTGCGACCGTGGTGCCTGTGGTGCGTGCACTGTGCATATCGATGGCCGCAGGGTCGTGTCCTGCCTGACACTCGCCGTCCGTTGCCAAAACCGGGCGATCACCACAATCGAGGGTCTCGCAATCAACGGCGAACTGCACCCGATGCAGGCGGCGTTTCTGCATCACGACGGCCTGCAATGCGGCTACTGCACGCCCGGTCAGATCATGTCGGCGGTGGCGCTGATGCAGGAGGGTCACGGCGGATCCCACGCCGAAGTGCGCGAATGGATGAGCGGCAATATCTGCCGTTGTGGTGCCTACAACAACATCGTCTCGGCAATCCGGGACGTCGCGCGGGAGGGCTGAAGCATGCAGGAATTCGTCTTGCTACAGCCGGCCTCAGCAGCGGACGCGGTGGCGGCGGCACGGGCAAATGGCGGAAAGTACATCGCCGGCGGCACCGATCTGCTGCAGTTGATGAAGGATAACGTCGAGACGCCGACGCGATTGGTCGACCTGGAGCCCCTCGGCCTGTCCGACATTGAAGCCGACGACACCAGCCTGCGCATCGGCGCCATGGCCCGCATGAGCGACATCGCCGCACATCGGGGGGTGCGCGAAGGCTGGCCGGTGATCTCCGAAGCGCTGCTCGCCTCCGCGTCGCCGCAGGTGCGCAACATGGGCACGCTCGGCGGCAATCTGCTTCAGCGCACCCGCTGCGGCTATTTCCGCGACACCGGCTTCGCCTGCAACAAGCGCGAGCCAGGCGCCGGCTGTCCGGCGATCAAAGGCGAGAACCGGACGCTCGCAATCCTGGGCGGCAGCGAGCACTGCATTGCCACACATGCATCCGATCTCGCCGTGGCACTGATGGCGCTCGACGCTGTGCTGGATCTGCGCGGCTTCGATGGCGCGCAGCGGCAAATGCCAATCGGCGAATTTTACCGCGTGCCGGGCGATACCCCTCACGTCGAGACGGCGCTGCTGCCTGGCGAGTTGATCACCGCCGTCACCGTTCCGCGAAGCGCAGCCGCCCGCAATTCCCGCTATCTCAAATTGCGCGACCGCGCGAGTTTCGAATTTGCGCTCGTGTCGGTTGCCGTGGCGATGGATGTCGCAGACGGCAGCGTCCGTGACGTGCGCCTCGCGGCCGGCGGGGTGGGCACCAGACCGTGGCGTCTGCCGGAAGTCGAGGCCGAATTGCACGGGAAGCACCCGACCGACGCGGCCCTGCGTGAGGCGGCATCGCGCGCCGGCGAAGGCGCACAGCCGGCGCGGCAGAACGGTTTCAAACAGACGTTGCTGCGCGGCGCGGTCGTGCGCGCTCTGCAGACATCCGCCGCGTGACGGAGGCCGCCATGGCAAGCATCGGACAGCCAATCGACCGCGTCGACGGGCATTTGAAGGTCACCGGCCGCGCGAAATACGCCGCGGAATTCGCCCTCCCCGACGTTGCCCATGCCATGCTGGTGCAGAGCACCATCGGCGCCGGGGAGATCATCGGCTTCGATCTCGACGAGGCCAAGGCGATGCCGGGCGTGCTGGCGATCATCACGCCGGAGAACGCGCCGAAACTCGCGACAAAGGGCGGCGCGCAGCAGACGGTACGTGCTCCGCTGCTGCAGGACATGCGCGTCTTTTACAACGGTCAGCATGTCGCGGTGGTGGTGGCCGATGGCCTCGATCGGGCAGCCGCCGCCGCTGCCGCGGTGCGCGTGCGCTATCGGCACGAAGAGCCGGTGACTTCGATGGATGCCGTGCTCGATCAGGCTTATGTGCCGAAGAACTTCCGCAACGGCGAGCGCCCAGCCGACACAAAAAGGGGTGACCCGGACAGCGCCTTTGCGACGGGTGCCGTCAAATTGGAAGCCACCTACACGACGCCGATCGAGCACCACAACCCGATGGAACCCCATGCGACGATCGCGCGTTGGGATGGCGATCGGCTTACCGTGTGGACGGCGACCAAGGGCATCTCCGGCGCGCAGCAGTCGCTCGCGGGGCTGTTCGGCATCGATCCCGGCAATGTGCGAGTGATTTGTCCCTATCTGGGCGGCGGATTTGGCTGCAAGGGGAATACGTGGCCGCCGGCGGTTCTGGCGGCAATGGCCGCGCGGGTCGTCGGCCGGCCGGTAAAGCTGGCGGTGACCCGCGCGCAGATGTTCACCTCAAACGGATACCGTCCGCGCACGATCCAGAAGATGCGCTTTGCCGCCGACGCACAGGGCACGCTGTTGGCGATGCGGCACGACGGCTACTCACAGATGTCGCAACCGGCACTGGGCGAATTCGCCGAACCGGTCGGGCTTGCGACCGAGATGCTCTATGCCTGTCCGAATGTCGCGGTGACCCACCGGCTGATTGCGACAAATGCCAGCCTGCCGACCTACATGCGCGCACCGGGCCTGGCCAGTGGGAACTTCGCGCTTGAGTCCGCGATGGACGAACTGGCGGTGGCGCTGAAGATGGACCCGGTCGAGTTCCGTCTGCGCAACTACGCCGAGCAGGACCCGCACGAGAACAAACCCTATGCAAGCAAGGCACTGCGTGAATGCTATCGCCAGGGCGCCGAGATGTTCGGTTGGTCGCAGCGTTCGCCGGAGCCTCGCTCGATGCGCGACGGCAATGTGCTGATCGGCTGGGGCATGGCGACCAGCACCTATCCCACGCATCGCCTGCCGGCCAGTGCGCACGTTCGCATCGGCGCGAATGGCACCGCGCTGGTTCAGGTCGGCACGCAGGACATCGGTACCGGAACCTACACGGTGATGTCGCAGATCGCCGCCGATGCGCTCGGACTGCCGGTTGAGCGCGTTCAGTTCGAGCTTGGCGACAGCAGCTTCCCGCACGCGCCGGTGTCGGGGGGATCGATGACCGTGGCGAGCGTCGGTCCAGCGGTGCTCGCCGCATGCCAGGCGACGCGCGACAAGCTGTTCGATCTCGCCCGAAGCGATCCACGGCTCGGATGGCAGAACACGACCGCCGATGCACTGCGTCTGCGGGACGGCGCGGTCATTGGGCCGGACGCGCGCGCGCCTGTTGCGGAATTGCTCGCGCACAAGGGGATGCAGTTCGTCGCAGCCGACAGCAATGCCAAAGCCGGCGAGGAGCACGAGCGCTACGCAATGCACGCATTTGGCGCGCAGTTCGTCGAGGTGCGCTTCGATCCCGACCTCGGCGCGTTGCGCGTCAGCCGCTTTGTCGGCGCCTTCGACGCGGGGCGCGTGATGAACGCCAAGACCGCGCGAAGCCAGTTGATCGGCGGCATCGTTTATGGCCTCGGCATGGCGCTGCTCGAGGCGACCCATGTGGATGCGGAAACGGGGCGTATCGTCAACGCGAATGTCGCGGAGTATCTGATGCCGGTGAACGCCGACGTGCCTGAAATCCAGACAATTCTTGTGCCGAACGACGAACGGAATTCGAATCCACTCGGGGCGAAGGGGATTGGTGAACTTCCGATGGTGGGCGTCGCGGCCGCGGTTGCGAACGCGGTGTTCCACGCAACCGGCGTCCGCGTGCGTGATCTTCCTATCCGCATCGAGCATTTGGTTTAGCAAGCCGCGGACGACCTCCCTCTGTCATTCCCGCGCAAGCGGGAACCCAGGCGCGCAGTACCGAATTTGCGGCCCTGGGTTCCCGCTTGCGCGGGAATGACAGAGGGCGCGCCGGTAACGACGGAGCGCGCGCATGGACTGCGCTCGCGCCTTAGTGATCTGGCCATACCTGAACAGTGGCGCAATCATACGCCGCCGGCCTCGCAGGCCGGACGGGAGCGTTTGAACGTTCAGGAGAACGAAACATGATCAGCCGCAGAGCTGCCGTGACGGCCGGGCTCGCCGTCGCTGCTACCGCCGGACTGCCGCGTGCGCATGCTGCGGGGACGCCAGGCGTCACCGATACCTCGGTCAAGATCGGCAACACCATGCCTTACAGCGGACCTGCCTCGACCTATGGCGTAATCGGCCGCACCGAGAGCGCGTTCTTCCAAATGGTCAACGACGATGGAGGCGTCGCCGGTCATACGATCGATTTCATTTCCTACGATGACGGTTACAGCCCGCCAAAGACGGTCGAGCAGGTCCGCCGGCTGGTTGAAGAGGACCAGGTGGATTTCTGTTTCCAGAACCTGGGCACGCCGTGCAATTCGGCGATCGCGGAATACCTGAATCACAAGAAGATCCCGCATCTGTTTGTCGGCTCCGGCGCCAGCAAATGGGCCGACGTCAAGAAGTATCCATGGACGATGGGCTTCCAGCCGGGCTATCGCACCGAGGCACAGATCTACGCCAAGCATATGCTGGCGAACGTCAAGGATCCGAAGCTCGCGATTCTTTATCAGAACGACGACTTCGGCAAGGACTATCCGCTCGGCGTGCGCGACATCCTGGCCGACGACTGGGACAAGATCGTCGTCAAATCCGCCAGCTATGAAACGACCGATCCGACGATCGATTCGCAAATCGTGGAAATGCAAAGTTCCGGAGCCAATGTGTTGCTGGTCGCAGCGATCCCGAAATTCGCCGCGCAGTCGATCCGCAAGGTGTACGACAGCAACTGGAAACCGGCGTTCTACATGACCAACGTGGCGATCTCGGTCGGTGGCGTGATCACGCCGGCTGGGCCGGAGAAGGCCGTCGGAATGCTCAGCACGGCGTACCTGAAGGACCCGACCGAGCCGGCGTTCAAGGATGATGCCGGGATGAAGCAATGGCGCGACTTCATGGCCAAGTACATGCCCGCAGGCGACGTCACCGACCTGAGTTACGTGTTCGCCTACGCCGTCAGCATGACGATGCGGCAAGTGCTGAAGCAGTGCAACGGCGACTTCTCGCGCGACAACGTGATGAAACAGGCGGAGAGCCTGCATGACGTAGAGCTGCCGGTGTTGCTGCCTGGCATCAAGGTGAACACGACCCACACCGACCATCGCCCGATCACATCGATGCAGTTCATGAAGTGGGACGGCAAGACATGGGTGCGGTTCGGCGATCTGATCACGGGTGCGACCGTGTAACGCCAGGCGCGGACAAGGTTGCCGTCCGTCCGGCCTTCCACTGACTGTCGAAACCTCGTATCGGAGGCGTGCAATGCCTGGACACCTCGCCGACAAGATCGCGTTCGTCACCGCCGCCGGCCAGGGCATCGGCCGCGAGACCGCCCTGGCGTTCGCCGCGGAAGGCGCGCGCGTCGTCGCGACCGACATCGACGAGGCGAGGGTGCGACAGATCGCATCAGAGAGCATCCGGACGGCAAAGCTCGACGTGCTGCACGCCGCTGATATCGCCCAGGCCGAGATTGATGCAGGCCGCATCGATATCCTGTTCAACTGCGCCGGCGTCGTGCATCAGGGCGCGCTGCTCGATGCCACCGAAGACGAATGGGAGCTGGCATTCGACCTGAATGTCCGCTCGATGTTCCGCTCGATGAAGGCATTCTTGCCGGGGATGCTCGCGCGGGGCCATGGTGTGATCATCAACATGGCGTCGGTCGCCAGCAGCATCAAAGGCGTGCCGAATCGCTTCATCTATAGCGCCACCAAAGCGGCGGTGATCGGCATGACGCGATCGGTCGCGACGGATTACATAAAGCAAGGCATTCGCTGCAATTGCATCTGCCCTGGCACGGTGCACACGCCGAGCCTCGAGGAACGCATTGCGGTCAACGCTGCTCAGGTGGGGTCCATCGATGCGGCGCGCCAGGCCTTCGTCGAGCGGCAGCCGATGGGCAGACTCGGCACACCCGAGGAAATTGCCGCGCTCGCCGTTTATCTTGCGTCCGATGCTGCACAATTCGTCACGGGACAGGCCGTCGTCATTGACGGCGGGCTCACGTTGTAGGGGAGATATAACCATGAAGCTGCTGCGCTATGGCCCAGTGGGCGCCGAGAAGCCGGGGCTGCTCGATCGTGACGGCACGATCCGCTGCCTTGCCTCCGTCGTGCGCGACGTGGACGGGTTCGCACTGTCCGACGCGGCGCTCGGGATGATTGCCGCGCTTGATCCGAACAGCTTGCCGAAAGTCGATCCGAGCGCGCGGCTGGGTTCCTGCGTGGCCCGCCCGGTGAACTACATCTGCATCGGGCTGAACTACGCCGACCACGCGGCGGAAGCCGGGATGCCTGTGCCGAAGGAGCCGATCATCTTTCTGAAATCGCTCGGCGCGCTGTGTGGACCGAACGACGACGTGAAGACGCCGCGCGGATCCAAGAAACTCGACTGGGAGGTCGAGCTTGGCATCGTGATCGGCCGGAAGGCGAGCTACGTGCCGGAGAACGACGCGTTGCGTCACGTGGCCGGCTACTGCGTGTGCAATGACGTGAGCGAGCGCGAGTTCCAGTTGGAGCGTGCGGGGACCTGGGACAAGGGCAAGGGCTGCGACACGTTCGGCCCGACGGGTCCGTGGGTGGTGACGAAGGACGAGATCGCCGATCCGCAGAACCTGCCGTTGTGGACCGAGGTGAACGGCAAGCGCATGCAGAACGGCACGACCAAGACGATGATCTTTGGCGTGGTGAAGCTGGTCAGCTATGTCAGCCACTTCATCACGCTGTATCCGGGCGACGTGATCGCCACCGGCACGCCGCCCGGCGTCGGGCAGGGCGTGAAGCCCGAGCCGGTGTTCCTGCGACCTGGCGACACGATGCGGCTTTCCGTCGAAGGCCTGGGCGTGCAGACGCAGCGCGTTGTGGAAGGCTGACTTTCGCCCTCGTCCTGGCCGGGTTTGACCCGGCCATCCACACAGCATGAATGCAGGGCGGATGGCTGGGTCCAATCCAGCCACGACGTTGTGGCTGCTGATCCTCGGCACGGCATTGCTGCGCGTCGCGTTCGGTGCCGCGCTCGGCCTCGGCGTGGACGAGAGCTACATGGTCGCGACCGGACGCGTGCTCAGTCTGGGTTACTACGATCATCCCCCTGCATCATGGTGGCTCGCCTGGGGCGCCGCGCATTTGACCGGCAGCGAGGCGCCAATCGTGGTTAGGCTGCCGTTTATAGCCCTGTTCGCCGTTTCGACGTGGCTGATGTATCGGCTGGGCGCTGCGATCGCCAATCGGCATGCGGGACTTTGGGCTGCCGTGCTGCTGAACCTTTCGCCGGTATTTGGTGTGACGACCGGTACCTGGGTCCTGCCGGACGGTCCACTCGATTGCGCCCTTCTGGGTGCGGCGCTCTGTCTGATGCACGCGTTGAGCCGTGGCGTGCTGGGGTGGTGGCTTGCGGCTGGGCTATGCGCCGGACTTGCATTGTTCTCGAAGTACTCAGCAATTCTGACGATCGCGGGCGCGGTGCTCTATCTGGTTTCAAGTCGGGAACACCGATATTGGCTTGCACGCCCCGCACCTTATCTTGCCGCGCTGCTCGCGCTGCTCGTGTTCTCACCGGTTCTGTATTGGAACGCGACGCACGGTTGGGCGTCGTTCGCCTTCCAGGGCGGGCGTGCCGGCGGCGCGCATTTCCGCCCGTTCGCGCCGTTTGTCACGCTCGGCGGCGAGGCCCTGTTCGTCCTGCCCTGGATCTGGCTGCCCATGATGGCGGTCTTCGTCGCCGCCATTCGTCGCGGTGCGGTCGAGTGGCGATCGTGGCTGCTGTGCTGTCTCGCGGCGCCGCCGATCCTGGCGTTTGCACTGGTCTCGGCATGGTCGAGCCAGCGCGTGTTGTTCCATTGGGCTGCGCCCGGCTACCTGATGCTGTTTCCGCCGCTCGGCGACGCGGTCTCTCGCCGGCTCGATCAGCCGATCGTCCGTCGAGCGCTGTTTGGCACTGCAGTGTTTGTTGGGGTCGCTACCACGGTCGTCGCTACGCAGGTACGCTTCGAGTGGCTGCATCCCGCCATCGTCGCTGTCATGCGCAACGATCCGACCATCGATGCCATCGATTGGACCTCGCCACGTGACGATCTGGCCGCGCGCGATCTGCTGCACCCCGGCACCGTGATCGGCGTTCCCAATTGGCGTGACGCCGGCAAGATCGCCTATGCGCTGGGCCCGGATGTGACGACGCTTTGCCTGAACCTCGATTGCCGGCAGTTCGGCGTCGCTTTTCCACCGACCGAACACATCGACGACGACATGCTGATCCTAGAGCCCGATCACCCTGAACGCGTGCCAGCCGAGCTTGGCCGCTCGTTCGCCAGCCTCGCACAACTGCCGGACAGCGCGATACGCCACGCTGGCCGAACGCTGCAGCCGGTCGTGGTCTTCGATGCACGACACCTGCTCGCCTGGCCGCCACCCAATTGATGGCTCACGACGCCGGAAAGGCGATCCGGCGTCCCACCAGCACTCACTCAGCCACAGCGGCGACTTCTTTCGCACGCAGCGATGCGATCTTTGCCTGTGCGCGCGCACGTCGCTCGTCGAACTTCGCCAGCCGCCGCCGGGGATTCGGGTGAACGACGTTGTCTTCGGACCCCGGGCTCTTCTGCGAACCCGCCCAGCCGTGCGCGGCGATGTCGAAAATGATGCCTGACAGGTCGGTGTGCTTCACCTCGTAGCCGTCCGGGTTGTTCGGATCGCCCATGATCCAGGTGGCGCCGGCGTTACGTGCGATCTTGCCTTGCTCCACCACGTCATCGACCCAGAAGCCGATGTGATGGATGCCGACGAAATCCTTGCCGGTGCCTTGCGCGGCCTCGTCGCTCTTGAAGTGCAGGATGGCGAGGTTGACCACCCCGTCGGTCAGGAACACGCCCTCGGCCAACGGACCATCGAGCTCAGTGACTTCCTGCAGGCCCACTGCCTGCTTGTAGAATTCGGCGGTCTCCCAGGGATCCTCGACGCTCAGCGCGACGTGACGGATCCGGCCTTTGGTCTGCGCGGTCATGGACTACTCCCTCTTCAATTGGCAGCTAGGGCCGGAGCATAGCGGGAAACCGGACCACGGCCCAGACGCTTTCCGAAATGCGATTATGCATTTCGCGGATACTTGGCGTAACGCCGTTACATCGTCGCGCCGAGCACCCATGGCGCAAACTCCGCCGCGCCGAAATCAAACTGCTCGCTTTTGGTGCGCTCGCCGGACGCGACGCGCAGCATCAGCTCGAAAATCCGCTGGCCGCATTCCTGCACGCTCTCCTCGCCATCCAGGATCGTGCCGCAGTTCACGTCCATGTCGTCCTCCATGCGCTGATACATGGGGGTGTTGGTCGCGAGCTTGATCGATGGCGACGGCTTGCAGCCGAACACGCTGCCTCGGCCGGTAGTGAAGCACACCAGATTGGCGCCGCCCGCCACCTGTCCTGTCGCCGACACTGGATCGTAGCCAGGCGTGTCCATGAACACGAAGCCCTTCGCCGCCACCGTCTCAGCGTACTGCACGACATCGACGAGGTTCGTGCTGCCCGCTTTTGCCATCGCGCCGAGCGATTTCTCCAGAATTGTGGTCAGACCGCCCGCCTTGTTGCCAGGCGACGGATTGGCGTTCATCTCCGCGCCTTCGCGCCGCGTGTAATCCTCCCACCAACGCATCAGCGCCACCAGCTTCTCGCCAACTTCGGGAGAAACCGCGCGCCGCGTCAGCAAATGCTCGGCGCCATAGGTCTCCGGCGTCTCCGACAGGATCACCGTGCCGCCGTGCCGTACCAAAAGATCGCTCGCGGCACCCAGAGCTGGGTTAGCCGATACGCCCGAATAACCGTCCGAGCCACCGCATTGCAGCGCCACCGTCAGTTCGCTCGCCGCGATGGGTTCGCGATGAACGTCGTTCGCCTCTGCCAGAACCTCCTTCACGAACGCCACCCCGGCTTCGACCGTCTTGCGCGTGCCGCCCAGCGACTGGATGTCCATGTTGCGGATGCGCCCAGCCAGGCGCTGCTCCTCCATCAGCCCGCGGATCTGGTTCACCTCGCAGCCGAGCCCCAGCACAATCACATGCGAGAAATTCGCATGCCGAGCATAACCGGCCAGTGTGCGTCGCAGCACACGCAGCGGCTCGGCCTCGGTCATGCCGCAGCCGGTCTTGTGAGTCAGCGCCACCACGCCATCTACGTTGGGAAATTCTGCCAGCGGATTGTCGCCGGTGAAAGGGTTGCGACGGAACATGTCGGCGACCATCCCCGCAACATGCGCGGAACAGTTCACCGAGGTCAGAATGCCGATATAGTTGCGCGTCGCCACGCGGCCATCGGGCCGACGGATGCCCTGGAATCCGGCCGGCGTGTTGGCATGGTCGGTCGGCTTTGCGTCCACGCCGTACGCGTAGTCCTTGGCGAAATCGCCCATCTCGCAATTCTGCACATGCACGTGCTGACCCGGAGCGATCGCCTTCGAGGCAAATCCGATGATCTGCCCATAGCGCCGCACCGGCTCGCCCACTGCGATCGGCCGCACGGCGACCTTGTGCCCCGCGGGGATACGCTCCGCCGCAACCACAGCGTCGGCAACAGGCGCACCGGGCAGCAAGGTTGCACGCGCGATCACCACACTGTCGTCGGGGTGCAGGCGGATTACGGGCGGCGGGGTCATGGCAAGCACTCCCTGGAATCAAATCGGCCGCGGACGATTTGTGCCCGCGGCCGACGGATCGTCAAAACTCAGTTCGCGGCCTCACCTCCCGACTTGCGCGTCGCCGCGACCTCCGCACGCGCCGCACGCGCCATGAGACCGCTGTCATTGGCGATGGTCACGAAACGGAAGCCCATTTGTATCATCCGCCCGGCATACGTGCCGGTACCATTGTGGATGCCGGCAAACTTGCCATGCCGTTTGCAGGACGCGAGCAGCTTCTCATAAATGCCGAGAATCTGCGGCTCCTCGCGATCGAGGATCGGAATCAGGCCGAGCGACAGACCCATATCGGACGGACCGATATAGATGCCGCTGATGCCGGGCACGGTCAGGATCTCATCGATGTTGTCGATGCCTTCCTGCGTCTCGATCATCGGGATCACCAGCACTTCATCGTTGGCGGTCTTCTGGTAGTTCGACGCCTCACCGTACATCGCCGCACGGATCGGACCGTTGCTGCGCTTGCCGGTCGGTGGATACAAACAGGCGGTCGCCAGCGCCTGCGCTTCCGCCCTGTTGTTCACCATCGGACAGATGACGCCCCAGGCGCCGCCGTCCAGCACCTTGCCGATGATGCCCGGCTCGTTCCACGGCACGCGCACCAGCGGAGTGATCGGATGCGCCGTCATCGCCTGGAAGCATTGCACCATCGACAGGTAATCCTGCACACCGTGCTGCATATCCACGGTCACGCTGTCCCAGCCGCACTGCGCCATCACTTCGGCTGAAAAGCCGGACGGGATAGCAAGCCAGCCATTGACGGCGGCCTTTCCCGACTGAATGCGCTGCTTGAGCTTGTTTGCCATCTGGGTATTTCCTTCCTTGCACGGATGCGGCGCACGCTAGGCGCGAGGCATCGGGGCGTCAACGCGCGGACGGATTAGATTTGCAGCACCGCCGCGCCTTGCAGCCGGCCCGCGCGCAGATCGTTCAGCGCATCGTTCGCCTGTTCGAGCGTGTAAGGTAGCGTGCGCGTCTTCACCGGAACTTTCGGCGCCAGTTCAAGAAATTCCTCAGCGTCGCGACGTGTGAGATTGGCGACCGAACGCAACACTCGTTCGCCCCACAATATGTCGTAAGAGAAACTCGGGATCGGGCTCATGTGGATGCCGGCGCATACCACCGTTCCACCACGCTCGACGGCTCGCAGCGCCGCGGGAACCAACGGTCCGACAGGTGCGAAGATGATCGCCGCATCCAGCCGTTCAGGCGGTGTCTGATCGGAACCGCCGGCCCATACCGCACCAAGTTCGCGGGCGAAGGCCTGTGCCTCGGCGTCGCCGGGACTGGTGAATGCGTAAACGTCGCGGCCCTGCCATCGTGCCACCTGCGCGATGATATGAGCCGCTGCGCCGAAGCCGTAGAGGCCGAGCCGACGCGCCTCACCGGACATGCGTAACGAGCGGAAGCCGATCAGACCGGCACACAGCAGCGGCGTCGCTTCGATGTCGCTGTAGCCAACGGGGATTGGGAAGCAGAAGCGCTGATCGGCCACGGTGTAGTCGCCGTAGCCGCCATCGATCTGGTAGCCGGTGAAGCGAGCCAGTTCGCACAAATTCTCCCGTCCCGATCGACAGAAATCGCAGATGCCGCAGGTCCAGCCCAGCCATGGCACGCCGACGCGATCACCGATGCGGAATCGCTCCACGTCCGCGCCTAGAGCCGCGACATTGCCGACGATCTCATGGCCCGGAACCAGCGGCAGTTTCGGTTGGGTGAGTTCGCCATCCACCACATGGAGGTCGGTGCGGCAGACGGCGCAGGCGTGCACGCGTATCAGGACCTGGCCCGGTCCTGGCGTGGGCACCGCGATTGCGGCCAGACGAAGCGGCTGCCGCGGTTCATCAAGCAGCATGACGCGCATGTGCCGATCCTAGCCTGCCAGCTCCACGACCGCATCCAGCAGCACCTGCGCCCCGCGCGCCACCTGCTCCTGCGTGGAGTATTCGCGCGGATTGTGGGTGATGCCTCCGACGCTGGGGACGAACAGCATCGCACTCGGGCACAGAGGCGCGATCAGCACCGAATCATGACCAGCCGCCGCAATCATGTCGCGCGTCGCAAGTTGGCGCGCCTCCGCTTTCTGCCGCAGCAGGTCGCCGATTGCCGGATCAAACGCCACTGGCCCGAAGGTGGTGTATGGATCGACGTCGATTTTGACATGGCGGCGCTTCGCGATGCCATCCAGCGCCTCGCGCAGTTCGTGCTCCATTGTGACGGCGCGAGCGGCCTGCTCATGCCGCACGTCGCAATGCAGACGGGTGATGTTTGCCACGTTGCCGCGGGCGTTGGGAAAATTCTCGATCCATGTCGCCGAGGCGCGGCCCGACGGCTCCGCCCCGTGGGCGATGCGTTCGATCGCGAGAATGATTTCCGCCGTTGCTGCCAGACTGTCGCGCCGCCGTTCCATCGTGGTCGGGCCGACGTGGCTCGGTTCGCCGGTCACGGTAAGCTGGAAGTAGCGTGCGTGCATCGTGCCGGTGACGATACCAATGTCCGCGCCGGTCGCTTCCATCACCGGGCCTTGTTCGATGTGCGCCTCGAGCCAACACGCCCAGCCGCGCGGCGACGGTGTCAGCGGTCCGGCCTGGCCGCTCGCCTCCAGTGCGTCGCGCACGCTGGTGCCCTTGTCGTCGGTGATGGCCAGCGCGTCCTCCAGCACCATGTCCGCGGCGTGAACGCGACTGCCCATCATGGCGGGGCGGAACCGGCTGCCTTCCTCGTTGGTCCAGTTCACCAGTTCCAGCGGAGCGCGCGTGCGGACGTTCGCCTCATCCAATGCACGCATTACTTCCAAACCGGCAAGTACGCCGAACACGCCGTCGAACCGCCCGCCGGTCGGCACCGTGTCGAGATGGCTGCCAAAAGCCACAGCATGGGCTGCCGCGTCCTTCCCCTCGCGGCGGAGGAACATATTTCCCGCCGCATCCTGCTCAAAGTGAAGTTTGAGTGGCCCGCACCATTCCAGCAGCAGTGCGCGCGCCTGAGCATCCTCCGGTGAAAGCGCGAGACGGCAACTGCCACCTTCGGCCGTCGGCCCAATGCGCGCCATGTCCATGATCGACTGCCACAGCCGATCGGTATTGATCGACGGCGTCATCTGCAAGCCCTTCAGTCCACGATCGCCTGATACGTCAGCACGCGCAGTTCGCGGCGGATCGGATACGTGGACGACGGCATGAGCTGCGTCAGCATGATCACCGCCATGTCCTCGGCCGGATCGATCCAGAACGCCGTGCTGGCAGCACCTCCCCAGGCATACTCGCCCGCCGATCCAAGTATCTGCGCTTTCGCCGGATCCAGCGTGACGGAGAAGCCAAGGCCAAAGCCGATGCCGTTATAGGACGACTCGGAAAACCGCGGCTGACCCATATCCGCCATGTCGCCGCGCAGATGATTGGACGTCATCAGTTCCACCGTCTTGCGGCCAAGCAGGCGCACGCCGTCGAGTTCGCCCTTGTTCAGCATCATCCGGCAGAAGCGCATGTAATCGCCAGCGGTGGACAGCAGGCCGCCGCCGCCGGAACAGATCTTCCGCTGCCTGCCAAAGATGCTCTTCTGCGGATCGTCGATCAGCATCAGCCGGTCATCCGCCGCACAGGTGTAGTTGGCCGCGAACCGGGAAATCTTGTCCGCCGGCACATGGAAGTCGGTGTCCGCCATGCCGAGCGGCCCGGTCACGCGCTCGCGCAGGAACTGCTCGAACGACTTGCCGGATATCACCGCGACCAAATGGCCCAGCACGTCCGTCGCGATGCTGTAGTTCCACTCGGCGCCAGGCTGTGCGATCAGCGGCACATCGGCGGCAAGCTCGACCACATCGGCGAGCGTCTTGTCCGACGTTTGAAAATCGACACCGCGGTCGCGGTATTGCGCATCGACCGGCGTGGCCTCCATGAAGCCGTAGGTCAGGCCCGAGGTGTGCGTCAGCAGATCGCGGAAGGTGATGTCGCGTTCCGCCGGCACCGTCTCCAGCTTGCCGCGCATGCCGCCTACGGACACGCGCATATCCTTGAAGCACGGCAGGAAGCGCGTGATCGGATCGTCAAGCTGGAAGCGCCCTTCCTCATACAGCATCATGATCGCTGTCGAAGTCAGCGGCTTGGTCATCGAATAGAACCGGAAGAGCGTATCCGACGCCATCCGCTGCTCGCGTTTGACGTCGGCCAGGCCGCACATGTTGAAATGCACCAGCTTGCCGCGGCGCAGGACCATCGTGGTCAGGCCGGGGAGTTTGCCGTCATCCACCAGGCGCTGCGCCCAGCTGTTCACGCGCGCCAGCCGCTCGGACGAAAGGCCCACGTCTTCAGGTTTCGCGTCCATCACTTTCCCTTTCGTTCAGGCAGGCGCCGTTCGCCTGACCCCGCGCGTCAACAAGGCGACCGCGATGCAGAGATTGAGCAGGTTCCACAGCGCGCCGTTGGCGAACGCGGCGCTGTAGGAGCCGGTGGCATCGAAGATCACGCCGGATATCCAGCCACCGAATGCCATCCCGAACAAGGTGGCCATGATCACCATTCCGAATCGCATGCCGGCCTCGCGCGCGGGAAGGTACTCGCGGATGATGATCGCATAGCTCGGGATGATGCCGCCCTGGAACAGGCCGAACAACGCCGAGATCACATAAAGTGACACCAGGCTGCTGAATCCGAGATAGAGCAGCAGCGCCAGCATCTGGGCCGCGGAGCCGATCAGGAGCGTCGGCAGCCCGCCGAGCCGGTCGGCGACGAAGCCGGAGCCGACACGGCTGACGATGCCGAGCCCAAGCATGAGTGACAGCATTTCCGTGCCGCGCGTCACGCCGTAGCCGAGGTCGCTGCAATAGGCGACGATATGGACCTGCGGCATCGACATCGCGACGCAGCAGGCGAAGCCGGCGATCGACAGCAGCACCTGCAATGCGGTCGGCGACAAACCGAGGGTGACGTGCGATTGTCTTGCAAGTGGCGCATCCGCGTTGAACAGCTGCGTCGATGGCCTGCGGCGTAGCGCGACTGCCAGCGGGATCATCGTGATGGCGCACAGCACGCCGATACCGATGTGCGTCTGCCGCCAGCCGACGGTCTGCACGAAGTGCTGAACGAAAGGCGGCCAGACGGTCCCCGCCAAATAGTTGCCCGATGCGGCGATCGCGACAGCGATGCCGCGATGGCGGGTGAACCAGAGCGATGTATCGGCGACGATCGGCCCAAACGTCGCGGCTCCGCCGAGCAGACCAATCAGCAGCCCATGCGCCAGCGCGAATTGCCAAAGGCTGGCCGCATAGCCCGCGGCAATATAGCCGATACTGAGCGCGACCGCTCCGATGAGAGCGGGAAGCATGACGCCGAACCGGTCCGCGATGCGACCCATGAGCACGCCACCCACGGCGAAGCCGACCATCGTCAAGGTGTAGGGCAGCGACGCCGCGGCGCGGTCGACCCCGAATTCCGCCTGGACCGCGGGCAGCACGACCACCACCGACCACAGGCTGATCCCGCCAAGCGTCGAGATCAGTACGGATATGCCCAGACGTACCCAGGCATAGGCGGGCTCGGAGCCGGTGGTCACGGATGAACGTCCTTCCCTCGCGACCTGAAGGCGTCGTCAGCCGCCTTGCTCTTGCGGCTCGAACCAGTCGCACCGGGATTGCATACCCGCCGCCATACGGGCCGAGAGGCGCAGAACCGACATGTCAGGATTGACCTCGTGCGAACTCGCAAACGCTTCAATCGGGATCGGTCGGTTGCATTGCCTCCAGTTCCGCCTGCATCTCGCCAAGTTGCGAGAGGATGCGCAGTGTCTTGGCCGCCTCGGCCTCGTCGATCCGGCTCATGGCAAACCCGACATGCAGCAACACCCAGTCGCCAACGCAGGACTCCAACGGATGCTCATCGTCCACGACGCACATGACGTTCACCTGGCGTCGGACGCCCGCCACTTCGACGGTCGCGAGCATTCCCTCCGCGTCGTCGATGCGCACGATCCGGGCTGGAATGCCAAGGCACATGGGTGAAATCCTCAATCGGGTCGATCGAGCGCAGCTGTCGACTGGGCTACGGCACCAGTTATCTTGCGCCAATCCTAGGCCGTCGTCATGGGTTCCGTATTGCTTTCACTGCATTGACATGTTGAAATCCATGTGTAACTTGTCTTTGATGGGCGGCAATAGCCGTGGGAAAGGCGGGCGCCAAGCATGTCAACCGCAGTCAGCAGAATCCTCGACCACCTCCGCGACGACGGCGGCTTACAGGGCAAAGACATCGCCAACATCGTGGCGGTATCGCCGGCCACCGTGTCGCGATGGTCAAGTGGCAAGGCGACGCCCGATCTGCGCACGCAGACAGTCATCGCAGAACTTCGGTACGTCGTGGACCGGCTGAATGATTTTTACACACCCGATGAGACGCGCATCTGGTTGCATACCGCTCACCAGATGCTCAAGGGCGAGCGCGCCATCGATCTAATCAACGCCGGACGTACGGAAGAGGTGCTGGCGGTGATCGAGAGCCTCGACACGGGAGCTTTCACGTAGGTGCCACAAGACCCGCGGCGCGCCCGCGATCTGCGCCTGCTGGATCATGTCGATGCCTATCCACGTCGCCCACATACTGGCCTTCTGTGGCGCGTAGTGCGCGAAGGACGCGATCCACTGCAAGGCGGCAGCGCTGCCAGTCGATGGTGTAATGGGCGGTTCGATGTCCTGTACACAAGTCTGGAACGAGAAGGGGCAATTGCAGAGGTGTATGCACTACTCACCCTGCAGCCGGTCTTTCCGTCCAAGATCGTTTTCCATGTTCACCGCTTGCAGGTCTCGGTCCGGCAGTCCCTTCACCTGGCCGACCTGCCCACGCTCGCGAGGCTCGGCGTCGATACCGATCGCTATCAGGAGCGGGACTATACGAAGACACAGGATATTGCTGACGCAGCCTTCTTCCTGGGCTTCGACGGGCTATTTGTGCCGAGTGCACGTTGGCCATGTACGAACGCAGTCCTATTCACAGATAGGATCGAGCCCGCGTGCCTTTCGATTGATGCTACCGAGCCGAAACCAATCGACTGGCGAAGCTGGCGGCGTCGAAACCGACAAGGCGGTAGTTCTCGACGGTGATGGACGTGCGCCCGCTTCACGCGAAGTCTGACGATCAGACCCGGTTGGGCACCTGTGCCCGACGCACACAGAGCCTTGCGGAGGCCCCACAAGGCTTGCCAAGCTAGGCCCCAGCCGTTGACCAGACGGCAAACATCGGGCGGCACTGATCGATCGCGGCAACTCCAACCACAGGACGGGAGGGCAATCTCATGGCAACCAGCGGAGCAAACGACCAGCGATCCCACATCTACCTCGGTTTGGCCGGCGAAACCGGGCGTGGCCGGGTGGTGCAGTCCGGCCTCTACCGCATGGCCGACGGCAGCGACGAATGGGAGACCCTGCGGCAAGGCCTCCCCGAGACGCCTGCGGTGCGCGCGCTGGCGGTGCACCCGCTGAACCCCGACATCGTCTACGCCGGCACGCAATCAGGCCCGTATCGCAGCGCCGATCGCGGCGAGCACTGGGAGAAGATCGACATCCAGGACCACGGCCTGCCGGTCTGGTCGTTCCTGTTCCACCCATACGATCCGGATACCGTCTTCATCGGTTACGAAAACTGCGAGATCTATCGCAGCGACGATGCCGGCGAACGCTGGACCCGCCTGCCGGTCAGCGTGCGCTTCCCCGATATCACGACCGCGCCGGGCGCCAATCCGGCGAAGCGCGTGCTGCAGATGGACGCCAGCGTCAACGAACCCGACCATCTCTACGCCGCCATCGAGGTGGGCGGTACCCTTCGTTCCACCGACGGCGGCGAGCACTGGGAGAACCTCAGCCATGGCCAGTATCTCAACGACGACGCGGTGGATATGCACGGCGTGCTAGCCAGCCGCTGGCGGCCCGGCACGGTGTTCGGCATCGGCCGCGCCGGCATGTTCCACAGCGCCGACGGCGGCGATCACTGGCGCCACGTGACGCTGGAAGCGATGAACGCCAAGGGGCAGATCTATTGCCGCGACATCCGCGAGGTGCCGGGCAATCCGCGCAAGCTGTTCGTGGCGGCGGGCAGCAATTTCCAAAGCGATCGCGGCGTGCTGCTGTACAGCGGCGACGGCGGCGATACCTGGACGCGGGTGGACATGGGCGTCGAGCCGCCGCACACGATGTTCGCTCTGGCGTTCGACGAGCGTCGGCCCGCACTGATGTCCTGCGCCACCAATGGCGGCGAGGTCTACAGCAGTCATGACGGCGGCGATACATGGACCGCGAACAAGCCGCCGCCCGGCGGCACGCAGATCTACGCGCTCGCACGCGGCTGAGCGCAGCGCCGGGGGAAAAACGGCGCGTGGATTTTCAACTCACCCAGGACCAGCAGCGCCTGCAACGGCGCTGCCTGGACCTGGCAGCCGACTTTGCCACCCGCGCGTCTGAGCACGATCGCGACGCATCGCACCCGACCGAGAATTACGATCGCCTTCGCCAGGAGGGGTTTCTCGAACTCACCATCCCTCGGTCATTGGGCGGAGCGGGCGCGAGCTTTCTTGACCATACGATCGCATATGAAGCGTTGGGTCAGGGCTGTCCGTCCACCGCGCTCGCGTTCAACATGCATGCCTCCGTCGTCATGCCGGTGCTGGAAAGCGCCGAGGTCAGCACTGATACCAAGCGGCGTGTGGCAGATCTTGTGGTGCGGCAGCACAGGTTGATCGGCGGCAATTTTTCCGAACAAAACACCACCTCGTTGATCGGCGATCGTCCGCTGAATGTGCGGGCGCGTCGGGTGGATGGCGGGTACGGCATCACCGGACGGAAAATGTTCGCCTCGATGCTGGAGGCCGCCGATTACGTGATGGTGATGGCGTATCCCGATGCGGCGGCGAGTCCGTTTGCCGGCATGCTGTTACTCGTTCCGCCTGACGCGGTCGGACGGCGTGTCAACGCCAATTGGGATGTTCTCGGCATGCGCGCGACCCGCAGTGACTCGCTGATCCTGGACGACTGCCGGGTCTCGGAGAGCGCGGTGGTCTTTCAGTCCGACGACATCAGACAATTCCGATACGACCATCTGAACTGGTTCTGGGGTTCCTATACCGCGGTCTATCTCGGCGTCGCCGTCGCGGCGTACAACGAGATGCGGAACGTGGTGAAGGCGCGGCAGCCGCAGGGCTACGCACAGCCGCTGGCGTATCATCCGGATGTGCGCCGCCACGTGGCGGAGATGAGCGTCGATCTGGAAGCGGCGCGGCTGATCACGTATCGGTCCGCTTGGCTCAGCGACACGCAGGGACCGACGCCGGAAACGACGGCGGCACTCTATCGCGCGAAGTACATGGTGGGCGAAGCAGTCAGCCGCATCACGCGCGTTGCGCTGACGCTCGGGGGCGCGCACGGGATTTTCAAGGGCGCGCGGCTGGAGCAGTTGTTCCGCGATGGGGCGATTGCACCAATCCAGCCGCCACCGGTGGATTTCTGTTTGTGGAGCATGGGGATTTACGAATTGGGGCTCGAACCCACGGACGTGCTGCCACCGATGAAACCCGCATAGCGGGGGTGGTCGGGCGGTGTTTGTGAACACCGCCCGACCCGTAATGCCGCCGTCTAGTTGAGGCCATACAGCCGCGCGGCGTTGTCGCAGACAATCTTGCGGCGCACGCTTGGCGAGAACGCGGCAAGGTTTTCCGCGAGCACGCTGTGCGAGGCCGGCCACAGCGAGTCCGGATGCGGATAATCCGAACCCCACATGATGTTGTCCTCGCCAATCAGCGGCACGATCGGCTCCAGGAACTTGTCCTGCTGGTAGGTGACATAGCCCTGACGCCGGAAATAATCGCTTGGCTTCATCTTGAATCCGAGGCTGCGGGCGCGGTCGTGATATTCGGTGTCGAGCCGATCGAAGATGTACGGCAGCCACGTCACTCCCGACTCGCCGAGCACGAAGTTGAATTCGGGATATTTGTCGCATGCGCCCGACGCGAGCAGCGATACCAGCACCTCCATCGTGTCGGTCTGGAACAGCGCGGAACGCACCAGGCGATATTCGATGGCGTATTCCTTCTCCATTTCCGGCGTGTCCGGCGCACGGGCCGCCTTGAAGCCGGTGGAATGGAACGCGATCGGGAAGTGGCATTCCGCTGCCGCCTCCCATAGCGCGTACCAGTCATGATGCCACAGCGGAATACCCATGCGCTTGAACGCAAGATCGCCGCCCCGCAGGCCCATCTTCGCGCAGCGCCGCACCTCGGCCGCCGCCGCCTTGGGATCGCTGTTCGGGACAATCGCAAGCGGGAACACGCGGTTTGGATCGGCCTGCCTGGCGAAGTCCGCCACCCAATCGTTGTAGATCGTGTCGGCCCAGTCCCGCATGGAGGTGTCGGCGATCATCTCGTTGATCATGATACAGCCGTACACGATCTCGGCCGCGACGCCGTCTTTGTCGAGATCGGTGACACGCAGCGCCGGCGTCGTCGGGCGAGGCTTGGCGCCGCGCCGATAGTCCCATTCGAAGCCGGCCTCCTTCATTTCATCGACGTGGTGGAACGTGCCCTTCTGGTATTTCAGGAAGCCCGGCCCGACGCCGTTCCACATTCCCTTGTCCTGGCCGTCGACGACCCAGTGCAGGCCATCGTCGCGTTCCTCGGTCCGAGGTGCCGTGTCGCGCCACTGCCGCGGCGCCTGCTCGGACCAGAGGTCGGGCGGGCAATACGTGAGGTCGATGTGGTTGTCGGCGGAGATCAGCTTTTCCTGCATGGGACGCTCCTCGGTTGTCGCAATGGTGGGGATCGCCGGAGGAAGCGACCGACGGCCCCAGGTTCGCGTTGTCGCGATCGATTATCTGTGGTGAGGCTAGAGCAGTTTTCTTCTAAGTGGAAACACCGGTCTTGGAGGTGAGACCGTCGGTCGCTACCGCATCCCGGTGATCGACGCCGAAACGGCGCGCGGGTCGCGGGTCGGCCATCGGCCCGCATCGACCTGCGCGATGAACGCGCCGACGATGCGATTGAATTCGTCGGGGTCCTCGATGTTGATCGCATGTCCGCAGTTCGGCATCACCGACAGCGCGGCACTAGCAATCGTCTGCTTCATCAGCAGGCCGGGCTGCAGACACGGCCAGTCCTCGTCGCCGGTCAGGATCAGCGTCGGCAACGTCAGCGCCTTCATCTGCTCCACCAGATCGTACAAGGAGGGCCGCTCGCGCTGCACGCCAAGCTGCGTGTTGCGTGCCCCAAGCGCCGAATGTTCCGCCAGCATCCGCTTGAACTCGTCGAAGCCGCGCGGGTCCTTGTTCTCAAACTGCACGCGCGTCGGCCCGTAGGCATACTTCGATGCGAACACGTCCATCCCCTGCTCGGCGATGAACGCGGCGATCGTCTCCGCCTCGGCACGGAACCGTTCGGTCTGACCTTTCTCCGCGCCATAGCCGCAGCCGGCAACGCACAGCGACAACGCGCGCCCCGGATGGCGGAACCCATAGTGCAGCGTGGCAAACCCGCCCATCGACAGCCCGACCACGTGTGCCTTGTCGATCTTCAAATGGTCGAGCACAGACCCAATGTCGTCCGCAGCGCGCGCCTGCGAATATTTCGCCACATCCTCGGGCACGTCCGACGGAGGATAGCCGCGCGCATTGAACGCAATGGCGCGATAGCGCTGGCCGAAATGCCGCATCTGCGGCTCCCAGCTGCGATAGTCGCCGGCATATTCGTGGACGAAGATCAACGGCGTGCCGGACCCCGTCTCCTCGAAATACAGGCGCACACCGTCATCGGTCGTCGCGTGCGGCATCGCGTGTCCTCCTATTGCCCGGCGATCCCCGACCCGCTCCCGATCATCGCCAGGACTTCGCGACGCGTGGTCGGGTCGTCGCGGAATGCGCCGAGCATGCGGCTGGTCACCATCGTCACGCCCGGCTTGTGCACGCCGCGGGTGGTCATGCACTGGTGCGCCGCCTCGATCACCACGGCAACGCCACGCGGCTCCAACACCTGCTGGATCGTGTTGGCGATCTGCGCGGTGAGCTTCTCCTGGATCTGCAGCCGGCTGGCATAGGCATCGACCACGCGCGCGAGCTTGCTGATGCCGACGACCCGCCGGTGCGGCAGGTAGGCGACGTGCGCCCGGCCGATGATCGGCACCATGTGGTGCTCGCAGTGGCTCTCCAGACGGATGTCGCGCAACAGCACGATCTCGTCGTAGCCGTCGGTCTCCTCGAACGTGCGCTCTAGCAACGCGACAGGATCGATGGCGTAACCGGCGAAAAACTCCTCATAGGAGCGGACGACGCGGCCTGGTGTGTCGATCAGCCCCTCGCGGCTCGGGTCGTCACCGGCCCAACGCAGCAGTGTGCGGACGGCCTCCTCGGCCTCCTCCCGCGTCGGACGATCGGTCGTGACAGCGGTCTCCGCTGCGAAGCGATCAGCGGGCGTTACGATATTCACCGCGTGAATTCCTCCCGGATATTGGACGGCGGGCGCGGCGGATACCTGATGCCGCTGGTCGGATATGGAACCGTCCTCCGGGCTCGCAACCCCGAGAGCAGCGGTCAGTGCACCCTACCGCTCTGGTGCGGGCTGTCCAGGCTGAAGGCCGGGATGGCCACATCGAAGTTCTCGCCCGAGGACGGCAGCACCATGTGGTAGGCGCCCACCATGAAGCCCGACGGCGTGTCGAGCGGCGTGCCGGAGGTGTATTCGAAACTCTCGCCCGGCTCGAGCAGCGGCTGCTCGCCGACCACGCCGGCGCCGTGCACGTGCTGGGTGCGACCGCGGGCGTCGGTGATCTGCCAGGTGCGGCGCATCAGTTGCACCGGCTCGCGTCCCTGGTTCTCGATCTTCACGCGGTACGCCCACACGTAGTGGCTGTCGTCCGGCTCCGATTGATCCTCCAGATAGAAGGACCGTACGGAGACACGGACGCCGCGTGTGGTCTTGGAGTAGTTTTCGGCCATGGTCCGACCGGCTGTTTTGCTTCGGGACCATGATTCAATGCGACCGGACCGCGCTTGTCCAGTATGGCGACGAACGCGGCCGATCACACATTGAAGGGTCAATCGGCGGCCTGGGCGGTGACGCGGCCGATTGCCGCAAGCGCCTGCACAAGGTCGTCCTTCAGGTCATCGGCGTCCTCGAGACCAACGGACAGCCGAATCACACCATCGGTGATGCCAAGCTTCGCCCGTTCCTCCGGTCCGATGCGCATATGCGTGGTGGTCGCGGGATGGGTCACGAGCGATTTGGAATCGCCGAGGTTGTTCGACACCGCGATCAGGCCGAACGCATTCATGACGTTGAATGCCGCGTCCTTGCCGCCGGCGACCTCGAACGTGACCACGGTGCCGCCCGCGGTCATCTGCGCCAGCGCCAGGGCCTGTTGCGGATGATCGGCGCGCGTCGGGTACCAGACGCGCGTGACCTCCGGCCGCGCGGCGAGAAACTCGGCAATGGCGACGGCGCTGCGGCAACCCGCGTCAACACGCAGCGCAAGCGTCTCCAGTCCCTTCAACAGGACCCAGGCGTTGAATGGCGAGAGAGCAGGGCCGGTGTTGCGTATGAATGGTTGCAACGTCTCGTTGATCCATTTCCTGCCTGCCAGTATCGCGCCGCCGAGCACGCGGCCCTGGCCGTCGATGTGCTTGGTGCAGGAATACACCACCACATCGGCGCCAAGATTCAGCGGCTGCTGCAACAGCGGCGTGGCGAACACGTTGTCCACCACCACGATGGCACCGACGGCATGCGCCAGATTGGCGACGGCGCGCAGATCGACCATCTCCAGCATCGGGTTCGATGGTGTCTCCAGTAGCACGAGCTGTGTCGGTCGCGACAACGCCGTGCGCCATTGCGCAAGATCGCTGCCGTCGACGAACTCGGTGGCGATGCCGAATTTCGGCAGCAAGATGGATACGATCCAATGGCAGGAGCCGAACAGCGCGCGCGAGGCAACGACGCGGTCGCCGGCCTTCAGATGCGCGAGCAGCGCCGCATTCACCGCGGCCATGCCGGTCGCCGTGGTGCGGCACGCTTCCGCGCCTTCGATCAGGCAGAGCCGATCCTCCAGCATCGACAGCGTCGGATTGGCGAAACGCGAGTACTGATAGTGCTCCACCGTGCCGGCGAAGGTGCCTTCGGCCTGCTCGGCGCTGTCGTAGACGTAGCCCGAGGTGAGATACAGTGCTTCGGCTGTCTCGCCGAACTGGCTGCGCTGGACGCCGCCATGCACGAGGCGGGTGGACGGGCGGAATTTCGTGGGATCGCTGGTCATGTCTGGGCCCTTCTGACGGTTGGGCCGACCGATGGAGCAGCTTGAGCCCGGTGATCAGGGCTGTCGCTGGCCTCTTTAGCGCGCTTGTTTCACCTCGCCGCAATCCGGCCGGACAAATCACGAGGGCGGGATTGTTCCCGGGTTGCCCCGCAGACAAGCCCGGCGCCGGGAAACTACGGCCGCGGCGATTGATCCGTCAACCCGGGCAGCGAATGCCGCCCGGGCGGTCCCATGCAGTGCTCAGCGGGTCAGGAATGCCCGATGATCGAGTTGCGGATCTGCTGGCCATGATCGTCCATGTCCGACATGCCTTGGCTGCCATGACCATGGCCCTTCTGGCCATCATCGCCATCATTGCCGCCAATGTTGCCAGGGTTGCCAGAGCCGCCGGCATTGCCCGCGGCGCCGCCGCTGGTAATGAAGTCGCTTGCAGTCAGGCTGTTGACACTGGCGAAGCTGATCGTCGTGTGGTCGGACAGTGTGATGGTGTCCGTGCCGCCGGCGACGGTCTGCGACTTCAGTGCATTCGCCACTTCGTTCTTGCCGTAGCCCTGCAGGTCGATACGGCCGCTGCCGCTGGTAAAGCCCTGAATCGAAGCGGTGCCACCGGCCTGGCCGTCGGTGAACACGAACAGGTTGGTGCCGCTGCCAGCGGTGATCGTGGCGGTGCCGGTGCTGGCCACGAACGTATCGTTACCAAGACCACCAAACAACTGGTCGCCATTACCTCCGCCGAACAATGTGGCATTGCCGGCGCCGGCGATCAGCAGATTGTCTCCGCCGGTGCCACCATGTACCTCGGCCGTTCCCTTTCCACCGAAGAACGTGTCGCTGCCAGTGCCACCAAACACGGTCGCCGAACCGCTCCCGGCGACGAAGAACAGCTCACTCGAATTGCCGCGTATCAGATCGTTGTGCGTGCCGATCACGCCGATCGTCTCGTGCCCCGCGCCCGCGTTCACGGTGTCGTCGCCGGTCGATTGCAGTATGTCATTGCCGGAGCCAAGCGTGATCGCGTTGCGACCCCCACCGGCATCGATCGTGTCGTTTCCACCGCCAACAGCCATGATTACGTCATTGCCATTGCCGGTGTTTATCGACCACGCGCCCCTGTCGGTGGAGGGCACCACGATGAGATTATCGCCGCCACCGGTGACCACCGTGCCGGAACCGCCGGTCGCGAAGAACTTGAGATCGCCCGTGCTGGAAAGCACCGACTCGCCGTTGCCGCCGGAGCCGAAGACCACCGACTCCTGCGCGGTATCGACGAACGCCTTGTACCCAGACGGCATAATCGTCAGGCCATTCAGTGTCTGGACGAACTCGCCGGTCCTGCCAGGGTGTAACGGCGGCGGCGGGCCGTTGGTATCCACGGCAGGAATGATCGTCCCGCCCTGCACGCCAGCCGTGATCGCATTGGCAAGCTGCTGTGCCAATATTGCGTTCGCTTTCGTATCGAAGGTGAGTGTAACGGTCTGCGAATGGGCGCCTGCCACCGTGACAGCCGGCATAGTGTGTACTCCCGATTGCCTAAGCAGAATTGCCAGGGCGCTTGGAAAACATTGTGGTGGGTTTATGATATCGGATCAGAAATAATCCGTCATGTGCGCAAAAACGATCGAGAATAATACGCTAATAGTGCAACATTTGGACTATATGCTATTTGTCAAAATGTAATTGTGTATTTTCGTTAATCAATGCCCCCAGCTTCACCGAAGAATTCGCGTCTTGTTACGAGTTATTCACGGGGTCGCGCGAACCGGCCACGTATGTCGTGGGCGGCGATTGCGCCGTTGACCCAGGCTGCGGTAGAAATCGCGCCCTCAGAGCGCCTCGTCGACCGGCCAAAACAGGCCCGCCGGTCGCCTGGTTGACGAGGCAGCGCGGCGCGGGTGTAGTTCAATGGTAGAACGGCAGCTTCCCAAGCTGCATACGAGGGTTCGATTCCCTTCACCCGCTCCACCCGGAACCGCCATGGCCACCTTGAAGCCTGCACCATCAGCCCATGTCGTGGGCTGTTGGACCGCGGGCTTGCCCGAGGCTCTGCCGACGCCGCAGGATGCAGCCATGAGCGAGACATTCCTCGATATGAAGGGCATGAACTGCCCGCTGCCCGTTCTCCGTGCGAACCGGGCGCTGCGCACGATGGCTCCCGGCGAGAGGTTGCGCGTTCTGGCAACCGACCGGGCCGCGGTGGCGGACTTTCAGGCGTTCTGCCGCGAGACGGGCCATGCACTGTTGGCCTGGAGCGAGGAGGGCGGCGTGTTCAGCTTCGTCATCCGCCGCCGGACCGACGACCCGGAGCAGAAGCCCGATGCATAAGGACTGATGCGATGCCCACTGCGCTGATCACGCACCCCGCCTGCCTCCGGCACGACGGCGGTCCCTATCATCCGGAGTGCCCCGACCGGCTGCGCGCGGTGCTCGCAGCGCTGGAGGGGGAGGAGTTCGCCGACCTGCTGCGCGAGTCGGCGCCGCACGCAACCACCGAGCAACTGACACGCGTGCATCCCGCCAACTATGTCGAGGCCATCCTTGCCATCCGTCCCGATGAAGGGGAGATGGTGCAGCTCGACGCCGACACGGCAATGAGTGCGGGCAGCGCCGAGGCCGCGCTGCGTGCCGCCGGCGCGGCGGTGGCGGCGGTCGATGCGGTCATGGAAGGATGGGCGCGCACCGCCTTCGCCGCCGTGCGTCCCCCGGGACATCACGCTGAACCCGGCCGGCCGATGGGATTCTGCCTGTTCAACAACGCCGCGGTGGCGGCCCTGCATGCACGCGCGCACTGGGGCGTGCAGCGCGTCGCGGTGGTGGATTTCGACGTGCACCACGGCAATGGCACGCAGGCAATATTCGCGGCCGATGCGGACCTGTTCTACGCCTCCTCGCATCAGCATCCGTGCTATCCGGGCACCGGCGAGGCCTGGGAGCGTGGTACCGCCAACAACATCGTCAATGCGCCGCTGGAGCCTGGCTCGGATGGCGCCGCGTTCCGCGCCGCCTGGTCGGACACGATCCTGCCCGAACTGGACCGATTCGCCCCCGGCCTGCTGATCGTCTCGGCCGGGTTCGACGCGCACAAGGCTGACCCGCTCGCGCAATTGCGCCTGGAAACCGCGGATTACGCGTGGATCACCGCGGAACTGATCCGCATCGCCGCCGCACATTGCAATGGAAGGCTCGTCTCGGTGCTGGAGGGCGGCTACGAACTGGGTGCGCTGGCGGCTTCGGCAGCGACCCATGTGCGCGGCCTGATGCTGGCCTAGGAGAGGCAGATGTCGGACAAGCAAGCTGCCAAGGGGACCGATGTCAGTTCCCTGTCGTTCGAAGACGCGCTGGCGGAGTTGGAGCAGATCGTGCGCGGGCTGGAGAGCGGGCAGCAGAAACTAGAGGACGCCATCACGGCGTACGAACGAGGCGCGGCGCTGCGCCGACATTGCGAGGCAAAGCTGGCGGAAGCGGAAGCGCGCGTGGCGGCAATTGTCGAACATGCGGACGGAACGTTGTCGACGCGCGCAATGGAGTAAGGGCTCGCCGTAATACCAACGGCCGAAATGGTTGACTCTCCGGCTTTGCCTCCCCCGTCATGGTGGGCGAAGGCCCGCCATCCACGTCTTTGCTGATCGCAGCAAGGAAAGACGTGGATGGCCGGCCTTCCCCGACCATGACGACGAGGGGCGATGAAAGCGCCAAGCGGCTTTTCATTCGACCAGACCTGCCTTGCGAAAGCCGCGGATAAGGTGCTCGCGGTCCGCCGAGCGCAGTTCCCGGAGTTCGTCCAACGGGAGCGCCATGTAACGACGAAAGCCCACGCCAAACCGCTCGATCGCATCATCCATCACGATTTGCGCCTCATCGACCTGCCCCGTCTGCCCGAGAGCTGCAATCAGCGTGTTGTAAGGCTGTCGGAACTGCGGAAACGAATGCCGCAACTGTCGTGCCGCGGCGATCGACGCGGCATAATCCTCGGCCCAGTAATGCGCCCTGGCAACAAAGTGCGACCATAGCGGCACGAGAGGATCGAACGGACTGAGACGTATCGCGGTCTGGAGCGGCGTGATCGCTTCACGGGGCTGGCCTCCCCACAGGCGTGCGCCGCCTTGTGCGCCGTGGGCCACCGCGGAATTGGGATCAAGTCTGACCGCGAGATCAGCCTCGGCAAGGCTCTCCGCATGCAATCCCGACATCCACAGGGCGCGCGCCAGCGCGGCATGGGCGGTCGCGTCGGCCACATCGATCTTGATCGCATTGCCCGCGTGTTCGAGTGCGAGCGGGATATTCGCCGTACGGCGATCCGGGCTGAACAACGTGATCTCGTTGAGATAGGTGAGGGCAAGCGCGGCATCCGCCCGGGCAAATCGCGGATCGAGTTCGATCGCACGCTGAAAAAAGCAGCGGGCCTTGGCATTTTCCGCAGCTTCGATATTCGCGAAATGCCACATCCCGCGGTGGTAGCTTTCCCAGGCGTCCAGACTTTCCGGCGCTTTGCGCGCCGCACGCTCGCGCTCGCTGCGATCAACCGCAGGCTGGATCGCCGCCGTAACACTTGCGGTGATCTCGTCCTGCACGGCAAAGATATCCGTAAGCTCGCGGTCGTAGCGTTCGGCCCAGAGATGCCTGCCTGTAGCAGCCTCGATCAGCTGTGCCGTCGCGCGTACCCGATTGCCGCTTTTGCGCACGCTGCCCTCGAGAACGTAGCGCACCCCAAGCTCGCGCCCAATGTCTCGGACCGAGACCGTCGTGTCCTTGTAGGTGAAGCTTGAGTTGCGGGCGATGACGAACAACGACCGCGATTTCGATAGTACAGTGATTATGTCCTCGGCAATACCCTCGGCGAAAAACTCCTGCTCTGGATCCCCGCTCATGTTGGTGAATGACAGCACGGCGATCGATGGCTTATCCGGCAGCGGCAGCGACACGCGGGATGCGACCCCCTCGCTCACCCGGTAGACCCGCACCGGACTTGCGATGTTGTGCAGCCGCTGCTCGCCGAGATCCGCGAAGGCGACATTGTCGAGTTTGCCAGCGGCATATTCTTGCACGCGGGCGGACACGCAGATCCCTCCGGGTTCGGCTATGCCTTCGAGTCTGGCGGCAATGTTGACGCCATCACCAAGAATATCACCGTCCTCGACGACGATGTCGCCGACATTGATCCCGATGCGCCATTCGATGCGGCGTTCGGCAGGAACAGCGGCATTGCGTTCGGCCATGTCCGCCTGCACTTCGTTGGCACATCGCAACGCATCGACAACGCTATGAAATTCGACCAGGATTCCGTCGCCGGTGGTCTTGACGATTCGGCCGTGATGCTCGGCGATCTTGCGATCGATCAAACCCGAGCGGATCGCCTTCAGCCGCGCGAGGGTGCCCTCCTCGTCGAGGCCGATCAGTCGCGAGTACCCGACCACGTCCGCCGCCAAAATGGCGGCCAATCTGCGCTCAAGCACTCCCAACTTCATCCCCAATTCCCTTGCGCCAGCGATCCGACAACGTTTGTCCTCGGGTCACGGCAAATGGTATTGTTTCAAACCCATCATCCCCGGGTAACGTAAGGATGACCGCGCGTTCAAACCAGGGGTCGGAATGCAGATCGCGTCACGATTCATGCATTTGACAGGTGCGCTTTCGTCACGAGTTGCACTGGCCTCAACGGTGTTGCATTGAACCATCATGCGGATCAGAGCTGATCAACTGCTGGTGGATCGCGGTCTTGTCGAAAGCCGCACGCGCGCCCAGGCGCTGATCCTCGCGGGCAAGGTATTCAGCGGCGAGCGCCGGATCGCCAAGGCAGGCGACGCGCTGGCACCCGACGCCGCACTGGAAGTCCGTGGCCAGGACCATCCGTGGGTCTCGCGCGGTGGGCTGAAGCTCGCCCACGCGCTCGACCGGTTCGGTCTGTCCCCGAAGGGGCGAATCTGCCTGGATGTCGGCGCGTCCACCGGGGGGTTCACCGATGTTCTGCTGGCCCAGGGCGCTGCGAAGGTGCACGCGGTGGATGTCGGTCATGGCCAACTCGCCTGGAAGCTGCGCACGGACCCGCGGGTCGCGGTGCACGAGAAGACCAACGCCCGTTACCTGACGCGCCGCGCCATCCCCGATCCGATCGAGGCACTGGTCTGCGACGCCAGCTTCATCGGCCTCGCCACCCTGCTGCCGGCGCCGCTGACGCTATGTGCGCATGGCGCCTGGGCTGTGGCACTGATCAAGCCTCAATTCGAGGCAGGGCCGGATGCGGTGGGCCGCAAGGGCGTGGTACGCGATCCCGCCGTTCACGCCTCGGTGTGCGAGGGCGTGCGCGCGTGGTGGGCGGCCGTGCCGGGCTGGCGCGTGCTCGGCATCACCGAAAGTCCGATCACCGGTCCGGAAGGCAACCGCGAGTTCCTGATCGCCGCGGCGAAGCACTGATCTCAGGACTGGTTCGCACCACTGCTGACCGCAGCCATGTCGCGACTGCTGACGGCAGCCATATCGCGCTGAGCGATCTCGGCCAGCAGGGACCACACCTTCGCGGGTTCCATTGGCACGTCCGGATCGTTCAACAGGCGATCGAGCTCGTCGAGCTTGCGGGCATACTCGGCGTCCGTCATTCCAGTCTCCCCAGTCGCGGCGGCACACCACACCATCCGCAGGAACATGGCGGTCCTGGGGCAGTATCTTGGCACTGGGGTTCTTACCGCATTCTTAATACCGATGCAGCATCAAACCGACGACAGCACCGCCGGGGCAAGCGCCGCAGCCCTGGCGGCGGGATGCGCAGGATTGCGGAATCGCAGTTCGCCGTCTTCCGCGGCATAGGGGGCGGACATGCCGAACAGCTCGAACCGCGATGCGCAGGTCACCGCGATGACGGGACGTGATTCCTTGTGCGCAAGGAACTGCCGGGCCTCGCCCTCCAGTTCCAGCCGCTCGCGCAGTCCGCGCCATTCGCCGCGATCAGTGTCTTCGACGAACATCGCGAGAATGCCCGGTCGGGTTCCGCTCAGACGAGCCGGCGCAATGACCGCCAGCCGGCGGCGGACCGCGGTTGCAATCTCGTTTTCGCGGCCGGCACGGGCCGCCATCACGAAGACGTGGTCACCCGCGATGGTCACTGAAAGATTCGTTTCCGGGCCGAACTCCCGACGCAACGAGGGCCATAGCGCAGGCTGGCGCGACTGTCCGCCGTGCAGCACCAGCGGATCGAGCCGGAGCACCAGTCCTTCGTCGTGCTCTCGGCGACCTCTCGTTTCGAGCAGGCGACGGATACGCCCGTGCAAGGATGCCAGTGTGCCGCCATCCGCCGAGTGTTCATGCAGGCCACCCTGCAGGCCGAGCGGCAGGGTCATCTTCAGGACGTAGCGGCCAGGATGCCTCGTGAGCCACTCCCGCAGATCGTCGTCCATCCGGTCGGCAAGACGGGACCAGGCGCCTCGGTGCACGAGACGTCCCTCCTCGGCCGAGACCATGTCGCAGACGACTTCCGCCTCCATCAGCCCACTGGTCAGCAATAGATCATAGCTGGCATCCTGCTCGAAACCGGCAAAGCCAACCTCGAATCCGCGATCGCGCTGCAGCACCGCGGTGCGCAGCAGATGGAACAGCGACATAAGGGTTCCGTCACTGCCGAGCCCGGCACGGAGCCGCTCCCGCAGACGTATACGACCGTGCGGCGAAAGCCGCGCGGCGAGTGCCACTGCTTCGCCCGCGAGCCGCGCCGCATGCAGCTCAGGGACCGATGGCGGCCGCTGCAACGGGCCGCGCAGACGTTCGATCGCGAGTTCGACGGCGTGGCGCTGGAGGATCGCCAGGCCCGCACGCGGGCCGGAGGAGGCAAGGCGGTGGATTTCCGCGATGCGCGCCGACCACGCCTTCGCCCCCGCCAGTGCGACAAACGCATCGAGCGCATGTGGATCGAATGGTGGCGGCCGTGATTGCATGACGAGATTGGTCCCCGAGGATAGACGCGCTCCGCGCGCGATTCATTCCACGGGCGGCATCCCGCCTTCTCAGTTGTGCGGCAGGCGAGCCGTTTCGGGGGCGTCAGGATTCTGCGCACGGTGGCGCAACAGGTGATCGGCGAGCACGCAGGCCAGCATCGCCTCGCCCACAGGCACTGCGCGGATGCCGACGCAGGGGTCGTGACGGCCCTTGGTGGTGATCTCGATTTCCTGGCCGGCGCGGTCCACGGTTTTGCGTGGGGTCAGGATCGAACTGGTCGGCTTGACCGCGAATCGGGCGATGATCGGCTGGCCGGTGGAAATGCCGCCGAGGATGCCGCCGGCATGGTTGGAGGCGAATTCCACCAGCCCGTCGCGCATGCGCATCTCATCGGCGTTGGCCTCGCCCGAAAGCGCGGCGGCGGCGAAGCCCTCGCCGATCTCGACGCCCTTCACCGCATTGATCGACATCAGCGCCGAGGCGATCTCGGCATCGAGCTTGCCGTAGATCGGCGCGCCGAGGCCTGGCGGAACCCCATCGGCCGCCACTTCGATCACCGCCCCAGCCGATGAGCCCGCCTTGCGCACCCCGGACAGGTAGGTTTCCCAAAGCGCGGCGGTGACCGGGTCGGGACAGAAGAACGGATTCTCCCCCGTTGCGTCCCAGTCCCAGCGCTCGCGGTCGATCCGGTGCGGGCCGATCTGGACCAGTGCGCCACGGATGTGCACCGCCGTCCCCAGCACCTTGCGCGCCACGCCACCGGCGGCCACGCGCATCGCGGTCTCGCGCGCGGACGAACGCCCCCCGCCGCGGTAGTCGCGGATGCCGTATTTCAGCTCGTATGTCAGATCGGCGTGGCCAGGCCGGAACTGCGCCGCGATCGCCGAGTAGTCGCGCGAGCGCTGGTCCAAATTGTCGATCTGCATCGCGATCGGCGTGCCGGTCGTCAGGCCGTCGAATACGCCGGACAGGATGCGGACCTCGTCCGGTTCCTGCCGCTGCGTCGTGAAGCGCGACTGGCCCGGACGGCGGCGGTCGAGCCAGGGCTGGATGTCTGCTTCCGAGAGCGGGATGCGCGGCGGGCAGCCATCGACCACGCAGCCGATCGCCATGCCATGGCTTTCGCCCCAGGTGGTGACGCGGAACAGGTGGCCGAAGCTGTTGTGGGACATCGCGTCTCAGACGGCCAACAATTCATCCAGCGTCATCGGGCAGGTCTGCGACACCGGCTGCGGCGGCTGGCCGTCCATGCTTGTTGGCAGGACCCTCACTGCATTGGCATACAGTTCGTCCACGTCGATCCGCTGCCGCATGGATGGACTGAAAGCGCGTCGCGCCTGGGACCGGAATAGCAGGGCGTCAGACTGCCAGGCCGGAACCGAGAGCGAGTTCGGCCATGCTTCGGCTTTCAGCATGTGCATGAAGGCTTGCAGCAGGAGGGACTCCACCGCCCGAAGATCGCTGCGTCCCACGCTTTCGACCTCCTCGATGATATTCACCCAGTCAGGCCGTTCGTTGATCGGCTCGCCCGCGGCAATCCGGCGCAGCAGATCGCTCTGGCGCTCGCTCCACAGCAGGATGTCGTCGTCGTACAGATCTCCCATCCGTACCTACCCTTCGACGATGGCGATGTCGGGCGCGGCGGGGTTCTTCATCCCGACAATATGGTAGCCGCAGTCCACGTGGTGCACCTCGCCGGTGACGCCGGACGATAGTTCCGACAACAAATACACACCTGCGCCGCCGACATCGTCGATCGTCACATTGCGCTGCATTGGCGCGTTGAGCTGGTTCCAGCGCAGAATGTAGCGGAAGTCGCCGATGCCCGAGGACGCCAACGTTCTGATCGGCCCAGCGCTGATCGCGTTCACACGAATGCCTTCCCCGCCAAGATCGGCGGCCAGATAGCGCACCGAGGCCTCCAGCGCCGCTTTGGCGACGCCCATCACGTTATAGTGTGGTGTCCAGCGCTCGGCGCCGACATAGGTCAGCGTCAGCAGACTGCCTCCGGCGCGCATCATCGGCACGGCGCGCTGCGCCACGGCCGTGAACGAGTAGCAGGAGATGTCCAGCGCCTGCAGGAATGCCGCGCGCGGCGTGTCCAGATACCGCCCGCGCAGATACGACTTGTCGGCATAGCCGATGGCATGCACCAGGAAATCCAGCCCGTCCCACTGCGCCTTCAGCGCGGCAAACGCCGCGTCGATGCTCGCCTCGTCCGCCACGTCGCAGGAGAACAGGCGATCCGAGTTCACCGACTCGGCAAGCGGCCGCACGCGACGCTCCAGGGCCTCGCCCTGGAAGGTGAAGGCGAGTTGTGCACCCTGGGCGGCACAGGCGGCGGCGATACCCCACGCGAGCGAACGTTCGTTGGCCACGCCCATGATCAGGCCACGCTTGCCTTGCATCAGCGTGCCTTTGGCGAGGGTCGTCACGGGGGCGCTGTCAGGCATGGTCGGTCCTTCGGAGTCCGGCGTCACAATGCGGCGTCCGCTGCTGTTGGTGGTCGCACACCCTCGCGTGGCGCGGCAATAGCAACCGCGAAGGTCAGCCACGCCTTGGCGTGCAGGCCGCGTGACGGCAGAGTGCGCCCGTTCGAGGGGAAGATCGAATCATGCCCGATACCAGCTTGCTCGCCGCTGATCCGTTCACGAAATTTGATGACTGGATGGCCGAGGCCTGGACCCACGAACCGGAAGACGCGAATGCCATGACGCTCGCCACCACGGCCGCCGGCGGGCTGCCGTCGGCGCGGATCGTACTGCTCAAGGGGGCGGATGCACGCGGCTTCGTGTTCTACACCAACAAGCAGAGCCGCAAGGCTGAGGAACTCGCCGCAAATACCCGCGCGGCGCTGCTGTTTCACTGGAAGACGTTGGGCCGGCAGGTGCGCATCGAGGGTCGCGTGGAGGACGTGACCGACGCGGAGGCCGATGCGTATTACGCAACCCGGGCGCGGATCTCGCGCCTGGGTGCCTGGGCATCCGACCAGTCTCGCGTCCTGCCGGATCGGGCGGTGCTGGAACGCCGGTTGGCGGAGTACGAGGCGAGGTATCCCGGCGAGGACATTCCGCGCCCGCCGCACTGGTCGGGCTATCGCGTGATACCGGAACGTTTCGAATTTTGGCAGAACATGCCGTACCGGCTGCACGACCGCACCGTCTATGCCAAGGCGGCGGACGGCGGTTGGATGGTCGGCAAACTGTTTCCCTGATCCGGCGATGGCCGTTCCGCCCGAACAGGCGGAGACCGCCGCGCTGCTGCGCCGTCTGGCGGGTGCTGACCCGGTCGAAACGCACATCTCGCTGGTGTATGTGGGCGCCGACACCGTATGGAAGCTGAAGAAGGCGGTGCGCCTGCCGTTCCTCGATTTTTCTCGCGTCGATGATCGCCGGCGCTTCGTATTGCGCGAACTGGATTTGAACGGCCCCGCGGCGCCTGGGCTCTACCGCGATGTCGTGCCGGTGGTGCGCGGTCCTGACGGATCCCTGTCGCTCGGCGGCGCCGGTCTTCCCGCCGTGGACTGGGTCCTGCGAATGGCGCGGGTACCTGCTGACGATTTTCTCGACGTCCGTGCGCGCGCCGGACGGTTCACACCGGCGCTGCTCGATTCGCTAGGCGATGCGGTGGCCGAATATCACGGTGCACTGGCGCCCATCGCCGGTGTCGCGGTGGCAGATACCATGCGCTGGATCGCGAAAGGCAATGTCCGCTCGGCACACGATGCCGGGCTGGCGGAGGAACCGGTCCGTGCGTGGTTTGCCGACGAGAGCGCGGCACTCACAGACATCGATGCCTGGGAGCGAAAACGCGCCCGGGACGGCTTCGTCCGCCGCACGCATGGCGATCTGCATCTCGGCAATCTCTGTCTGTGGCGGGGCAAGCCGGTGCCGTTCGATGCGCTCGAGTTCGATGAAAGGATGGCGACGATCGACCTCGGCTACGACCTTGCCTTCCTGCTGATGGATATCGACCAGCGTGTGGACAGGCGCGCGGCGAACCGCGTGCTGAACCGCTACGTCGCGCGCACCGGCGACGCCGCATTGACGCGCGGTCTGCCGGCGTTCCTGTCGATGCGCGCGATGGTGCGGGCACATGTCGAAGCGAGCCGGAGCCATGCCGTCGAGGCGGAGCGCTATCAGCGTGAGGCAGCCCACTACCTGCATCCGCCGCCGCCGATACTGCTGGCGATCGGTGGACTGCCGGGCAGCGGCAAATCGACCCTTGCGCGCGCCCTGGCTCCGGAACTGGGCGGAGCGCCGGGTGCGCTCGTGCTGCGCAGCGACGAAATCCGCAAGCGCCTCCACGGTGCCGCGCCGGAGGATCGGCTGCCGCAAACGGCCTACAGCGACGCCGCGAGTACAGCAGTGTTCGCAACGCTGGCCCAGATGGCCGGCGAGGCGGCTGTCGGTGGCCATGCGGTGATCGCCGATGCCACGTTCATCGATCCGCGCCACCGGGTGATGTTGCACGACGCTGCCGAGGCGCCCGGCGTTCCGTTTCTCGGCCTGTGGCTGGAAGCGCCGCTACCGGTGCTCGAGGCGCGGATTTCCGGCCGGCAGCACGATGCATCCGACGCGACGGTCGATGTGCTGCACGCCGCCAGCCAGGCCAATCCGCAGGCTGGCGACTGGGTCGCGGTGGACGCCGGCGACGCGGCCGTCGCGCTGGAGCAGGCTCGCGCGGCCGTGCGGCAGCGGCTCGGTATAAGATCACTCGCGTAGAAATATGCCGAAAGGGTCGCGACGGACATGGCGCCACATCCTCAACGACTGACAGTCACCCGCCGCGCCTGGCCGCTCGCGCGCCCCCTTACGACCGCGCACGGGGTCACGACCACGGTCGACATCGTTGTCGCCGAAATCTCCGACGTTGAGTCGCGCGGCCGCGGCGAAGGCGTGCCGCTGCGGCGCTACGGCGAGAGCATCGACAGCGTCGTCGCCGCGCTCGATGCGATGAAAGGCGCGGTTTTCTCGGGGCTCAACCGCGACACATTACAACATGCGCTGCCGCCGGGCGCGGCGCGCAACGCTCTCGACTGCGCATTCTGGGACATCGATGCGAAGCGCGCTTATTGCAGCGTAGCGGAGCTGGCCGGGCTTGGCGCGGTGCCGCCGCTCATGACGGCGTTCACGGTCGCCTTCGATACACCGGACAAGATGGCCGAGCAGACGGCCGCCAATCGCACTCGGCCGCTGCTCAAATTGGAACTGGGGGGCGACGGCGATGTCGAACGGGTGCGGGCGGTGCGGCAGGCGGCGCCGGCGGCGCGCCTCATCGTCGATGCCAACGAGAGCTGGAATGAGCGTCAGCTTGGCGAATACATGCCGATGCTCATCGATTTTCGGGTTGCACTGATAGAGCAGCCGCTGCCGGCCGATGCTGATGACGCGCTGGCGCGGTTGCAGCATCCGATCCCGCTGTGCGCTGACGAATCCTGCTGGACGCTTGCCGATCTCGACCGGCTCGACGGGAAATACCAGGCGATCAATATCAAGCTCGACAAGGCGGGCGGGCTGACCGAGGCGCTCGCGCTAGCGGAGGAAGCGAAACGGCGGGGCTTGCGGATCATGGTCGGTGGCGTGATCGGCACGTCGCTTGGGATCGCGCCGGCGCTGCTTGTCGCACAGCAGGCCGAGATCGTCGATCTCGACGGACCATTGCGCATGGCGCTCGATCGCGCGGGGGGCTGCGCTACGACTGCAGCACAATCCATCCGCCCGATCCGAAACTCTGGGGCGGACCTGGTTGAAATTGGACCATCGGCCAGTGAAATGGTCGGCCAGGACGTCCGACGTCAGTTGCGCCCCCATTCAGGTCGTTCCGCGGAACCTGTTGGGTGCTCCGAAGCGGACATTCATGCAAGCGTGCCCAGTTCAAATGCGAAAAGGAATAAAGTGTAGAGCAAATCTGCCACCATGCCTTATTCGATGGGGACCATGTCACGTAATGCGAAAAGCCGCTCGGCACCTTGTTCCATGTCGAAGGCCTGCACCAACCATTGCGGCTGGGGGTGCCATTCAGTCGAGCCATAAACCAGGTTGGCCACACGCGCGGTCCGCTCGGACACGACTCCCCTCCAGTTCCGATATCTGAATTTGATGACTTGTCCCGGCACAAATTTCATCGCGAGAGACGTGTGAAAATCGACCGGCTGCATCAGTGAAGGCCGGCCGCTTGTGCGATAAGCTGTGCGATGCTAGCAACCGCCGTCGCGGCACCGAGTGCCCGGTAAGCCAGGGCCTCCACCTTCTCCATAGCTGTGACAACCTTAGCCAGATTATCCTTGGTGGGAGCGGCCTTGGCCGTAGCGATGGCCTCCAGCGCCTCCTTCTTGGCGCCATGATCAGCGACGCTGTTATTGACCTCCCGCTCGGCATTGACCAGATGGGAGTGTATCACCGAGAGGGTCTGGGTGTTGTAAACGGTGCTTGTGCCCGAGTTGGTCGCGTCGCCATCGAAGGCCACCGCGCCTCCCTGGACGTTGCCGCCAATGTTGATAACCTTGTTGTTCACGATCGTCGCTCCTCGGAGTAGATCGGTTTGCCCATCATACTGTATCCGGCTCAGCGTTGAGAACATCGCTGTCCCGGAGGCAGTTGCTAGCATGCGTGTTCGAGCGGCTGACCCGGCGTGCTCGAACTCGGCTATTACATGTTCCTTGTAGGCGGGTGAGCGCTCAGAGTGCCGTATGAGGTGATCCACAAGATGTTGGCGCACATCCTGATCCATCTCCCGCGTGAACCATTCCAGCACCAATGGCACAAGCACAGGTGAAAAGGTGTTTCTTACGCCAATGGCGAGCCCCATACGAGCCTCAGCGCTTCTGTCCTCGATACCGAGCTTGATATAATCGAGATGCCTCCCAATGTCGTTGCCATTCATGGCAAGCAACTGAAAGACCCATCCCCGAACATTCGGAGGTTGCTGCTCGACGCTCTTGAGATCCACCCCCAGGTCACTCACGCCCAGGTTTGGATTCTCAGTGATCGCCCACACAGAGTATTGTGAGACGATTGGGTCATGGTGTTGCCCCAGCACGCGCACAATTTCTGCATTGTCATAGTCCGGATCGAACATGTGCGGAGGTGCCTTGTCGAGCCCGACGACGACCAAACCTAACTTAACAAGCTCGTCGCTTGCGTGTTCGACGTTGAGAGGCAGAGATGATAAATTCAATTGTGGTACCGGAACGTGCTGAAGCGCGGCTAGAGTCACCAGTTGCTCATCGAATCCAAGCCTACGACTATCCCCCGATGCTGTCGGGCACAATCTATACAAAGCGGCGATAGACGCTGCCAACACCTCCGCATCATCTTGATAAGTCGCTGTGGCATGCAGAATCGCCCGTTTGCATGTCTGCTCCCGACCGAGTTGAGCCAATGTATTGAGGGACCACCGGATGACTTTCGGATCTTCGCTCGAAAACGTCAAGCCAATGACTTCGTTCTCAATACCTGTCACTTGATCGTGTATGATTCTGTATCCTCGTCTGTAAAGCCTGCATATCTCTTGGAGGGCCTTCTTCGTCTGATTCGCGTTCCCACTTTCTAGCTGCCCTTTGAGGTAACCACTGACGGCACGGTCAATAAACTGAGGAAGGTTATCCAATCCTCGCCCTAAACACCGCTTTGAAGCTGTGCTGGTTGTGAAGAACGACTCTTGACCAGGGGTCGAAGTCGTCGAAATCGTTTATCCCGGCGTTGGCATCGATCCATCTAAGATCGTTCAGTGCCAAGCGTTTCTTTACTGGCTCAAACCACGCCGGACAGCTATAGGTGATAACCGCTAGGATGGCGCTCGCGCCATGGGGCTGAGTAACCCAAATGAACTTATGTAAGATAGCCTCTTCCGTGTCGTCAGGATAAACGGGGACTGGCGGAATATCGAGATCGAGTTTTGTAGCGCGCACCCCAGCCTCTACGATGCCCATATCCGCGACATTGAAAAGCGTGTGCTCGTTGATACTCACCAGGGTCGAGAAACCGATAGACCGCTTTTGCATGAAGGTGTCCCGGTCATCTCGATATCGCCCTAGGCGATAACTCAGGACTTCGGATCCTCTGCATACGCAGACAAAGGCGCGGACAAATACCGCACTTTCTACCATGCGCGAATCCCAGTATGCCTGCCGCTGCCGCTTCAGCAGCCTTATCAATTTATTAGCTGCGATTGGCGTGTCGTCTCGCACATGTAGCTGCAGTTCAGCTACCGGCATAGCCAAAGCCGGACCTCTCAACAGCTCCCGAATACGGCGGCGCGCCTGAAATGGCTGGCGATATTGTTCCGGAATGCTGGTGTCGTCGAGAAACTCCCGCAGGAAATAGCGGCCTGGTCCGGTGCGGAAGAACCGGCTCCTGTCGCGGTGGTTGACGATATCTACGCTCATGCGAGCGCCGAGCGTCTTATCCTGCGTTTTCCCATATAGGTTCGATGGGACCAGCCCCTTGCGGTGTGCTTCGGCCAAGATCGCGCGCGAACTCAATGGGCGCCTCTCCGCCTGCAGAATCGTCGCCGCAATGTCCAGATAAGCGTTCAACGTGCCGAATCCGATGATCAGGGCTGGGACAGCATGGTCTGACCCTGATGGGTCGGGCGCAATATCCCCAATCTGTCATCGTTGCGCCTGGGCCGGAGCCGGATCGACTCCTCCGGGCGGTAGTCCCCGTAATGCCGGCCGGCCATTGAATTCTCGCTTCTTACAGGTTACGTGAGAACAAAGATGGAACTCGCACCCTCGTCAACAATAGAGGAATACGGCCGTGATCGACCAGACGTATTTGCCGGGGCTGAATGTGACTGCCGGATGAATATTCCTCACATCGCCGTCATACCGCCGTCCACGAACAGCAGGGCGCCGGTGACGTAGGAGGCATCGTCGGAGGCCAGGAACAGGATCGCGGCGGCGACCTCCTCGGCCCTGCCCAGGCGCTTCAGCATGGTGCCTTATGCAGCCCTGGCGTTGTACTGCTCGACGGTCTCGCCGGCAGCTGCGATGCGGCGCGCATGGAACGGCGTGAAGATCGGGCCACGGCAGACGGCGTTCACACGAATGCCCTCCGCCGAGTGGTCGGCGGCGAGCCCATGAGTTAAGCCCGCGATCGCGACCTGGCGATCGCGGACCAGCGCAGCAAACTGGCTATACGCGGCCTGTCCGACCGCAAGGAAAATGGAACCGCAAATCACGCAGAACACGCAAAGGGCGGCGGTGCCTTACAGGGCCAGGACGATGCGTTTGATCTCAAGGTGAGGCTTGCCGAAGTTGAGTAGCAGGCGGAGATGCAAGCCTGTGGCTTTCAGATAATTCAGGCACTGCGCGAGATGAATCTCGTCGATCGCCTTGGCTACCTTCAATTCGACGAGGACGATGTGTTCGACCAGCAGATCAACAGCATATTCCCCGACCACGATCCCATCGTATCGAACGGCCATCGGATGTTGCTGCGAGACGGCGAACCCAGACTTGCGTAGTTCGTGCACCAATGCGTTTTCATACACTTTCTCAAGGAAGCCAGTTCCCAGCGCGTGGAGCGCCGTCAGGGCGCAGCCAATGATTCGTTTGGACAGGAGGTTAATCCTGTCCTCGCCGATATCCATTTGCGTGTTCTGCGTGTTTTGCGGTTCCATTTTCCTTGTTTACTGCCGGCACAACCTTTCCAATTCGTTGATGCCGGCAGTGCAGCAAAGGCGTGGATGGCCTGCCTCCGACGGCCATGACGGTGGAGTTGGTAATAAGCGCCGGCTGAATTCCTCACATCGCCGTCATGCCGCCGTCCACGAACAGCAGGGCGCCGGTGACGTAGGAGGCATCGTCGGAGGCCAAAAACAGGATCGCAGCGGCGACCTCCTCGGCCCTGCCCGGGCGCTTCAGCATGGTACCTTGTGCAGCCTTGGCGTTGTACTGCTCGACGCTCTCGCCGGCCGCTGCGATGCGGCGCGCATGGAACGGCGTGAAGATCGGCCCAGGCCCGACGGCGTTCACCCGAATGCCCTCCGCCGAGTGGTCGGCGGCCAGCCCCCGCGTCAAGCCCGCGATCGCGACCTGGCGATCGTGGACCAGCGCAGCAAACTGGCTATACGCGGCCTGTCCGACCGCAAGGAAAATGGAACCGCAAATCACGCAGAACACGCAAAGGGCGGCGGTGCCTTACAGGGCCAGGACGATGCGTTTGATCTCAAGGCGAGGCTTGCCGAAGTTGAGTAGAAGGCAGAGATGCAAGCCTGTGGCTTTCAGATAATTCAGACACTGCGCGAGATGAATCTCGTCGATCGCCTTGGCTACCTTCAATTCGACGAGGACGATGTGTTCGACGAGTAGGTCAACCGCATATTCCCCGACCACGACCCCATCGTATCGAATGACCATGGGATGCTGTTGCGAGACGGCGAACCCAGACTTGCGCAGCTCGTGCACCAATGCGTTTTCATACACTTTCTCAAGAAATCCAGTTCCCAGCGTGTGGAGCACCGTCAGGGCGCAGCCAATGATTCGTTTGGACAGGAGGCCAACCCTGTCCTCGCCGATATCCATTTGCGTGTTTTGCGTGTTTTGCGGTTCCATTTTCCTTGTTTACTGCCGGCACAACCTTTCCAATTCGTTGACGCCAGCAAAATCAGGCCGCGATCGCCCGGCCGCCTTCAAAGCCGAAGGCGCGGAGCAGCAAACTAGGCGATACGGACTGTGAGCGCCCGCTTAATATCCCTCACATCGCAGTCATACCACCGTCCACGAACAGCAGGGCGCCGGTGACGTAGCAGGCATCGTCGGAGGCCAAAAACAGGATCGCGGCAGCGACCTCCTCGGCCCTGCCGGGGCGCTTCAGCTTCGTGCCTTGTGCGGCCTTGGCATTGTACCGCTCAACGCTCTCGCCGGCCGCCGCGAGGCGGCATTGATGGAACGGCGTGAAGATCGGCCCAGGGCCGACGGCATTCACACGAATGCCCCTCCGCCGAGTGGTCGGCAGCGAGTCCCCGCGTCAACCCCGCGACCGCGGCCTTGGTGGTGTCGCCTTGCGGATTCGCCGCCGGGCTTCGTGACCCGACAACGCAACGGTAGGAACTACCCCACCGCCGTCCGATGGCCGGGAAACTGCTCGGTCCGAGTCACTACCTCAAACCACTTCTCCCGGCGCCCCACCCACAGCTCGTAGGTGGGCGCCAAGCCAGTTGGAACGACATCGAAGGCACCCAACCCGATCGCGATCTCGCCGGTGCCATCCGAAATTCCGAATAGATGCGACCCGCAGGACGGGCAGAAATGACGGGAGACGGTCGTGTCTTTCCAGCTTGTCGTATTACCCCGAATCGTGACGGCTTCCCGGCGCCAGATTGCGCTGGCTGTGAAGGGTGCACCGCCCCCCTTGCGGCAGGTGATGCAGTGGCACAGGCCGACCCTCACGGGTTGGCCGCGCGCCTCGATCCTAATAGCGCCACAGTTGCAGCTCGCGGTCCGGGTGTCGGGCATGGCTGGCTCCTACTGACAAGGCTCTCGACAAGGAAGCGGGCCCAGCAGACGCTCAGATTGTGCCGAACCGGGCCGTGTAACCAACGTTCGCTGCCGAAAGGGCAGGAACATTTAATAGCCGGCGGACTGCAAGAACCGGGGGCACGGGATCGCGCCGTGCCCGCGAAGATCGTCAGTACCATCCGGCCACTGGGTGGCTTTGCGACTATCCGGTTCCGGTGCACGACCTGGCAACCGCGGTGCAGCGCAGCGGGCGATATGGACTACGCGCGCCGCCCGCATATTCCTCACATCGCCGTCATGCCGCCATCCACGAACAGCACGGCGCCTGTGACGTAGGAGGCATCGTCGGAGGCCAAGAACAGGATTGCGGCAGCGACCTCCTCGGCCCGGCCCGGGCGCTTCAGCATGGTGCCTTGTGCGGCGCGGGCGTTGTACTGCTCGACGGTCTCGCCGGCCGCCGCGATTCGGCGCTGATGGAACGGCGTGAAGATCGGGCCAGGGCCGACGGCGTTCACACGAATGCCCTCCGCCGAGTGGTCGGCGGCGAGCGCCCGCGTCAAGCCCGCGATCGCGGCCTTGGTGGTGTCGTATTGCAGGTTGCCGCCGCCTGCGACGACGGAACGCACGGAGGCGACGTTGACGATGGCGCCCCCCTTGTTACCACGCATCAGCGGAACCGCCGCCTTGGCACAGAAGACGTAGCTCATCAGGTTGACGCTGAGGATCTCGTTCCAGCTCGCAGCACTCGCCTCGTCTATCTTCTCGTATTTGCGGATGCCGGCATTGTTGATGAGGATGTCGAGCCGCCCGAACGTCTCCGCGGCACCGTAGACGAAGCCGAGGCATGCGGCCTCGGTACCAACGTCAGCCTGCGTGAAGGCGACCTTGGCGCCGGCGGTCTCGAGCTCGGCCGCCACGCGCAGGCCGCGCTCGCCGTCCCGATCGCAGAATGCCACGCTCGCGCCCTCTGCTATGAAACGCCTGACCGTCGCCTCGCCGATCCCCGATGCCCCGCCCGTCACCGCTGCGACCTTGCCGTCGAGCCTTCCCATGTTCGCCACCTTTCATTGCATTGCGAAACGCGCATCCACGATACGTCGTATCCATCCGGCGGGCACCGTCCGCCCCACCGCCGGCCCAATCAGTGCCTGGCGCGTCGCCCCGCACACCCTCTCGCCGCTTCCATGAATATTTACCTTGAAGCCGAATATTTTCCTTTACACAGCCCCTCCACCTATGCTCATGTTCCGTTCATGGCCGCCCCGCCCACCGCCGCCGTCCCAGCCGACCGCCCCGATCCCGACCAGGATCGGCAAGCCACCGGCACGGACGCACCCACCAGCACCGGGCACCTCCTCCGCCTCGTCCGCGCGCTGATCGACTACGGCAAACAACTCGCCACCACGCTGCAACAGCGCACCGCATCCACCAGCCTCACCGCCATCACGCGAAACTTCGGCACCATCGACATCGGGGAAATCCTCGCGCGCATCACCCGCGGCCTGCTCCGCGCCGCCGCGCTCGAAGCCAGACTGGACCAACGCCCGCCCCCTCGGCACGCCGCGCCGGCCGCCGTGACCGCCCCGTCCCACCGCCAACCGCGCACCGCCCCGCGCCTGGACCCCAGCGCCAGCGCCAGCGCGGCCGAACCGCGCACCGTCCGTCTGCCCACGCCAGCAGAAATCGCGGCCCAGGTCCGCCGCCGCCCGATCGGCGCCGTCCTCGCCGATATCTGTCGCGACCTCGGCATCACGACGGCGCATCCGCTGTGGCGGGAACTCTCCTTGCTCATCATCGCCAACGACGGCAGCCTTGCCTCGCTGACCAAGGACATATTCAAGCGGGTCAGCGTGTGGCTGATCGACCCGCCCGCCACCGAGTATCCCGCGCAACCGCCGCCACACCTGCCAGCCGCGTTCGCGCCCGCCACCGGGCCGCCCTGACCGCGCATTTCCGA